>JANXTX010000316.1 GCA_025352165.1 Caulobacteraceae bacterium | reverse complement strand
CTGGAGCTGCCGCAGGGCCGGTTCGAGCGGCGGGTCAGCCTTCCCCAGGGCCGCTACGATCAGATCCAGCGCCAGGTGCTCAATGGCTGCCTTGTCGTCAGCCTGCGAAAGGTCGCCTGATGGATACCGCCGAACCGATTGCCACCGCGGCTCCGGTGCAGGAAGCGCCGGCCTCTCCGCCCACCGACGCCTTCATCATAGTGCCAATCCGCGGCATGGTGCTGTTCCCGCAGATCGTGCTGCCGATCGTCATCGGCGGACCGGTCGCCATCGCGGCGGCTCAGCAGGCCGTGCGCGAGCAGCGCCAGATCGTCGTGCTGCTGCAGCGCGACCCGACCCAGGCCGACCCCGCGCCCGGCGGCATGCACACTGTCGGCGTCGTCGCCAACATCCTGCGCTACGTGACCGCGCCCAACGGCGAGCACCACATCATCTGCCAGGGCGTGCAGCGCTTCCACGTCTCGCAATTCGTCGACGGCTGGCCCTATCTCGTCGCTCGTGGTGAACTGCTGACCGAGCCGACCACCGCCGACGCCGATATCGAGGCTCGCTTCATCAACCTTCGCGCCCAGGCGCTGGAGATCCTCGACCTTGTGCCGCAGGCTCCGGCCGAGCTGCGCCAGACCGTCGCCTCGATCGCCTCCCCCGGCGCGCTCGCCGACATGGCCGCCGCCTACATGGACGCCAGGCCCGACGACAAACAGGAGGTGCTGGAGACGCTCGAACTCAAGGACCGCCTGGACAAGGTCTCGGCGATCCTCATCCAGCGCCTGCACGTGCTGCGTCTGTCCGCCGAAATCGGCCGGCAGACCAACGCCACCCTGAGCGAGCGCCAGCGCCAGGGCCTGCTGCGCGAACAACTCGCCGCCATCCAGAAGGAGCTGGGGGAAGGGGAGGGCGATGTCGCCGCCCAGGACGCCGCCGAGATTCTCGCCGCGATCGACAAGGCGCAGATGCCCACCGAGGCCGACGCGCAGGCCCGCAAGGAGCTGGCGCGACTGAAGCGCACGCCCGACGCCGCCGCCGAATACAGCATGATCCGCACCTATCTCGACTGGCTGGTCGATCTGCCGTGGGCCTGCCCGCCGCCGCCGCCGATCGACATTGGTGAGGCGCGCGGCATCCTCGACGAGGACCACTATGGCCTCGAAAAGATCAAGCGCCGCATCGTCGAATACCTGGCGGTGCGCAAGCTGGCCCCCGACAGCCGCGCTCCAATCCTCTGCTTCCAGGGCCCGCCCGGCGTCGGCAAGACCTCGCTCGGCCAGTCGATCGCCCGCGCCATGGGCCGCAAGTTCGTCCGCCTCAGCCTCGGCGGCGTGCACGACGAAGCGGAGATCCGCGGCCACCGCCGCACCTATCTGGGCGCGCTACCCGGCAACATCGTCCAGGCCATCCGCCGCGCCGGATCACGCGACTGCGTCATGCTGCTCGACGAGATCGACAAGTTGGGCTCGGGCGTCCACGGCGACCCGTCTTCGGCCATGCTGGAAGTGCTCGATCCCGAGCAGAACGCCACCTTCCGCGACAACTATCTCGGAGTGCCGTTCGACCTCAGCCGGGTGGTGTTCATCGCCACCGCCAATGTGCTCGACACCATCCCCGGCCCGGTGCGCGATCGCATGGAGATCATCTCGCTGGCCGGCTACACGCCCGGCGAAAAGCTGCAGATTGCCCGCCGCTATCTGGTCCGCCGCCAGTTGGAGGCCAACGGTCTCAAGCCCGAACAGGTCGAGATCGACGATGACGTCCTTGTGCGGATCATCTCCGCCTTCACGCGCGAGGCCGGCGTTCGCAACCTCGAACGCGAGATCGGCCGCGCCCTGCGCCACATCGCCGTGCAAATTGCCGAGGGCGCCGCCGAGCGCGTGCATATCAAACTCGACGACCTTCATGACCTGCTAGGCCCCGAGCGTTTCAGCAGCGAAGTCGCCATGCGCACCAGCGTGCCTGGTGTCGTCACGGGGCTGGCCTGGACCCCGGTCGGAGGGGAAATTCTCTTCGTCGAGGCTGCAAAGATGGCCGGCAATGGCAAGCTGATCCTCACCGGCCAGCTTGGCGATGTCATGCGCGAGAGCGCCCAGGCGGCGCTGAGCCTGGTCAAGACCCACGCCGCCGAACTGGGCGTCGATCCCGCCGACTTCGACCGCAATGACATCCACGTCCATGTCCCCGCCGGCGCCACGCCAAAGGACGGACCGAGCGCCGGGGTCGCCATGTTCATGGCGCTGACCTCGCTACTCACCGGCCGCCCCAGCCGCAGCGACACCGCCATGACCGGCGAGATCAGCCTGCGCGGCCTGGTCCTCCCCGTCGGCGGCATCAAGGAAAAGGTCGTCGCCGCCGCGGCCGCGGGCCTCACCCGCGTCATGCTCCCTGCCCGTAACCGCCCCGACTTCGACGACATCCCCCAGGAGGCCCGCGACAAGCTGGAATTCATCTGGCTGGAAAAGGTCGAAGACGCCGTCGCCGCCGCATTGGCCCCGCCTACCGATGCCGCCTCAGCGCCTTCTCCAGTTCTTCAACCAAGAGTAACCTGAGGCTCTCCGGCGCCAGCACCTCGATCGCGTCCGACCATGTGAACAGATGCCACGCCAGCTCCAGCATGCCGCCCGCCCGGAACGATATCCGCACGCTCCCGTCCTCCAGCGGCTCGACCACCTGATTGACGTGGAACCGCCAGGCCAGCGCGTCGGCCGCGCGCTCCGGCAGCACCCGCAGCACGACGTCCTCCATGGAGCCATGGTAGATGCCGAAACTTTCCTGAGCAAAATCGGCCAGTGAGAAGCTCTCGGGCGCGGCGGCGGGCGTATCGCCGAGCCTGACCTCGCGCATGCGGTCGAAGCGCCAGGACCGTGGCTCTCCCTCTACCTCGGCCGCCACCAGATAGTTGCTGCGTCCGAACAGCACCCCGTACGGCGTCACCGTCCGACGGCGTCCCGGCGTGCTGCCGCCGTCGTAGATGAAGCTCAGCGACATCAGCGACTTGATCGCCTCGCGCACGGTGCCCAGCACCACGCCGTCCTCGAATGGTCGCGGCCCGGCGTGGACGGCGATGGTTTCGGCCTGCACCAGGGCCTCGAGATCCGGCGCGAGCCTCCGCCGCGCGGGCGCGCGAACGGCCGACAGAATCTTGTGTTCCAGTCCCCGCAATAGCTCTGCCCGAGGTCCCGCGCCGGCGCTTTCAAGGACCTCGGCGGCGCTGCGCAGGGCGGCAAGTTCCTCGGCGCTAGGGCTTTGGAAAATCCCGTCGAGCCCACCTGGAATCCGGAAGCGCCGGGTTGGCGGATCGTCGATCTCCTCCATCTCCGGGAACAGCTCGCGGACTGCGTCGCGCATGCGTTCGGCCGTTCGTCGGCCGATTTCCAGGCCGCGCGCCATTTCGTCCAGGGTCAGCCCTTCGGCGGATGCGGCCAGCATCCGCGCGAGTTTCAGCACCCTGCCTGCCAATTCATGCCGCATTTTTCGCTACGTCCGATTCTGTCGCAGGCGCCAGGTATCTCATGATTTGCCGATAACCCAAGGATCAAGTCATGGCAGCGCCGAAATTCCACCTTCGTTCGCCTTCCAGGCGCCCAAAGGGGCAGCCGAAATCCCTTTCGCGCCGTCGCGCGCCGCCCTCCGCCGCCCTCATTGACCTCGTGCTCGAGTACGCGGATTTACGCGACGACCTGGGCGGTGGCCGGATACTGTTGCGCTTCAGCCCCGATTGTCTGGGGGACCCGGATCTACGCGAGCGGGCCGGCGACGATGCGGCGCGGATGGCCGACGTTGCTGTCATTTGGGATGAGATCGACGATGTGATCTTCCGTGTACTTGACGGCGGGCCACCTCCACTTGCGCTGGTTCCACCGCCAATCGACGCGGAAGAGGACCGTTTCGTGCTCACCCCCAAGGCAATGGAATATCTCATCAATAGCCAGTCGACCCGCCGCGGCTGATCGCCAAGCCATTGTTTTCTCTCGCGGGTTGGTGGGATAAGTCGCAACCTTGCCCGACATCATCGCCATCGACGATCCAGAAGACCCGCGTATCGCCCCCTACCGCGAGGTGCGCGAGCGCGATGTAGCCGGCCGGCATGGTGGCTTCATCGCCGAGGGCGAGGTGGTCCTGCGCGTTCTCGGCCGCGGCCGGCTGCACCGGACCCGGTCCCTGCTGATCGAGCGCGGCCGTGTGGAGCGTCTGGGCGAACTTCTCGCGCCATTCGAAGGCCAGGCGCCCATCTATGCCGCGGGTCAGGCGGTGATGGACGCCATTGTCGGCTTCAACATCCATCGCGGCATTCTCGCGTTCGGTATAAGGAACGCCGAGATAGATGCGAGCCAGTTGCTGGCGGGTTTACCAACGCCGAGCATCGTGCTGGCCTTGTTTGGCGTCTCCAACCACGACAACATCGGCGGCATCTTCAGGAATGCAGCGGCGTTCGGCGTTTCAGCTGTTCTGGTCGACGGAGCCTGTTGTGATCCTCTGTACAGGAAGGCGATCCGGGTGTCGGTCGGCGGCGTCCTGACCGTGCCGTTCGCCCGCTTTTCGCCGGACGAGGATGCGCTCGCACTGCTGGAACGCCACGGCTTTGCCACCGTGGCGCTAAGTCCTTCCGGCCGCATGCCGCTGGTCGACCTGCAGCCGAGGGCACGCACGGCCCTGTTGCTTGGCGCGGAGGGCCACGGACTGCCGGACTCAGTCCTTCAGCGCAGCGATACTGTCAGCATTCCGATGGCCGGAGGCTTCGACTCGCTGAATGTCGCGGTCACCAGCGGCATCGTCCTGCATCATCTTACTCAGGCGTCGGGCGCCGGCCGTGCACGTTGATTATAAAGAAGTTTTGTGCGGCGCGCGATCTCTTCGGGTGACAGTGAGGCGGGGTCCTCGACCGGTCCCACCGTCACCGCCATGCCTCGCGCAACCGCCGGGCGGGCTTCCATCTCCTCGAACCAGCGCTTGAAGTGCTTGAACTCCTCGATGTCCTGCCCGAAGGCTTTCCAGTTCACCGTCCACGGATAGCAGATCATATCAGCGATCGTATAGTCGTCGCCGGCCATATACCTGTGCTGGTAGAGCTGGTTGTTCATCACCCCGAACATCCGGTTGACCTCGTCGGTGAACCTGCGCACCGCGTAAGACTGGTCGCCCTGGGTGTCTTTCAGTCGCAGGAAATGCCCGCACTCGCCACTCTTTGGGCCCTGGTTGGCCATCTGCCAGATCACCCATTGGGTGACCTGGTACTTGCCACGGACATCCTGTGGCAGGAATTTCCCCGCCTTTTCAGCGATGTACATCATGATGGCGCCGGACTCGAACACCGAGATCGGCGGGCCACCGTCGGCCGGTTCGTGATCGACGATCGCCGGCATGCGGTTGTTGGGGCTGATCGCCAGGAACGACGTCTCGAACTGATCGCCCCGGCCGATGTTGCAGGGGACGATGTTGTACGGCAGGCCGCACTCCTCCAACAGAATGGTCACTTTCTTGCTGTTCGGGGTCGGCCAAAAATGTAGATCAATCATGGGGTTAAGTCCGCATTTCGGTGATGGGATCAGGCCTGCAGGCGTCGGTGGAACAGCGAAAACAATCGTTCCCAATGTCGCTCCGCCGCCTGCTTGTTGTAGACCGGGCGTTGCGGGAACGCGAAGCCGTGCTCGACCCCGGGATAGAGTTCCACCTCCGCATTCTTTCCGGCCATCGCCGTCCGTAGCGCCTCGACCATTTCCGGCGGCGCCCAGTGGTCGGTCTCCGCGCAGCCGAAATACAGTTCCGCGCCTGTCTTCGCCGGGGCGAGGTGGGGGCTGTCGTCCTTGTCGGTCACCAGCCGCACGCCATAGATCGATGCTGCGGCAAAGATGCGCTCGGGATATCGTGCGGCGGCGTTGACCGAATACTGCCCGCTCATGCAATAGCCGACGCATCCGACCCGGCGGGTGTCTGCCGCGCTCTGATTTTCGGCATAGGCGAGCAGCGCGTCGGTATCCTCCATGATCATCGTCATGGTTAGTGACTCCATAAACTCAAACATCTTGGCCCGCCAGGCGTCCATGTCGGTAATGCCGAGGTCGGCCAACTCCATGACGCCTGATCTGTAGTAGAGATTTGGCAGCATGACATAGTAACCAACGCTGGCCAGCCGGCGGGCCATGTCGCGGAGTTCCTCGCGAATGGCCGGTGCGTCCATATAGAACAGGATCGTCGGGTAGGGTCCCTCCCGCTCCGGATGGCAGATGAAAGTGGTGGTTTTTCCGTCCTTTGTCGGGATATCGATCTGCTGTTCGATCATGCGGCGGGCTCCTTGCGTGCGGTTACGATCCAGGTGGCGGAGTCGAGGTAGACTCCGGTGTCGGTCTGATAGGGGACCAGCGCCTTGCGGACCGCGCCGACGACGCTCTCACGAAGTTCGGGCCGCTCATTGAGCAGGCGCCCGAGCGGCCCGATCCTCATCGAGGTGTCGATCGTCTCATCCAGATCGCCGCTGGTAAGTCCTTGATCATACGGCGTTATCCGGATGTCGTGGAAGCCGGCCGCGGACAGGATTCCAGCCAGCCGGTCGCGGTCGGCAAAGGCGAACGGGCCTGGTGCAAGCGGGTCGGGCGGGGGAGGGAGCTCAGGCAGCAGAGGCAGTGCGGCGGCCATCGGCAGGGTCATGATCGGGTTGTCGCTCATTGCCCGCCAGCAGCAGAACGCCAGCCGGCCATGTGGAGCCAGCGCCATGCGGATATTGGCGAACGCCGCCACCGGGTCGGCGAAAAACATCACGCCGAAGCGAGAAAACACTGCGTCGACCGCGCCCGTTTCAAAGGCGAACACCTGCGCGTCGCCTTCCAGGAATTTCACCTGTTCCATTCCCGCCTGTGCCGCGCGCTCTCTGGCGACCCCCAGCATTGGCGCGGAGATGTCCGCGCCAATGACCTGACCGGCGGTCCCGACACGCCTCGCCAGTTCGAGCGTGGTCTGGCCGCACCCGCAACCGATATCGATCACCTTCTCGCCTTGTCCGGGCGCCAGAGCCGCCATCGCGGCCTTTCCAACCGGCCCGATCATCTTGTCCAGCCGATCGCTCATTGTCGCCCAGGTATTGCCGGCCGATGCGTTCCAGTACTCGATCTGATCGGCGTTGCCAGCTTGCGGAGACGCTGAATTTGTCATTTGAAGGGGCCCGGTTTCGGAGGAAAAGCTATGATCGGCTATGTGACGCTGGGCAGCAATGATTTCGAGAAGGCCAAGGCATTCTATGACGCTGTGCTGGCCCCGCTCGGGGCCGAGCGGACCATGTCTGGCGAGACCATGCAAGGCTATGGCGGCCCGGGTGAGGGACCGATGCTCGGGATCTGCAAGCCGTTCGATGGCATGCCGGCGACTGGCGGCAATGGAACCATGGTGGCGCTCACCGCCAGATCACGCGAAATCGTCGATGCCGTTCACGCCGCCGCCCTGGCCGCCGGAGGCTCTGATGAGGGCGCGCCGGGCCTGCGCGGAGACACGTTTTACGGCGCGTATTTCCGTGACCTCGACGGCAACAAGTTGTGCGTCTTTCACTATGGCTGAGCGATGCGCGACTTGAGATGGCCATGATTGACCACCATTTCCGTGCTCCGTTCAATCATACCCGAGAGTCGTCGTGAAAACATTCGGACAAATCAAAGGCATCGCCGGATTGGTGATGGCGCTGGCCCTCGCCGCACCGGCGACCTCCTCGATGGCGGCACAGTCCGACCCTGCCGCCGCGCGCATCGAGGCCTTTGACCAGTCTCTGATCGATACGCTGAAGGAAGGTCCCGCACTTGGTCCCAAGGGGCGCTTCCACAAGCTTGCCCCCGTGGTCCAGGGGGCCTTTGACCTGCCGGTGATGACGCAGTTCGCGGTGGGCCCCGCGTGGACGACGATGTCGGACGCCGACCATCAGGCGCTGATCGCCGGTTTCACCCGGCTTTCGACCGCCAGCTATGCTCACAACTTCGACAAGTTCAGCGGTCAGAAGTTCGAGATCGACCCGAATGTCACCACCCGGGGTGCGGACAAGATCGTGCAAAGCCGTTTGATTTCAGGCTCCAGAACTGTCCAGCTGATCTATCGCATGCGGCAGACGGGTGGGGCCTGGAAGATCATCGACGTCTACTACGACTCGATCAGCCAGTTGACCACGCGGCGCTCGGATTTCCATGAGCCGTTGGCCTCCGGCGGCGCCAAGGGCCTGCTCGCACACCTGAATTCGACCGCCGAGAAGCTGCTTCAGTAGGCCTTTTCACGGTCCTGCGGCGGCGGTCCCATCAACGCCGGCTGGAACAGCAGGGCCGAGACCAGGGTCCAGACCAGCGAGATCATCAGCAGCTTGCCCATGCTGGCGGTTCCCGGGTGACTTGAGGCCCACAGGCTGCCGAAGCCGGTGGCGGTCGCCAGCGCACTGAAGAACACCGCGCGCGTCAGGCTCGACTGCAGCAGATGCTCGCCGCCACTCCTCCAGGCCAGCACGAAATAGATATGGAACGCCACACCGATGCCGAACAGCAGTGGCAGGGCGATGATGTTGGCGAAATTGAGTGGCTGACCGATCACCACGCAGGTCCCCATCGTCAGCAGGCCGGTCAGCACGATCGGCGCCATGGTGATGGCGACATCCCGCGTTCGCCGCAGCACCGCGTAGAGTAGCAGGGTGATGGCGATGAACGACAGCACGCCGGCCTCGGCGAAGGCGCCGGCGACCACACGGCCACCTTCTCTTGTGCCGATCGGCGTACCGGTGGCGTCGGGCGCCATTTCTGTGACCTGATCGATGAACCGCGTCAGCACGTCATTGTTGTTGGAGTCGCCGCGAGGGATCGCCGATACTCGCGCCTTGCCGTTCGCCGCCAGCCAGTCGCGGGAAAGCTCGGGCGGCAGCGTCGCCAGAGTCACCGGCGAGGCCTGCAGCGCGGCTCGTGTCTGGTCGAGAACCACATTCAGGCCTGGCATCAGGATGTTGGCGACCTGCTCTCGTTTTGCCGCCGGCGCCGCCGCCAGCCAATCCAGGGAATCGGCCAGACGCATCGCGGTGTTGGCCGCCGGCCCCAGCGTCTGTGCGCCGGCTCCGCGCAGATCGGCCGCGGTCTGCCGCAGCGCCGATACAACTTCCGCATCGCTGGGCGGGGGCTCCGTCACGATCGGGTTGAGGCTCAGGTCCAGCAATGTGGAAGCGTCGCTGATCGCCGCCAGCTTTTCTTCCTGATCGCCGGGTACAAAGCTGCTGACCGTGCGGGTCTCGCGCACCGTCGACAGCCGAGAGAGGCGATCGGCGATCACGTTTGCCTGCTGCAGCGACGGCGCGGTGACCTCCAGCGTGTTAGGCGACTGGTCCGGATCGCGCATCAGGTCGAGCAGCGTCGCCACCGACTCCGACTTTGGATTCTTCAGGTGCAGCGGATTGAAATCGAAATGCAGCAGCGGCAGCAGCGCGGCGGACACCAGGGCCGCGCCGACGCCCACGCCCACCACCAGACGCCGACGCCCCAGCATGAATGCGTCGAGCGCTTCCAGCTGTCCGCGATCGGGCTCCAGAGTCATGGTCGTCGGACTGAACAGCGCGATCAGCGCCGGCAGCACCGTGAGGTTCAGGGCAAGGGCGATGAACATGCCGAGGCCGGCGATCACGCCCAGCTGCGAGACGCCCACATAGTTTGTCGGCGCGAAGGCCAGGAAGCCAGATGCGATCGCGGTTGCCGCCAATGTGAGCGACCGTCCCATGCCATCTCCAGACGCAACCAGGGCTTTGCGCAAGGGCCTGCCCGCGGCAAGTTCGGCGCGGAACCGCACGGTGAACTGGATGCCAAAGTCGATGCCCAGTCCGACGAATAGCGGGATGAAGGCGACCGAGATGACGTTGAAACGGTGAAAGACGATCAGGCCAATAACCGTGGCGGCGGTCAGTCCGATCAGCATGGTGACCAGGATCGCCGCGATCAGTCTTGGCGAACGGACCGCCATCCACAGCATGGTGATGATCGCCGCGATTGCGAGGAAGGCGATCAATCCGATGCCCTCGCTCAACGAACCGAACTCCTCGTCCTGAAGAGGTGCAGGGCCGGTCAATCGCACCGTCACGCCATGCGCGGCATCAAAGCCAAGGGACCGCGCGTTTTGCCGTACGAATGCGCTCGGGTCGGCGCCCGGCTGCAGCTTGGCATAGTCGAGCACCGGACTGGCCAGCACTACATGGCGCAGGGTGCGGGGATCGGCCGCCTTTCCCGAGATCAGCGTCTGCCAGGAAAAATAGGCCGGTCGTCCGGCGCGTACGAGGTCCAGCGTTTCAGCGAGGCGCGTGATCGGGCGATCCAGTTCGCCAAGCGTTGCCTGGCCGCTCGTCACGCCCTGCAGCGTGGTCGACAGCGTCTTCATCAGGCCGCGGAGGCTAGGGTCGGACGCCAGAGGCCCCAGGAAGGGCTGCGCCCGGATCAATTGATCCAGCGTGGTGCGCACATTCGGCATTGTCTCGAACAGCAGGCCGTTTCGCTGGAAGAACGGGTCCGCGTCAGGACGATAGACATTCCGGAACAGATCAGGCCGTCCGGACAGCTTGCTCGCCAGCTGACCGGCGGCGCCTTCGGCCAGCTCGGGCGTAACGCCGTCAACGACGATCACCAACCTGTCGCCTTCGGGATTGAACAGTCGGTCGAACGCCGCGCCACGCTTGAGATAGGGCAGCGACTTCGAGAGCAGCTGATCTGTGTCCGTCGTCATCGCGAAATGCGATACGGCGTAGGTCACGCTGGCAGCCCCAAGCAGCAGGCCGACGGCGGCCGAGAGCCACGCCCTCTTGATCGCAAATGCCACGAGGCGCGCGAACAGTGAGGTCATGGAAGCGGTGATTGGTGGGGAATCAGTCAGGTGCGCCTCGTAGTCTCGCGTTCGATTCATTGCTCGATTAGCATGGTTTCCATTGAACCGCCGCGTAACGCCAGAATATGCAGGGTCGAACAAGGAGTTGAGCGTGCGTTCATCGATACTCGCTGCCTGCGGCGCCCTGGCGATCGCAATCGGAGTTCCCGCGATCGCCGGTGCGCATGTGACCGCTCAGACCTCCACCGCGACACCTGACGACCCCTTCGAGAAATTCAACCGCGTCGGCTTCAAGATCGAAGCAACCCTCGATCGCTACTTCGTCGGTCCGCTGGCTCACCTGTACAAACTGCTGACGCCCGGACCGATCGGCGAGGGAATCCACAATCTGGTCACCAACCTGACCGAGCCGCTGGCCGCGTTTAACGGAGTCCTTCAGCTGAGGCCCCGCCGTGCCGCCACGGCGACCGCAAGGTTCGCCGTGAACTCCACGATCGGACTTGCCGGTCTGATAGATGTTGGCGCCAAACTGAAGATGCCTCACCGAGCGAATGGTTTTGGAGATACGCTTGGGCGCTACGGCGTCGGGCCTGGGCCCTACTTTTTCCTGCCCTTGGCCGGTCCAACGACGCTTCGCGATATGTTCGGGTCAGCCGTGGACATCGTTGCCGACCCTGTGCATCTGGTCAACTATGCCTATCGCACCGAGGTGTCGCTCTCCACGGGCCTGACCCGCGACATCGACCTGCGCGCAAGATCGGAAGATGATCTGCAGGCGCTGTTCGGCGATGCGGCCGATCCCTATGCGACCTTGCGATCGACCTATCTGCAGAAACGCGAAAGCGATATTCATGGGGACGGTATCTCGCCGGGCAACCTGCCCGACATAGGCGAGTCAGTCCCGGATACGCCGACGCCCGCGTCACCGCCGGCCGACCCCGGGACCGTGACGAACTCGCCGCCCTCGCTAGGCTAGGCCGCGTCCCGGGCGGCGAGCAGCCGCCGTCCCTCCATGCCCTGCCAGACAAGCAGCGCGGGCAGACCGATGGCGAATTCCCGGGCCCGCTTGATCAGTGACAGCGCAAGCGACATTTCCGGTCCGAGGCCGAAGATCGGCCCGATCAGCGCATAGGCCGCCTCCTGTACGCCGACGCCCATCGGCGCGAAAAATGTCGCTGTGCGGACCGCAAAGACGAGGCTC
>JANXTX010000258.1 GCA_025352165.1 Caulobacteraceae bacterium | reverse complement strand
ATGAACGACGTCGAGCGTGTCGAGGTGCTGAAAGGGTCCGCGCCGGTAATGTTCGGCGCGACATCGTTCGTCGGCGTGGTGCAGGCAATTCACTATCCCGCCGGCGAGGCGGCGAACCAGGCCGATATCGCCTACGGCAACCATGGCTCCGCACGAGGATCGGCGTCGCTCGTCCTGCCGCGAATCGGCGACTACAAGCAGTCGCTAGCGGTTGACGGCCAGAGCCTGGGGTTCGCGGACAGTCGTGAAAACGTCTCCAACGGCCGGGTCCTTTATCGCGGCGCTCTCGATACAAATCAGGGAAAGCTCACCATTGACGCCGATCTGAGTTTCGTGCGCGATGTTCCGCCCAGCCCTCTCATTCGCATCGGCCCGGGCGTGACTGACCTGACGCCGATCAACGCCAACTTCAACCCGGCCAATGCGCGGATCGACCAAAACGAATACCACCTGTCGATTGGATATGAACGGGCGACGCCGCTGGGCGATTGGAACACATTGGTGTCGCTCGCCCGATCAGACATCAGGGATGTGCGCGCCTTCCTGCACCCCGACCTCAGCGGCGACGCCGACAGCCAGGACCAGACCCGCCACATCGATGACGACTATTTCGATACCCATCTGACCAACAAATTTGGCGGCGACACGACGCTGACCATCGGGGCTGATCTGCTTTATGGGCTCGGCAAGCAGATCACGCTGAACGGCAACAGCGGCTACAACGTGCCGCTCGACGGCTCGGTGCTCCCGCCGCCGACCACGGCGATCCCGGTCAGCGAGATCGGCACGGTCAACGACAAGCGAATCTTCGTCGGCCAGTACGCCCAGCTCGACTGGAAGCCCGATAGCCGTCTGGACGTAACCGCGGGCCTGCGGCTGAACGAGACCTACGAACACAAGATCGCCAGCGACTTCAATACGCCGCCACCCGACCTGGCGAGCGGAATCTCCAGCCGCACGGAGGTTCGACCGACCGAAACTGTTGGCGTTAGCTATCAGGCGTGGCGCAAAGGGGCGGAAGAGCTGGTGCTCTACGTGGATTACCGCAATGCGTTCAAACCCGCGGCAATCGACTTTGGCCCTGACTACACGCCCGATGTGTTGCTGCCCGAGACGGCGCAGAGCTTCGAGGGTGGATTGAAGGGCTCGCTCGATGGGGGGCGGCTAAGCCTTCAGGCCGAGATATTCCAGCTGAATTTCCACAACCTTGTCGTGCCCACGCCCTCTGGCGCGCTGGCCAACGCCGCCGGCGAGAAACTGCGCGGAGTCGAGTTGGAGGGTCAATGGGAAGTGGCTCCGAACCTGACGATGGCGGCAAACTTCGCCTATCATGACGCCAAATACAGCCGATACCTGTTCGTCGATCCCGATACGGGGCTGGGCGTCGATGTAGGCGGTAACCAGCTTCCGCTCTCGCCACACATCCTGGCCTCGGCCGGCATTCTTTACTCACCGCCCCGGGGCCTGAACGCCACCGTGGTCGTGAACTATGTGGGCCGCCGCTTTCTTGATGAGGAGAACACCGCGCCTGTCGGCGGTTATGCGACGCTGGCGGCCACGGTCGGCTATCGGTTTGGGCGCTATTCGATCACGCTTGAGGGCGAAAACCTGACGAACGAACGCCCCCCGGTGACCTCCAGCGAGTTCGGCAGTGAGTCGTTCTATCTGCTGAACGCGCGGACCCTGTGGGTGCGGCTAGGTTATAAGCTGTAGGCGCTCTCAGAAACGAATTCGAACGCCACCGTAGGCCGATATCGGCGTTCCCGGGCTGGCTGTTCGTGGATCGGTTACACCGCCGGGCACGTTCGGCCAAGGCACGTCGCCCACCGGGCCGAACGAGCCATAGGTGTCGTAACGGGTATTGAAGGCGTTGTTGACGAGGGCGAACAGGGTGATGCGACTGGTCACGCGCAAGGCAGTGTTCAGGTTGACGACCGCATAGCCGCCAACAGGCTTGGTCTGGTTGGCCTCGTCGCCAAAACGCCAGGCGCTCGACTGGGCGATGATCGAGCCGCCGATAGTCCAGGCACGGGTCATATCATAGCTCACGGTCAGGTTGACGCGGTGAGTGGGAATGCCTGGGATATGGTCGCCTGGCTCGACCTGGATATTGCCGTTGGCGTCGGCGGCCGGATTGCTGCCGCTGTTCAGCAGCAGGGGGGTGCGAAAGGTCGCGTCGGTGTAGGCATAGCCAAGACTGACGTTCAGGCGTCGGCCCCGATAGCGCAGGCTCGCCTCGACGCCCTGGCGCAGCGTCCTGCCGGCGTTGCTGAAGAAGGCGAGGTTGGGGTTGAGGGGAGTGGTCTGGAAGATGATGTCGTTGCTGTCGGCGGTGTGATAGTAGTCGATGTTCCAGGTCAGCCGGCCCCCGAGAAATGGGTTTGGCCCGCCGCGTAGGCCGCCGCCGAATGTCTGGGCCACCACCTGCTTCAGGTCGGGATCGCCGACGAAAAAATTCAGCAGACTGCAAGGGGTCGCGGCGCTGGCGCAGGAAATCTCCTGAGGAGTCGGGGCCCGATTGGTCTCCGCGTAGCTGCCGTAGAGCTGGACCGATGGAGCGACGCGCCATGTAAAGCCTGCGCTGGGATTGAAGCGCCGATAGTCGTGCAGGCCGTTGACCGGACCGCCGAGTTGGTCCTCCAGGCCGATCCGGGCGTCGTTGAACCGGCCGGCGATGTCGATGTTCAGGCCCGGCAACAGGGTAATCGTGTCGCTGGCGAACACGCCCCAGAACCGCGTCACGCCGAGCACCCGCACCGGATTGACGCCCTCGCTCGGCTGGTCCTGGATGACGCCGGGCCCCAGAAATTCACGCGACCAGGGATCGAAGCCGCCAATCGCCTGGTAGCCTGCGAACACGCTGTCCGAACCGTCATAGCTGGCGCCGGCGACGAAACGGTTGGGGCGGCTGAAAAGGTTGCCGGAATTGACGAGTTGCGCTGACGCGCCATAGGCGTGGGTCACCAGGGTCTGGACGCTGAGCCCTGAATAGGTGGCCCCGTTCAAAAAATCCGTCACCGGCTGGCCGCCCATGCCGGTGACCACCGTACCGTCATCGTTGCACAGCAGGCCGGTACCGTCATCGCAAGGGGCGACCTCCTCGGTGATGCCATTGGGAATGCGCTGGGTAAGTGTCTGGAAATACCCCACCGCTTGAACCGACGTGGCCGGGCTGAGCTTGAAGACGCCGTTGAGGTTGACCGCGGCGTACTGGTTGGTGACGGAATTGGGCGCGGTGAAGATGTCGGAAATATTGGCGTTCAGGGCCTGTACCGGCGTGGCGCCGGGATTGCCGAGGACATTGTCGGCGCCGGTGGCGTTCAGGTGGATTTCGGCCGCCTCGCCGCGCCAACCCAGATCCACATAGATGCGTCGCACATCGGAGGCGCCGGTCTGACGGAACCCGTCGTCGTGGGCGTTATCGCCTGTGAGATAGAGGGCGAACGCCCCGGAGCGCCGAGTGAACTCGAAGCTGCCCGAAGCTCGACCGAAAGAACCTCCATAGGCCATGATATTGTCGCCGGCGCCCGAAAAGCCTGTCTTCAGCCGCACGTCGAGCGAACCGCCGAGAGCATTGAGACCGAACAGCGGGCTGGACGCTTCGACATCGGCGCCTTCGATGGCCTGCGGCGCGATGAGGTCCCAGTTGACCGTGTCGCCGAAGGCGTCGTTGAAGCGCGCGCCGTTCACATAAACCGCCAGCCCTTCCGCCGTTCCGGCCACTGGCGAGGCGGTGAAGCCGCGCACCAGGATATCGGGCTGGAAGGGGTTGCCTTCGGTGTCGTTGATCGTCGCCGACGGGACGTTTTCGAGGATGGCGCCGCTAAGGCTGGGGATGCCCGTTCGGTCGATGTCGGCCTCGCCCAGGATGGCGACGTTGTTGGGAATCGCCTGCAGGGTCACCGGCGCGCCGGGCAGAGGGGTGGGATCGATGACGTCGACGCGAGACAGGGTGGTGGGCGGCTCGCTCTGGGCGGTCGCTATGCCAGCGTACCCCGCGATGCCCAGCCCTAGCAGAAGCGACCTGGCGACATAGTCGCATTTCCAGCGGAATGCGGCGTTGGATGGACGTCGCCGGCCCAGTGACGGCGACTGCGCGTCCAATACCCGGTCGGCATGAAGGTGACTGGCAACTAGCATCAATTGGGCGGATTGGCCGATCCTAAAGGATCGATAGAGAAGCGCGCATTTAGACGCGCCAAGTCTTGCGTCTGTGTGATTCGGGCCTTTGGAAGGCTTGCGGCGAGATAGGTATGGCATTTCGCGACTTTCCTGCACGTTGTCGAGCACAACCCAGCGCCCCCCGACGACCGTTTTCGGTCGTGGATCTACGAACCGCGACGCGCAGCCGTCGCAGCGGCATCGCCCCGCCCGAAAAAGATGTCGAATCTCATAACGCTCCAAATGTCCCTGAGCATTTTTGGACTCCGCTAGAGCGCGACTGAAATCCGGAAATAGGCGAATATTCCGTCTATGTCATAGGTGTTGAGGTTGGTGTTCGATTGGCCGTCCAGCAGGATGGGCGGTTTGCGGTCGAAAACATTATCGGCTCCGACCGTATAGGTGACCCGGCCCCGGTGATAGCTGGCGACCAGATCATGGTACCAGACCGCGGGCGCGGAGGCGAAGGGCGTCGCTGACGGGTCCTGACCCAGGACCGCCGCGCCGCCGATGTAGTGGACGCGCCAGCCGAACGTCCACGGCCCGGCGCGAACCGTCGTCGCCAGCAAGGACTTGAAGCGCGCATAGCTGCCAGTGTTCACCAGGCTGGCGAAATATCCCGCATATTGCGTCGAGGTTCCTTCCGCCCCAACGATGAAGTTCAGCAGATAGTTACTCTGCCAATCCATATTGAACGTGACCTCCCTCCCAAGAGAGGCGTGATAGGCCACGTCGAAGTCCAGGCCGTCAGTAAGAATGGAGTCGATGTTCGAATCCAGCGCCAGGATGCGGTTGATTTGGCCGGCGTTCGGCCCCGACGCCGTTCGCTGGATCACCGAGCAAAGCGGGCTGGAGAGATTGGGGCTCTCGTAGCAGGTATCGGGAATGAAGTTGGCGTCGGTGTCGGCCAGGGAATCGATCGCGTTTTCGATATCGTATCGGTAGTAGTCGGCCGTCGCCGTCAAACCGGGCGCAATCCGGGGCGTCAGCGCGACGCCAACTGTCACGTTATGCGACGTCTCCGGCACGAGATGCGGGTTGCCGCCGCTGGCGATATTGATCAGCGGCGAGCTCTGTACGAAGTGCGGGGAAAGGCCCTGGGCGGCGCAGTTGGCGGCGACCACCGGATTGGCGAGCAGTCCCGAAACGCTGTCGCAGGGGTCATGGACGGCAGTGATGCCCGCCGACAGGCCGGCGAATGCCTCGGTGATCGCCGGCTGGCGCCGAGCCAGACCGACGGTGGCGCGGAAGCGGATATCTTCGTCGGGGGCATAGGAAGCGGAGACCTTCCAGGTCGGATAGCCGCCGAACAGGTTGAAGTGGGTGTAGCGGACGGCCGTATCCAGATCGAGCGAGCGCACCCATGGCAGGTTGGCCAGGAGCGGCCAGCTGACGTCAAGATATGCCTCCTCGGAGTTGTAGCCGCCGCTGGTGTCGGCGGTGTCCGGTGCGGCCTGGTCGCCGGCCAGGTCGACAGGGTCCACATGGGTGTAGCCGGTTTCCCACCGGAGCTCTCCACCCAGCCGGGCGGTGATCGGGCCTCCCGGTAGTTTGCCGAACTGGGTCCTGAGCGAAAACTGCCCGACATCCTCGGTGTAGTCGGAATGCGAAGCGTCGGTGTAGCGGATGTACTCCGAGGCGGCGGCGCTCAACGAATTGGGTCCGAAGAAGTCGGCCGACATGCAACCCGTGCCCGGCACGCACGAGGCCAGCTGGAGCGCCTTGGTCAGGTTGACCGAGTTGTGGATACTGTATGTCGTTCGGCTCTCTCCACGGTCGAATGAGAGTTTCCAGTCGAAGCGATCCAGTTGTCCCTCAAGGCCCGCTATGATCCGGTAGGTATAGCCGTTGGCGTCCGTCTCCAGCGGTCCCACCTCGTTCATCACCCGCTCGAGTTCGACCGGTTCGTTGAAGGGGTTCCCGCCAGCGCCGACGGGCACGACGAATCCGTCGGGGTTTTTAAGGGTCCCTGCCAGCCCGACGATCTGCGGTGCGAGTTGCAGTTCGGACTGACGGTCACTGAGCAGCACCTGCAGCGATGCGGTGATCTCGGGCGTGATTTCGTAGTGACCAACGAGATTTGCGGTTTCGCGCTTCAAACCACCCTGGAGATCCTGCGGCCGCGCGGAATTATAGCTGTCTGTCGCCGGGTCGAACGGCCGGTACTGTAGCGGGTTGGTCCCGTAGATGACGTCGTCGATGGTTCCGTCGGCGGAGACGGCATGGCCGCCCGGCGTCGCCGGCACACCGATCGTGGTCGAGATCGCGCCGCCCGGACCGATCGTCGCGTCGGTGATGGGATTGGCCGCGAAGTCCCGGCTCGACTGGGTGATCGGATTGCGCTGGAAGTAACCCACATTGAGGGTGACATTTCCGCGATTGAAGTTGTGGCCCCAAGTGACGTTGATCTCACCGGTGCCGTCGCCGCCGTGGATCGCGCCGCCGCCATATAGGTTCATGAGCAGGCCGTCGAAGTTCTTCTTCATCGTCACGTTCACCACGCCCGCGACGGCGTCGGCTCCGTACACAGGCTCGCTGCCCGCGCGAAGAATGGCGATGTTGTCGATCAGCGCGATCGGCACGTTGTTCAGGTCGACAGCCTCATCGGTCTTGATGCCGCTGACCACGAAACGGTAGCCATCGACCACGGTCAGCGTACGATTGAAGTTCAGGCTGCGCAGATCGACGAAATAGACTCCGAACCCGCCGGCGCTGGAGGCGTTGACACCCTGGAAACCCATGGCCGGCATGGTCTGAAGAACCTGCTCGAGCGACGTGGTGCTGGAAAGCGCTATCTGACTGGCGGTGATCGTCGTCAGCGGGGTGTCGCTGACCACATCCGATTTCGTCTTCTTCGCGGTCACGACCAGCTGACCGACCAAAGTGGCGCCCGTTGTCGCTTGAGCGCGGGCAGGGCCAACGGCGAATAGCGCGGCCACCGTCAGCGTGGCGACCGGCAACCATGATCGATGACTGACGGACGCGCGGGCACAGGGCGCGGCCCGGGCGATCAAGACGTGGCCCAAACACGACATATTTGCGGGTCCGAAATTTGACATTCGCGTGCACATAGTCACATTGCTTCTGATTGTCACTCGCAAATACGACCTTGCCGATTATGAGCCGCGAAAAGGCTTCTGGTGCGCATCGGTCAGAGCTTGGCGGTATACGGCGCCCGGATTTCCTGCAGAACCGCAATGATCAAATGGCCGCATCCGAATCATTCCAGCGTCTTCGGTCCCAAGACCATCGACACCGGCCGTCGGAGGCGGCGCCAGTCCCGACCCTGGCGCGCGGGATCGTTGCATCGAACACGCTTCGACCCGAGGCGCAAGCTGGCCATCGTGCGCGCGATGAGGTCATCGGTCGCCGCCGCGAGGTCGTCACAAATCCACCGGCGATGAGCCGCGGTGATCGGAATCGACTATCAGCGGATGATGGAAACGGCTATGGCGCGTCGGTGACTCGCGGCATCGCATTCAGGCATCTTATCCAGGGCCCGGCTCTGATGCTGACGACGCTCGCGCTGCTCGTGAGCGCCGTGGTTCCGCAAGGCTTCATGCCTAGCGGTTCGCGAGGCGCACCGCTGGTCGTCTGTACCGGCCACGGGCCGATGCAGATGGCAAAAGCAAGCGGCGATGGTCCCGCGCACTCCTCGCCCGTTCACGGGAACGCCGGGATCTGTGCGTTCGCCGATCATGGTCTGACAACGCCTGCACCCATAATGCTCGTGCTGATGGCGGTCCCGCTACGGTCGGCAAGGATTGCCAACCAAGCCGTCACCGGCCTCACCCCCGGCCTTGGCCTTGCCGCGCCGCCGCCGCCTTCGCAGGCACCACCCGCCCTTCTCCTCTGAACCTGACCATCGGCGCTCTCGCGCGCCACTCTTTCATATTTGCCGCGCCTGAGGGCGCGGAAGGTCATTGGAGACCCACGCATGTCTATATTTCTTCGTTCGACCCCGGCTGCCGCCCTGGTGACCGTCGCCCTGATCGCCTCTCTTCCTGCCTCGGCCCTGGCCTGCGCCTGCGGCTGCGGCATCTTCGATGTAGGCGATGGCACTTTCATGCCTAACAACGCCAATTCCGGGCTCTCGATGTGGTTTCGGCTGGCCTACATGGACCAGAACCAGAACTGGCAGGGCACGCACAAAGCTCCGGCGGCCGCCAACGATGACAAAGCGCTCAACACGACCTTCTATTTTGTCGGCGGCCAATATGTGATTAACCGCGATTGGACGGTCATGGCCGAACTTCCCTTCGTCGACCGCGCCCTCACCACCACTGACGACGGCACGGTGTTCGGGGCGGCCGGCACGATCTACACCGGTCACGACTTCGCACCGGGCGATCTGGAGCTGACGGCGACGTACACTGGCTTCTCCCATGACATGTCGACCGGTGTCGGATTCGGCGTCAAGGCTCCCACCGGCGATTGGCATGGACCCAACGGGCCGCTCGGTGGGGCCGAGATCGACCGCGACAGTCTGCCGGGCACTGGCAGCACCGATCTGATCGCAATGGCATATCACGTGGGGTCGTTGAACAAATCCAACACACTGGGCTATTTCGTGCAGACGAAATTCCAATTCGCCGTCGCCACTCAGGATCAGTATCGCCCAGGGGACGAGTCGGATACCGCCGTGGGGCTCACCTATGACCTCGGCTCTTTCGGCCCAATCACCAAGGTCGCGCCGGTGTTGCAGTTCCTCAACAGCTATAGGGCCCTTGATGGCGGAGCGAACTCCGATCGTCCAAACTCCGGCTATGAACGGATCCTAATCGATCCGGGCGTGTCGGTCCGCATAAAAAAGGTGCGGCTCGACATCGATGTCGCCATCCCGATCTATCAGAACATGAACACCGCCACGAAATTCGAGGGCGATGATTCATCAGGCCAGCTGGTCGCCGGCACGCTGCTGAAGTTCCAGGCCACGTACGATTTCTGACGAGAAGGCGAGGATGCGAGCAACCCCTCTGAAGACGGCTGTGGTCTTTGCGGCGTGCATCGCCGTGGTAACGCCGGCTTGGGCGGCTACGCCCAAGGTCGGCGCGCCCGCGCCGGCGCTGACTGTGCGTACCTTGGATGGACAAGACATCGATCTTACCCACCCGTCGGGAAAGGTCGTGGTTGTGAACATCTGGGCGACATGGTGCGGGCCCTGTCGAGCCGAAATGCCAATGCTCGATACCTTCAGCCGCGCCCACGCCGGCGTCGCGTTCCTGCTCATTGGCGTCAGCGCCGACCGCACTCGCGACAAGGGAGATGTTCGCAAGGTGATGAGCGCTTTTTCGTACCCGGCCGCCCTATTGTCGGAGGCGAAGGTGGCGAAGCTCGACGAGCCGCGTGTGCTGCCTTTGACCTATGTGATCGACAAAGGCGGCGTCGTTCGAGCTGTACTGGGTGGCACGGGAACACCGGTGACGGCGCAACGCCTAGATGAAGTAGTTCGACCGCTCCTTTGAAATTCATGGTGAGCAATCATCCGTCGCGCTCGTTTTCAGGATCTGTATTTAATGCACCCGCGAATTTTGCGCGGCTCGCCCGTATGGAGATTGTCGACAGGGTAAGCTGTCGAGGTTTTTCTGCGCGGTCTTGATGGCCCGTTGGGGTATCAGGTCCCAGTTCACCGTGTCGCCGAAGGCGTCGTTGAAGCGCGCACCGTTCACGTAGATCGCCAGTCCCTCGGGCGTTCCCGCGACTGGCGAAGCGGTGAATCCCCGCACGAGGATGTCGGGCTGAAACGGTTTGCCCTCGGTGTCGTTGATCGTCGCTGAGGGGACTACCTCCAGAATCGCCGCTGTCAGGCTCGCGATACCCATACGGTCGAATTCCGGATCGCCTATGACGGTGACATTTGCCGGGACCTGGTCGCGCCCGATGGCGGCTCCGGGGATCGGAGTGTCGTCAAGGACCTCGATGCCGGTGACTGTTACAGGAGAGATTGACCGCGCGGCGACCATGCCGCCAGGCAGGGTCGCAATTGCCGCGGCGCCAATCAGAAGCAACCGGAATATGTAACTCCTGATGCTAGCCGCCCAATACCTTGGATCGAATTTCTCCCGGCGCCATTTATCGAATGCAGCCGGCCTGATCCACCCCAGAACTAGAATCTAAACCTCAGGCCGCCGGAAACGGAGATTGGCGTCGCGGGGCTCTGGAAGCGATTGTCGACGCCGCGGCCGTTTGCAGCCCCGTCAACGGGGATCCCTGGCGCGCCGATGCCCGTGGGATCGCCGAGCGCACCGAACGTGGCGTATTTCGCATTGAGAACATTATTGACCGTTGCGAAGAGCGTCAGACGACGGCTGAGATCGACCGCCGCGTGCAGCGTGACCACGGCATAACCCGGCAAGAGCGCCAGCTGATTGCTCTCGTCACCCCGGTAATATTGGTCGCCGACAAGGACAAGGCTGCCACCGACCCGCCAGCCGTGGGGCAGATCGACATCGGCGCCGACCTTCAGCCGACTGCGCGGAACTCCCGGCAGATGGTCGCCGGCGAGGACCTGGATATTGCCGGCAGCGTCATGGAACGGGTTGGACGGCGAGGGAAGCAGCAGCGCCGACCGGAAGGTCGCGTCGACATAGCTGTAGTTTGCCCAGCCGGTAAAATGCCGTGCGGAATAGCGCAGGCCCAACTCCGCGCCCTGCCGGCGCGTGCCGCTGATGTTCCGGAAGTAGCCGGCGCTGAGTGACGTGGCGACGCCATAGATGTCATCGTCGACATTGTTGCGGAACAGTCCTGCATTCCATGTCAGAGCGCCGTTCGGCACCGACGCGCGGCCGCGTAGACCGGCTTCCCAGGTGTGCGAGACAACCTGCCTGAGAGTTGGCGGATCGCTGGCCAGCGATGAGGGCAGCAAACAGGGTCTGGCCGGGTTCGAGCATTCTATCTCGCTGGCATTTGGCGCGCGGTTGGCCTCGGAATATCCAGCATAGGCTGTGGCGACCGAGGCGATTTTGTAGGTTGCGCCGACGGCCGGATTGAAGCGCCTGTATTCATTGTCACCACTGAGTTCCTGGCCCAGGCGGTCGACAAGATCGACACGCGCGAGATTGTACCGGCCGCTGACGGTTAGTACGAGGCGGCGGGTCAGGTTGAACGTGTCCGTGGCGAAGGCGCCGAAATAGGTCGTGGTGGCGCGCAGGCTGACCGGGCTTGCACTGAACGGTCCCCCCTCCGGTGTCACCACGAACCAGCCCGATGGCAGCACCCGCAGGTCGGAATTGATCACGCCAACTTCGGCGCTCGAGTTGTAGCTGGTGACCGCCGAATCCAGACTGATGCCGAGCAGTAGGTGGTTCTGTCGGCCAAGCACAGGCGCGGTGGAAATGGCCTGCAGCGAACCCCCGACGCCGTTCGTGCTGACCGACTCGAAATCGTTCTCGCCGATCGGCGTCGTTCCGCCATTCGAAAGGTCCGGAATCGGCTGACCCGCGCCATTTGTAACCCGTGTCATCGCGTCGCTCTGGCAGAGAAAACCGACGTCCTGAGCGGCAGCGCAGGCCTGGTAGCCCGTGGTGTTGCCGTTGACCAGATTTTGCTGGAATCCCCGGTAGTATAGCACGCCCTGCAACGACAGCCTCGGTGACACATCATAGCCTGTGTTCAGGGTGACGAAGGCGAGTTTGTTCTGGCTTTCCTGCGGACTTGTGAACACCAAAGTGCGATTTACCGCCAGTTCCTGGACCGGAGCGGCAGATTCACCAAAGAGAGAGTTGTCGGCCGCTGTCACACTCAGGTTGAGCGTCAGGTTGCCCGCCCGCGCGCTGACAACGCCGTACAGCTCACGCAGGTGATTTGGCGAAAACTCACGCCAACCGTCGTCGTCCAGCCAGCGCGCCGCCAGATAGGCTCCCAGCGTTCCATTGTTGGCGCCGAACTGAACGGTTGCGTCGCGGCGTCCGGACGACCCGCCGGAGATTGACGCATCGCCGCCCGGATTATCGAAGCCGGTCTTCATGTTGATGGCGATCGCCCCACCGAGCGCATTGAGTCCGAACACCGGATTGGCGCCGACCACATCGACGCCGCGGACAGCCTGGTCGGGAATCAGGTCCCAGTTGACCGTATCGCCAAAGGCTTCGTTGATCCGCACGCCATTCTGGTAGACCGCGACGCCCTGTGGCGTGCCCAGCACCGGCGAGGCCTCGAAGCCCCGCAACAGAATGTCAGGCTGGAACGCGTCATCGAGATTGTCGCCGAGACTGACGCTGGAGAGCTGGTCGCCGAGAGCGCCAAGAATGCTGGGCGAGCCGCTTCGGCTTAGATCAGCCGCGCTCGGGCTCTGGGTATTGGCCGGGATCTTGTCGATATCTACGCCGGCGCCTGGCAGCGGCGAGATCGCGATCACCGTCACCGGCGATACCGAGGACGGCGCCTGCTGGGCTTGGGTCGCGCCCGCCACGGCGGTTGCGGAAACCAGCAGCGTCAGGACGAGCTTCAAGCCGATGTCCCCAACCCTTGCGCGTGCGCCCCGATTTCTAATCCGAAAGCCTTTTCTCGGCCGCCGCAAGGGCGGCACGCGCCAGATCAGGATAGTTCTGCGCGGCAAGAGCGTCGGTAAGCGCGGTCAGGCACAGACGCACGTGCCAAGGCGTCGCCGAAGATCCCATCAGGCCGATTCGCCAGATACGCCCCTTCAAGGGACCTAGCCCGGCGCCTATTTCAAGGCTGTAAGCCCCAAGCAGACGGGCGCGCACGGCGGCTTCGTCAATGCCGTCCGGAATGAGCACGGCGTTTAGTTGCGGCAGACGATGTTGCGGCGACGCAAGGAACCTAAGGCCGGCCGCTTCCAGGCCGGCCGCCAGCGCCTCGTGCATGCGTCGATGCCGCGCGTGTGCGACGGCAACGCCCTCCTCTTCCAGGACCACAAGCGCCTCGTGAAGTCCGTAAAGGGCATTGATCGGCGCGGTATGGTGATAGGTCCGGCCGCCCTCCCCGCTCCAGTAGGCCATGATCAGGTTCATATCGAGCAGCCAGTTGCGGACCTTTTCGCGTCGCGCCGAGACCGCTTCCCGGGCGCGGAGTCCCATGGCGAACGGCGAAAGGCCAGGCGGAGCCGACAGGCATTTCTGGGTCCCCGAATAGACGACATCCGCTCCCCAGCCATCGATATCGACCGGCACGCCGCCTAGAGAGGTGACGCAATCGACGACGCTGAGGGCCCCGTGTTCGCGCGCCAGGGCGCAGAGCGCACCCGCGTCGCTCAGTGCACCTGTCGATGTTTCGGCGTGGACAAAGGCGAGGACCTTGGCGCCGGCGCCCTTCAAGGCGACCTCGACCTTATCGGGATCGACCGCCTCGCCCCAGGCGTTGTCGACGCGGATGACCTGCGCGCCGGCACGCCCGGCAATGTCGACCATCCGTTCGCCAAACTGACCATTGACGGCGATTACCGCCCGATCGCCCGGTTCGAGCAAGTTCATCAGTGCGGCTTCCATGCCCGCGGTCCCGGGCGCGGGAAGCGGCAGGCAGGCATGTGATGGAGCATTCATGAGCCGCGCAAGGGCGGCCTTGATCTCCTCCATCAGACCCTGGAAGGCGGGGTCGAGGTGACCGATCGTGGGGCGCGCCAATGCGGCCAGAACCCTGGGGCTGACATCCGAGGGCCCGGGTCCCATAAGGATTCGACGCGGCGGCTCAAAGCTTTTCAAGTCGAGAATCTCCGGTGATCTGGCCTGGCGAGCGAACGACCAGGATTATGCGAGCAGGCGGTCTCGCAGCGTCGCGCGAAGCGCGGGGTGAACGCCGAGGGCATGTTCGATATAGGGATCAAGGCCGCCATGGCCATCTTCGATGACCGAGATGGCTGTATGCAGATAGTCCGCATCGACGCCGAGCGCGACCTGCATGACTGACTCAGTGGGCGCGCGACCGGCTATCTCCTCCATCGCCTTGGCAATCATCGGCATGCGCGCGGCCAGGCGCTCAGGATTATTGGTAAGGAGATAGTCCTCGAAAATGTCGTCGCGATGGACGCCGGCGATGTGGTGGGTGAGCGCGACAAGTATGCCGGTGCGGTCCTTGCCCGCGGCGCAGTGCACCAGAACCGCCCCGTCGACTCCCGCCAGCGCCTTGAAATAGCGGGAGAACAGATCGACATGGCGCTCTTCGTACGGCGCGGTCCGATAGTAGCCGAGCATGTAGTCGCGGAACGACGTCTCGGTGAGGTCGGAGTCGCGGACGTGAACCATCCAGGAATCCTCTCCCTCATTGCCGATATCGTTTTCGATGACCTGCCCGCGGAATCCTGGCGGGCGTCGCGAGGGATCACGATCCCGTTCACTCTTGCGTCGCAGATCCACGACAAGCGCGAGGTCCAGGCCGGCAATCGCCTCGAGATCCGTATCGGTGGCTCGCCCATGCGAGGCCGACCGATAGAACCGCCTCTTTTTGAGGCGCCGGCCGTCGACCGTCTGGTAGTCCCCGAAGTCGCGGAAGTTCTCAATGCCCTCAAGGGCCCAACGTCTTGTCATGGCTCTCTGTTAGCGGCGAGAGACGACAATTGCGAGACGTTGCGACAGAGTCCTTCTCAGTGCGCCGCGGTTTCCTTGATCACCCGCTGAGACATGTTGCGATCAAACTGGGACCAGACGCCGTCGGCGCCGTGCCACTCGCCACGCGTCGCGGCCTTGGAGTATTCCGTGGAGCGCGCCTCAAAGAAATTGGCGTGCTCGACGCCCGAAAGCAGGCTCTGCAGCCAGGGCAGCGGATTTTCCTTCGCCTCATAGACCGCGGGAAGGCCCAATTGACGGAGGCGCCAATCGGCCACGAAACGGATATAGCCCTTGATATCGTCAGGGGTCATGCCCTGGACCTCGCCGGCCTCGAAAGCCAGGTCGATGAAACGGTCCTCGAGCCCCACAACGGTCTTGCAGCAGTCGACGATGTCGTCAGCGACCGCCTTGGTGACCGCGCCGGTTTCCTTGTTGAAGGCATGGTAGAGTTTGACGATGCCCTCGCAGTGCAGGCTTTCGTCGCGCACGCTCCAGGAGACGATCTGGCCCATGCCCTTCATCTTGTTGAAGCGCGGGAAGTTCATCAGCATGGCGAAACTAGCGAACAACTGAAGGCCCTCGGTAAAGCCGCCGAACATCGCCAGGGTGCGGGCGATGTCGGCGTTCGAGCCGACCCCGAACGCCTGCATGTAGTCGTGCTTGGCCTTCAGGGCGTCCAGTTCCAGGAAGGCCGAGAATTCCGACTCCGGCATGCCGATGGTCTCGAGCAGCAGCGCATAGGCGGCAATGTGGATGGTCTCCATATTGGAGAAGGCCGCCAGCATCATCTTCACCTCGGTCGGTTTGAAGACCGTGGCGTAGCGCTCCATGTAGTTGTCGTTCACCTCGACATCCGACTGCGTGAAGAAGCGGAAAATCTGCGTCAGCAGGTTGCGCTCACGGTCGTTGAGTTTGGTCGCCCAGTCCTTGCAATCCTCGCCGAGCGGGACTTCTTCGGGCATCCAGTGGACCTGCTGCTGGCGCTTCCAGAAGTCGTAGGCCCAAGGGTAGCGGAACGGCTTGTAGGCGAACGATGGGGTCAACAGACCGGGCTTGGAAGGCATATGAATGAGGCTCATCGATCGTGACTTCCTTGGGCACCGCGACTCAGACGGAGGTCGCGAATGGGGAATTGAGATTAGACCTGCGTCAGACTACGACTAGTGGCTTAATGGAAAATTGACGCAATATGTTGTGTGGAGATTGGGGATAAACCGTGGGGCAAAAATGGTCCCGTTCGTCGAAGGTTGGGAAGGCCAGGAAATGCTGATCAACGGAGTTCAAAGCCGGACAATCTGGCCGACCGGCGATGGCGCGGTGGAGATCATCGACCAGACCCGCCTGCCACATTCGGTGGAGACGGTGCGGCTGGAAAGCCTCGACGATGCCGTCAGTGCGATCTCGGACATGCTTGTCAGGGGTGCGCCGCTGATCGGAGTGACCGCCGCCTGGGGTCTGGCGATCGCGCTCCGAAATGATGCCAGCGATGTCGGCCTGGAGGAAGCGGCGGCGAGGCTACGGGCATCAAGGCCGACCGCTGTCAACCTGGCCTGGGCGATTGAGCGCGTGAGTCGCGTGGTTTCGCCCCTGGGTCCAGGAGACCGGGCCGACGCAGCCTGTCAGGAAGCAGCTGCAATGGCCGAGGAGGACGTCGCCGCCTGTCGCGCCATCGGTGAGTACGGAGCCGACATCATCCAAGCCATCCACCGGCAAAAGGCGGGCGAGACCGTCAACATCCTGACGCACTGCAACGCCGGCTGGCTGGCGACCGTCGACTGGGGCACCGCGCTGGCGCCGATCTATGTCGCACGCGAGCGTGGCGTGGATCTGCATATCTGGGTCGACGAAACCCGCCCCCGCAACCAGGGCGCCGCGCTGACCGCCTTTGAGCTTGGCCAACAGGGTGTGGCCCATACGATCATCGTCGATAATGCCGGCGGGCATCTCATGCAGCACGGAATGGTGGATCTGTGCATCGTCGGAGCCGATCGGATTACCCGCACCGGCGATGCGGCGAACAAGATCGGCACCTATCTCAAGGCGCTGGCGGCAAGAGACAATGCCCTGCCCTTCCATGTGGCGGCGCCGTCCTCGACCGTTGACTGGAATCTGAGCGACGGCGTTCGGGAGATTCCCATCGAACAGCGCCACTCGCGCGAAGTGACGCACATTGTCGGGACGGCCGCTGGCGGCGAACTTACAGAGGTGCGGATTTCCGCGCCTGGCAGCGCAGCGGCGAACTTTGCGTTTGACGTTACGCCCGCGAGGCTGATCAGCGGCCTGATCACCGAACGCGGACTCTGCGATGCCAGCGAGGGGGGTATTCTCGGCCTGTTTCCGGAACGATCACAGCCCTGAGCCTCCCTCCCGGCAAGGCAGGGAGGTGTCAGTGAATCACTGGCAGGCGAGGCATTCCTCGTAGTCGGTACGGGCTTCCGCCGAGCGGGCGGCGCTTTCGGTCGCCATGTCGGCGCCGGCAAACGCCGCACGTTGTACGGACTTTGAGCGCAGGTAGTAGAGGCTCTTCATGCCACGCTCCCACGCCTGCCAGTGCAGCATGTGCAGGTCCCACTTGTCGACGTCGCCTGGCAGGAACAGGTTCACCGACTGCGACTGACAGATCTCGGGAGTGCGGTCGGCGGCAAGGTCGATGATCCAGCGCTGATCGATCTCGAAAGCCGTCTTGTAGATGCTCTTTTCATCGTCGGTCAGGAAGTCGAGGTGCTGGACCGATCCCTCGTTTTCCAGGATCGTGTTCCAGACCGCGGGCGTGTTCTGGCCCTTCTCCTCAAGCAGTCTCTCCAGGTAGGGATTGCGGACCGCGAACGAGCCCGAGAGGGTCTTGTGGGTATAGATATTCGCGGGGATCGGTTCGATGCCGGCGCTGGTTCCACCGCAGATGATCGAGATCGAAGCGGTGGGGGCAATCGCCAGCTTGTGGGAAAACCGCTCCATGACGCCGCGCTCGGCGGCATCGGGGCAAGGTCCCCTCTCTTCCGCCAGAACCTTGCTGGCGGCATCGCAGGCGCGGCGCAGATGCTTGAAGAGACGCATGTTCCACGACTTGGCCATGGCGCTCTCGAACGGCACGTTCTGGCCCTGCAGGAAGGAATGGAAGCCCATCAACCCCAGGCCAACCGAGCGTTCGCGTGCCGCCGCATAGGACGCTGGATCCATCTCGGGCGGAGCACGGTCGATGAAGTCCTGCAGCACATTGTCGAGGAAACGCATCACATCTTCCACGAACGTCGGATGCTCGCGCCATTCGAGGAAGGTCTCCGCGTTCACCGATGACAGGCAGCAGACGGCGGTGCGCTCGTTGCCGAGGTGGTCCACACCAGAGTGGAGCATGATCTCCGAGCAAAGGTTTGACTGGCGGACTTTCAGGCCAAGTTCGCGCTGGTGAACCGGCATGGCGCGGTTAACGGCGTCGGAGAAGATCAGGTAGGGCTCGCCGGTCTGCAGACGCAACTCAAGCACCTTCTGCCAAAGCTGCCGGGCGTCGACTTCACGCACGATTTCGTTGGTCTTGGGTGAGCGCAAACCGAAAGACGCGCCGTCACGGACGGCTTCCATGAACTCATCGGTGATGGATATGCCGTGGTGCAGGTTCAGCGACTTGCGATTGAAATCGCCGGACGGCTTGCGGATTTCGAGAAACTCCTCGATCTCCGGGTGGTGGATATCGACATAGACGGCCGCCGAACCACGACGGAGCGAACCTTGGCTGATGGCCAGGGTCAGGCTGTCCATCACCCGGATGAAGGGAATGATGCCGCTGGTCTGCCCGGACCCTTTCACCTTTTCGCCGATCGAACGCACTCCACCCCAGTAGGTGCCGATGCCGCCGCCATTGGCGGCCAGCCAGACGTTCTGGTTCCAGGTGCCGACGATGCTTTCCAGCGAATCACCCACCGAGTTCAGGAAGCATGAGATCGGCAGGCCGCGCGATGCGCCACCATTGGAAAGCACCGGCGTCGCCGGCATGAACCAGAGCCGGGAGATATAGTCGTAGATGCGCTGTGCATGTTCGGCGTCATCGGCGAACGCCGTGGCGACCCGGGCGAACATGTCCTGATAGGATTCGCCTGGCAGCAGATACCGGTCCTCAAGCGTCGTCCGACCGAAATCGGTGAGCAAAGCATCACGCGATCGGTCGATTTCGACCTTCCGCACCAGATGCAGCCTTGGCCGCGGGGCTCCGGCCGAGGCCTCGGCGCGCGCCTCCGTCACCAAGTCAGTCTTTGCCAAACCTACCATTGCGTAATCCCTCAAACCCCTTGAGCGCGAGCCGCTGGATGTCGGTCATGCCTTCATCAGCGGCTACATATAGTGGGCCGAAGCGCCCGAAGCCCACTATATGGGGTCATATGGTTTATCGACCGTCAACGGCCGTAAGGGGCGTGGACGGGTTTTTTTCGTAAATGAAGTGTTAATAAGTCGGCCGGAGATCAGTGCATTCAAGGCTTTGCGCGGACCGCGAAGCCAGTTGATCACGAGACTGTGATCACGCGTCGACCCGAATTGGCAACTGGCCGCACAAACGCAAAGAGCCCGGCCTTTCGGCCGGGCTCCCGCATTTATCAGTCGATGTCAGGTCGCGATCAGAAAGCGACGTGGATCGTGGCGCGACGGTTGAGGGGTTCCCTGACACCATCGCCGGTCGCAACCGCCGGATCGGACTTGCCCTTCCAGCTGACGTCGAGGTTGCCCTGCGGCACGCCCAGCGCAACCAGACCATCGGCCGTGGCTTTCGCCCGGCGTTCCGACAGACGCATATTGTACGCCACCGAACCGGAGGTGTCGGTGTAGCCGACGACCGTTTCCTTGGTCGCGTGACCGTCAGCCGAGTACTTGGCCGCATCCTGCAGAACCGACTGCGCTTCCGGCGTGATCACGTACTGATCCCAGGGGAAATAGATCACATAGTCGCGCGGCTCAAAGACCACCGGCGCCGGAGGCGGCGGCGGAGGCGGGGCCGGAGGAGGCGGCGGTGGCGGGGGAGGCGGCGGTGGCGGGGGAGGCGGGGGAGGCGGCGGCGGGGGAGGCGGAGGAGCCGCGAACGCGTACCGAATTCCCAGAGTCACCGAATGGTCCTGATAGCGGCCGCTAAGCGACGCGCCGATCTGATCGGTCTGGTCCACCGCAAGGAATTTGATTCGTGATCCGCTCAGATAGCGATAGGTCAGGTCGATATTGAGGCGCTCGCTGGCCTGGTAAGAAAGGCCGGCGATACCCTGATAGGCGAACTTGGTGCCGCCATCGTCGACGTTGCCATGCACGGACCCGGAAAAGCCGGCCGTCGAGCTTTCAAGCGTCCCGTCAGCGCGAACCTTGACGTGCATCGCTCCAAGGCCGGCGCCAATGAACGGATCGATCCGCGAAGTCGGCAGAACATCGAACAGGACGTTTGCCATCCCGGTCCACGCGTTTACCGTGCCTTCGGGTGAATTGCAGGATCCAACCGCGCTGTTCTGATTGCATAGTTGCAGATCGACCGGCGCCCCAGGCGGATCATTGACGGACTTCAGTCCGGCGTGGCGATAGCCGCCTTCGATTTCAACCCGGATATTCGGCGTGAAGCGATAACCGAGACGCGCAAAGCCCGTGTAGTCGATCTGGTTTGTCCTGACGACGAGACCTGGCGAATTGAGAAACCCCTGGGCGACAGGCGGATCGAAAGTATCGGTCATCGCCGGAGTCTTGTGACCGCCGATGTCGATGGCGCCATACCAGCCGAGCACCTGGGCGCCGGCGCCCGTTGCCGCGAGGACCGTTGCGACTGCCGCTCCGGCCAATAATTTCATCTTCATGTCAGTTCCCTTCGTTTCCCATTGTCATGTGGAATGACCGGGAGGCCAAACTGTTCATAGCCCACGCCGCCGACGGCAACGCGGGGTCCCTCGTTCCAGTGAAACGAGTCAGCGAGCTATACATTGTTTCCCCATCCGTTCAACGATTCGGGCTCCTGGACCGGATAGCCCGTTAAGCGCGGCCCGGTTCGTCAGCCGAGATTCAGACATTCCTTGTCGGCCAGCCGTTTCAGGCTTTGTGTTTGCCCCGGTCAGGATAACAATCCAAAATCAACCCATCTAACATCCTCTCAATCACTGGCGCCCTACCATCCATGTCCGAATTGCTTGTCCCGGACGCCGCCCAGGCGCGTATTTCCATCCACTTGCTGGGAAAACAGGACTGGGAAGAACAGACTGCGGCCGCTCCCGAGGCATGGAAGGCTGCGGCCGGACTGGCCAGATTCACGGGAAAGGCCGGTGACCTCGCCCTATCGACGACGGTCGAGGGCAGGCTTGCCGACGTGCTTGTCGGGCTGGGTGACGCCGGACCGGCCTCCGCCATGGCATTGCGGGCGCTGGCCGCGAGGCTTCCAGCAGGCGACTATCGCATCGGCGCGATGCCTCGGCAGATCGACGCGAGCCAGCTCGCCCTTGCCTGGCTGATCGGCGGCTACCGGTTCGCCCGCTACAAGCAGTCCCCCGAGACCGGGGCCGCGCGACTTGAGGCTCCGTCCAGCGTGGATATCGAGGAAATCCGGGCAGTGGCGAGGGCGTGCGAACTGGCCCGCGACCTGGTGAATACGCCGGCCAACGACATGGGGCCGAACGAACTGGAGGCCGCCGCGCGCGGGCTTGCGCAAGCGCATGGCGCTGAAGTCTCCGTAACCACCGGTGAGGCGCTGCTGGAGGCAGGCTACCCGATGGTTCACGCGGTAGGTCGTGCCGCCGACACCGCCCGCGCACCGCGTTTCATTGAAATCGTGTGGGGTAGTCCGGAAAACCCGGTCGTGGCCCTGGTTGGTAAAGGCGTGGTCTTCGACAGCGGCGGCCTCGACATCAAGCCCTCAACCGGCATGCGACTGATGAAGAAGGACATGGGCGGCGCCGCGCACGCCCTGGCGCTCGCCGACATGATCATGTGGGCGGGCCTGGCGGTGCGGCTGCACGTTCTCCTGCCGGTCGTGGAGAACGCGATCTCCGGCGATGCGATGCGGCCAGGCGACATCCTGCCCAGCCGCAAGGGCCTGAGCGTCGAGATCGGCAATACCGACGCCGAGGGACGCCTGATCCTGGCGGACGCCCTGACGCGCGCCGGCGAACTCTCACCCGCGCTGACCATCGACCTGGCGACACTGACCGGCGCGGCGCGTGTCGCCCTGGGACCCGACGTCGTCCCTTTTTACACCAATGACGACATCCTCGCCGCTGAACTGGCGCAGGCGTCCAGCCTCGTCGAGGACCCGATGTGGCGCATGCCTCTCTGGCAAGGCTACGCCAGCGGTATCGACAGCGACATCGCCGACCTGAAGAACGACCCCGATGGATGGGTTCAGGCGGGATCGGTCGCAGCTGCCCTGTTTCTGCAGAAGTTCGCGCCGACGAATACCTGGCTGCACTGTGACATCTACGCCTGGAACCCAAGGGGGCGTCCCGGTTGGCCGCAAGGCGCCGAAGCCCAGGGCATACGAGCGATTTATTCCGTTCTGAAAGCGCGTTTTCCGTGACCGGCTATGATCCGAGGATCACATTGGCGCGCCAGGATCTGGCGTCGGCGGCGCTGGAAGGGCTGGTTCGCGCCGGGCAGTTCGTCGAACCCGTCTCGATGCGGGTTGTGCAGCCCTCGGCCTCCATCCGGAATGGGCCGACAGCCCGGTCAGAGCAGGTCGACCAGTTGTTGTTCGGCGAGGTGTTCGACCGGCTCGAGTCGATCGACGGCCATGCCTGGGGGCAGGCGCGGCGGGACGGCTATGTCGGCTGGGTGGCCGAGGCTTGCCTGTCGTCCGAACTGGCGGCGCCCACCCACCGCGTCAGCGCGATACGGACCTTCGCCTTTGGCGAACCATCGGTCAAATCGGCGTTCAGCGGGCCACTAAGCCTCAACGCCCTGGTGACGGTTGTCGAAGAACGTGAAAACCTCGTGCTGGCCGCCGATATCGGCTGGATCGCCCCATCCCATCTCGCGCCTGTCGGTATCTTCGAAGACGATCCGGCCGATGTCGCCGAACGGTATCTCGGCGCGCCCTATCTTTGGGGCGGACGCGACAGCCTGGGACTGGATTGCTCTGGGCTGATCCAGCAGGCGCTCTACGCCTGCGGACGCGCCTGCCCACGCGACACAGACTTCCAGGCCGCTCTGGGAAGAGCGACCGGCCCGGGCGACCTGCGACGCAACGACCTGGTATTCTGGCGCGGGCATGTCGGCATGATGCTGGACAGCGACCGCCTGATCCACGCCAATGGCCACCATATGGCGGTGGTCATCGAGCCACTGGCCCAGGCGGTCGAGCGAATCGAAACGGCCGACGGGGGACCGCCCACCGCGTTCCGCAGACCCTGAAAATGAGGTCGTGACCCTCGGCGCCTGCTGGCGGCGCGTCGACGAGCGGAACTTCGGAATTTCAGAGTTGGGTGGAAATTCGCCGTTGGCGTCTGCGCACTTCTAGGGTGCAAACTAGCCGAGGATGGAGGTCCTGGTGCGTCGCTTACACGAAACATGGGTGCTGCAAGGGACGCGCGTCGAGGCGAATGGCGACGCCATTGAGATCGAGCGCATGCTGAATGACGAACTCGATAGGGTCAGCGAGACGGATGGTGGCTGGCGAGTGCTGTTTCGTCGGCGGACCGACGGAAGGCTTTGGGAACTTTCCTATCCCAAAGGTGAGATGCACGGCGGCGGCCCAAGGCTCCTGAGGGAACTTGACGTCATCGAGACTGCAGATTGGAAGTGAACAGCGGAGCCCGCGAAGGTCTCACAAGGGCCGACTCCAGTCCTTGGATTTTCGTCCAGCAGCGGACGTTGCAAGTGTGAACGCGTCAACGGGAAGGCCAGTTATCATTCCGCTAGAATTCGCCTCCCAGCACACTCTGGAACAGGCCGGGGTCCACGTTGCCGCCCGACAGTATGATCGCGGCGGTACGTCCGCTGAGCTGCAGCTTTCCCGCCAGAAGCGCGGCCAGAGCGACCGAGCCGCCGGGCTCGACCACCAGCTTGAGGTGGTTGAAGGCAAATCGCATGGCTTCGGCAACCTCGGCGTCGCTCACCGTCAGCACGCCGGACAGGGTCTCCCGCAGGATCGGGAAGGTCAGGTCGCCAAGCATCGGCGCCTCGAGCGCGTCGCAGAGTGATCGCGGCGCGGGGGGCGCGGGCTGCCTGACGCCGGCCAACAGGGAGAGCCTGGCATCGTCGAAACCAATTGGCTCAACGCCGAAGGCCGCCAACGCCGGATAGTGCGCCTGCATGGCAATCGAGGCGCCCGACATCAGGCCCCCACCACCAACTGGACCCACAAGGAGGTCGACATCGATCCCCGCCGTCCGCGCCTGTTCGGCGATTTCCAACCCGACGGTCCCCTGCCCCGCTATGATGTGCGGATCATTAAATGCAGGTACGATGACCGCGTTTCGCTCACGCGCAAGTTCGCGGGAAATCGCCTCACGGTCGTCGGTGGCGCGATCGTAGAAGCGGATTTCCGCCCCGAAGCCGCGGGTTGCCTCGACCTTGATGCGCGGGGCGTCGCTCGGAATGACGATCATCGCGGGCATGCCAAGGATCTTCGCCGCCAGCGCCACACCCTGAGCGTGGTTTCCGGACGAGAAGGCCACCACGCCGCCGACGCGCTCCTCCGGCGTCATCTGCACAAGACGGTTGTATGCGCCGCGAAACTTGAAGGCGCCGACACGCTGCAGCGTTTCAGGCTTGATCAACACGCGGCCGCCGAGACGTTCACTGAGCGCCGCGCTCTCCAGCAAGGGCGTAACGATAGCCTGGCCGGCGATCCTACGGGCAGCCGTCTCGATATCGGCAAGGGTGATAATCATTTGGCAAACACCATGGCGTCGTCGCGGAAGGCCTTGAACTCCAGGGCATTGCCCGACGGATCAACGATGAAAAACGTGGATTGTTCGCCCGGCTCACCCTCAAAACGCGTCGTTGGCGGAATCAGGAAAGTAGCGCTGGCCTGTTGCAGATTTGTAGCGAGCCGCCGCCACGCATCCGGCTGCAGAATGACTCCGAAATGGCGTACCGGGACCTGTTCACCATCGACCTGATTGGTGAGCGAACCGGCAACCGGAGGCGCAAGATGCGCGACAATCTGGTGGCCGTAAAAATCAAAGTCGATCCAGTCGGGCGCGGATCGCCCTTCCGCGCAGCCAAGCAGGTCACCGTAAAACCGGCGAGCCTCGCCGAGATCGCGCACTGGAAAAGCAAGATGGAATCGTGGACGGTGCATAGGCCCCCTTCTACAACGCAGAATGCGGCCGGTGGGAAGCTCTCCACTAGACGCGGAGTTCCTGTTACGCACAGACTGGTGCGATCCGCACTTGTGAGGCCCATGAGATGAACGCGGTAAATCTGGACGCTGACAGCTGGATCGCGGCCGGAGAGGCCCTGCTGCCGGACGCTATCGCGCTGCGGCGCGCCATCCACGCGGAGCCGGAACTGGGTCTGGACCTGCCGCTGACGACAGCCAAGGTGAAAGCCGCGCTTGCTGGTCTGCCGCTGGAGATTCGCGAAGGACCGTCGACCAGCGGTCTGGTGGCGATTCTTCGCGGCCCCGCCAACGGGCGAACCGTGCTGCTGCGGGGCGACATGGACGCACTGCCGCTGATCGAGGACACCGGCCTCGAATTCACCTCTTTGACCAGGGGGGCGATGCACGCCTGTGGCCACGACACCCATGTCGCCATGCTCGTCGGCGCGGCGCGAGCGCTTTGCGCGAATCGCGATCGGCTGGCCGGCACGGTGATGTTCATGTTCCAGCCGGGCGAAGAGGGCTGGCATGGAGCGAGGTTCATGCTCGACGATGCGTTGCTGGACCCACTGCCAGACGTCGCCTTCGCATTGCACATATCGCCCAATATGCCCGCCGGGACCTTTGCCGGGCGCGTCGGTCCGCTGCTGGCGTCGTCGGACAAGCTGCGCATTCGCGTGATCGGTCGCGGCGGCCACGCCTCGATGCCGCATGACTCCCTCGATCCCACCCCGATCGCCTGTGAGATCGTCACGGCTTTGCAGACGATGATTACCCGCCGGGTGTCGGTATTCGACCCGGCCGTGATCACCATCGCCCGAATCGAGGCCGGAACGACCGATAACGTGATTCCGGAAGATGCCCGACTGTGGGGCACGCTGCGCACCCTGTCGGAGCGCACGCGCGCGATCGCCCATGAAGGTATCCGCAATGTTGCCGAACACATCGCGCAGGCGCATGGCGCCAGGGCGGAGGTGGAAATCGAACACGGTTTCCCGGTCACCGTCTGCGACGGAAGGATCGTCGATCTCGCAGAGCGCACGGCAAGGTCGCTGTTCGGCGAGAGCGGCTGGGTCACCATGTCCCATCCGATGATGGGAGCCGAGGATTTTTCCTACGTACTGCAGAAGGTCCCCGGCGCCATGGCGTTTCTTGGCGCGGCTCCGGAGGGCGGCGACTACCGCACCTGCTGCGCGCTGCACTCCAACAGGATGGTGCTGAACGAAGATGTCCTCGCCCGGGGCATCGCGATGCATTGCGCGATGGCGGAGGCGGCGCTGGGCGACGACTTCACGCTCTAATGGATGTCCTTCGAGCCCCAGGGGGCGCGGATAAACCAAAGACCAAGATTGATTTTCCCCAATGTAGAGCCCATAGTCAAGGTGGCGGCGACGAACTTCGTCATATGTCGCCAAAGGGGCCCGGCCGGTCCTCCTTCCCCCCCTCAGCATCGGCCGGGCCCTGACACGGCGGTGAAAGGTTTCAGCGACAGGTATCGCGTCGACGATTTCCACGCTAAACGGCCCCGGAAAGGCCGCCCACGAACAGTCTGAGCGCCTTTCCACGCAGCGGCGCGGGAGGCGGAAGCTTTGGCGAATGTTACAGTGATCGGCGCTCAATGGGGCGACGAGGGCAAGGGCAAGGTCATCGATTGGCTGGCCAATCGGGCGGACGTCGTCGTCCGCTTCCAGGGCGGCAACAACGCCGGCCACACCATCGTAGTGGGCAATAGCGTCTACAAATTTTCACTGCTGCCTTCTGGCGTCGTCCAGGGCAAGCTGTCGATTATCGGCAACGGCGTGGTGGTCGACCCATGGTCACTGCTCGATGAGATCGAGCGTGTCCGCGCCCAAGGCCTTAATATTACTCCCAGCGGGCTGGTGCTCGCGGACAATGCCTGCCTTGTTCTGCCTTTGCATCGAGACCTCGACGCTGCCCGCGAGGCTCACGCCGGCGCCAACAAGATCGGCACCACCGGCCGAGGCATCGGACCCGCCTACGAGGATAAGGTCGGGCGCCGGGCGATCCGTTTCTGCGACCTCTCTGACGAACAGGCGCTGCAAGGCAAGATCGAACGCCTGCTGGCTCACCACGGCCCGCTCCGTAGAGGCCTTGGCCTGAAAGAGGTGACCGCTGAGGATCTGCTGACCTTGCTGCATGACATCGCGCCCAAGGTGGGTCCGTTCGTGCAGCCGGCGTGGCGGGTGCTGGACCAGGCGGTAAAGGATGGTCGGCGGGTGCTGTTCGAGGGTGCGCAGGCGGCGATGCTCGACGTGGACCATGGCACCTATCCGTTTGTGACATCATCCAACACGGTCGCCGGTCAGGCAGGCGCCGGGTCGGGGTCCGGCCCCGGCGCGGGCGGATATGTCCTGGGTATCGTCAAGGCCTACACCACCAGGGTTGGCGAGGGCCCCTTCCCAACAGAACTTACCGACGAAATCGGCGAGCGCCTTGGCGTGCGGGGCGCTGAGTTCGGGACGGTGACGGGTCGCAAGCGACGCTGCGGCTGGTTCGACGCGGCGCTCGTGCGGCAGTCGGTCGTCGTCAGCGGTATCGAGGGCATCGTGCTGACCAAGCTCGATGTTCTTGACGGTTTCGAGACGCTGAAGATCTGCACGGGCTACCGGCTGGGTGACAGGGTCCTGGACTACCTCCCCGCCGGCGTACGCGATCAGGCAGCCCTGGAACCGATCTATGAGGAGATCGACGGCTGGAGCGAAAGCACCAAAGGCGCAAGGTCCTGGCGCGACCTGCCGGCGGCCGCGGTGAAATACGTCCGCCGCATTGAGGAACTGATCAGCGCTCAGGCGGTGGTGGTTTCAACCAGCCCCGACCGGGACGACATCATCATGATGCGCGACCCGTTCCAGGGTTGATCGCCGCCAGAGCTCAGGCGGCGACCATATTCTGTTCAATTGCCGCCGCGCGCATGGCCTTTTGCAGTTTCTCGAAACCCCGGACCTCGATCTGGCGAACACGTTCACGGCTGACACCGTACTGGGCGGCCAGCGCCTCGAGGGTGGTTGGCTCGTCTTTCAGGCGCCGCTCAGTCAGGATGTGACGTTCCCTGTCGGTCAATTCGGTCATCGCTTCCTGCAGCAGGCCCATGCGCAAGGACTTCTCTTCGTCCTCGGCCAGACGGGTTTCCTGACTGACGGCTTCCTTGTCTTCCAGCCAGTCCTGCCACTCGTTCTCGGAATCGACCCGAAGAGGGGCGTTGAGCGACGCATCGGGACCCGAAAGACGCCTATTCATCGAGATGACTTCAGAGTCGAGCACGCCAAGCTTGGTGGCGATCTGGTGCACCTGGTCGGGGTGCATATCGCCTTCTTCCAGGGCGCTGATTTCGCTCTTGGCTTTGCGCAGATTGAAGAACAGCTTCTTCTGGGCGGCCGTGGTGCCCATTTTCACCAGGCTCCAGGAACGCAGGATGTATTCCTGGATCGAGGCGCGAATCCACCACATCGCGTAAGTCGCAAGGCGGAAGCCGCGATCGGGCTCGAACTTCTTGACCGCCTGCATCAGGCCGACATTGCCCTCGCTGATCACTTCGCCGATCGGCAGGCCATAGCCGCGGTAGCCCATGGCGATCTTTGCCACGAGGCGCAGGTGCGAAGTGACCAGACGGTGGGCCGCTTCCGGATCCTGATGTTCCCGCCAGCGTTGGGCCAGCATGAACTCCTCATCCTTGGCAAGCATCGGGAACTTGCGGATCTCGGACAGGTAGCGGGACAGACCGCTGTCGGGCGACATTACAGAGAGAGCGTTTGCCGTGGCCATGATTTCTATGATCCCCTCGAGGGTGGTTCTCGCATCTTAACGCACAGACCACCGGTTTGGATCATTAACATAGGTCAATGATCGGGCGTCTTTAAGGCCCCGTGGGGGCGACGCTTTCTAAGGGTATGCTCAGAGGTTCTCTAAAGCCTGTTGCAGGTCCGACATGTCGCGCGGCGGCCCCGTCTCGAAATGCAGGGCCTCGCCGGAAATCGGATGGCGAAAACCGAGCACCGCCGCGTGCAGCGCCTGGCGTTGCAGACCGGATGCGACAATCGCCTCGCGCACTGCCGGCGCGGCGGGTCCCGAGCCGTAGGTGGGATCGCCGAGGCAGGGTGCGCCCTTGTGGGCCAGGTGCACGCGAATCTGGTGCGTCCGGCCGGTTTCCAGACGGCAGGAGACGCGCGCCGCCAGGACCCGCGCCGACGAGCCGAACAGCTTTGCGACAGTGTAGTGCGTCACCGCGTCGCGGCCGCCCTGGCGCAGCACGGCCATTTTCTTGCGGTCCGTGCTGGATCGGCCGAGCTGCGTGTTGATCGTACCCGCGGCGGGCGACGGCGCGCCGCGGGTAAGCGCGATGTAAACGCGATCGATGTCATGCGCGGCGAACAGGGCCGACAGACCGCGATGGGCGGCGTCGGTCTTGGCGGCGACCATCACGCCGGAGGTGTTTTTATCCAGCCGATGAACAATCCCAGGTCGCGCGACGCCGCCAATCCCTGAGAGGCTTTCCCCGCAATGGTGGATCAGTGCGTTGACCAGCGTTCCCTCCTGGCTGCCCGGCGCGGGGTGAGCCGACATCCCGGCGGCCTTGTCGATGACGATGAGGTGAGGGTCTTCATAGAGGATCGTGAGATCGATCTCCTCGGCCCGCGGATCGGCCGGGCGTGGCGCGGGGATTGCTATGCGATAAATGCCGGCCACCGCTTTGGCGGAGAGGTCGGTCATCGCCTCCCCTTCGCGGGAAACGGCCCCCTCACCCATCAGCGCCTGAACGCGAGACCGAGACAGGTCGGGCAAGGCGTCGGCGAGCGCACGGTCGAGGCGAGCGGTCGACCCGGTGAGTTCGACGGTGCGAACCTCTCCCTCGCCAACCGTCATGGCGACTCGATCAGTGCGCCGTCGACGACCACGCGATAGAAGCACGAGCGGAACCCTACGTGGCACGCGCCGCCGTCGCCGGCGGGGATCACCTTCAACAGCACCGCGTCCTGATCGCAATCGACGCGAATCTCGATCACGGTCTGGATCTGTCCGCTGGTCTCCCCCTTCTTCCAGAGCTGCTTGCGCGAGCGACTGTAGTAGTGAGCCTGACCGGTGTTCAGCGTCAGCCGCAACGCCTCATCGTTCATCCACGCCAGCATCAGCACCTCGCCGCTCTCCGCATGGGTGGTCACCGCCGCGATCAGTCCGGCGGCGTCGAAGCGAGGAGCCAGGACCGCGCCACGTTCCAGGGCGGCGATATCGGGGGCGGTGGAGAAGCGATAATCGGTCATGTAACCTGGCATCCTCGATGGCGACTGGGCGGCAGTCAACGGCCGGCGCAAGTCCCGCGCCCCCTCCACCGCTTCGCGGTCACCCTCCCCCATGCAAGAGCATGGGGGAGGATCAACTGATCCTCACACGCGAAGCGGGGGAGGGGGACCCCGAAGGTTTGGAGGGGGCGCCTGAGCAACGCCACGCCGCGACCGAGGCGAGCAGGGATTCCATGCCTAGGCAACCGATCAGTTCAGCCCAATTCATGCCCCCTGGCGACTTCCTCTTACCGCCGATTACAGAAGTCCAGGAAGCGGCGCTGTAGGTCGCGATCGCTCTTAAAGACGCCGGTAAACTGGGTGGTGATCGTCGAGACGTGCCGGTGGTTGAGGCCGCGTGTGGTCATGCACTGGTGTTCGGCATCGATCAGCACGGCGACACCCTGCGGCCGCAGGCTGTCGACGATCGAGTCGGCGATCTGCTGGGTCAGGGTTTCCTGAGTCTGCAGGCGCCGCGAGAATATCTCGACCACCCGCGCCAGCTTGGAGATGCCGACAACCTTGTTGGTCGGCAGATAGGCGACATAGGCCTTGCCGAGGAAAGCCGCCATGTGGTGCTCGCAATGGCTCTCGACCTCGATATCGCGCAGCATGACAATGTCGTCATAGCCCTGCACATCCTCGAAAGTGCGGTCGAGTTCCTTCGACGGATCCGCGTGGTAGCCCGAGAACCACTCGCCGTAGGCGTCGACCACCCGCTTGGGCGTGTCGATGACGCCCTCACGACGCGGATCGTCGCCCGCCCAGGCGATCAGGGTGCGCACGGCCTCCATGGCCTCGTCGCGCGTCGGCCGCCTGACCGGCTCCAGCGTCGCATTGCCGTCATTCACGGCGCGCGCGCCTGATACACCGTCCATGGAGCTCTCGGTCATCCTGAGGGACTTGGATACCTGGATGGCATCCTTGTCGTTCAATCTGTATATGGGCGGACCCTGGTCCCCCGCAACCGTATCGCAGCGTCACCCCCTTCATGTCTCTCCGCCTCTACGACACCATGGCCCGCGCCAAGCGGACCTTCGTCCCGATCGATCCGGCGCGGGTGACGATGTATGTCTGTGGCCCGACGGTCTACAACTTTGCGCACATCGGCAATGCCCGGCCGGTAGTCGTGTTCGACGTACTGTTCCGGTTGCTCCGGCACATTTATGGCGAGGACCACGTGGTCTATGCGGCAAACGTTACCGACGTAGATGACAAGATCAACCTGAAGGCCACCCAGGAAGGCGTGCCGATCAGCACGATCACCGACCGTTATCTCGACGCTTACCATGCCGACATGGCGGCGTTGAGCGCGTTGCGGCCGACGTTCGAACCGCGGGCCACAGCGACCATGAACGCCATCATCGCCATGATCGAGCGGCTGGTTGAGGGCGGCTCGGCCTATGCCGCGGAAGGCCACGTGCTGTTCAACACCCAAGCCTACCGCGACTACGGCAAGCTGTCGCGGCGCTCGCTGGACGACATGATCGCCGGCGCGCGGGTCGACGTCGCCCCCTACAAGCAGAACCCGGCGGACTTCGTGCTGTGGAAGCCTTCAAAACCGGGTGAACCGGTGTGGGAAAGTCCGTTCGGTCCGGGACGCCCCGGCTGGCATATCGAATGCTCGGCGATGATCGAGCAGACTCTGGGCATTCCGATAGACATCCATGGCGGCGGCAACGACCTGATCTTCCCCCATCATGAGAACGAGATGGCGCAAGGCGTCTGCGCCGGCCATCGCGACGGCTACGCCAACTACTGGATGCACAACGGCTTCCTGAACATGGGCGAGCAGAAGATGTCCAAGAGCCTGGGCAACGTGCAGCTCGTCCACGAACTTGTAAAGCAATGGCCGCCCGAGGCGTTGCGGTGGGCGTTGCTGGCGTCGCACTATCGTCAGCCGCTGGCGTGGACGGACGAGGTGATCGGGCAGGCGCGAAGCGCTCTCGATACGATGTATGGAGCGCTGGGTCGCGCGGAGGCCATCGAGGTCGAACCGGGAGCCCCCTCCGAAGCCTTCCTTGAAGCGCTCCTTGACGACCTCAATACGCCCAAGGCCATCGCCGAACTGCACGCCCTGGCGCACCGCCTGGAGACCGGAACGCCGGCGGAACGCGCGAGCGCCAAGTCCGAGATGCTCGCCAATGGCGCGTTGCTAGGCTTCCTGCAGTCGCCGCCTTCGACCTGGTTCCAGGGTGGAGCGGATGTCGAACTGACGGCGAGAATCGAGGAACTGATCGCCCAGCGCGTTGCGGCCCGGACGGCGAAGGACTGGGCTCTGGCCGACAGCATCCGCGCCGAACTGACCGCGCTCGATGTCGAAGTCATGGATGGACCAACAGGAGCCACCTGGAAGCTGAAGGAGCGCGCCTGATGAAGTTCAAGATCGAACATCGCCTGGGCCTGCCGGTACCGCCGGAGGCGATCTGGGGGGTCATTTCGGACATCAACAGCTGGGGCGAATGGAACCCGCTCTATACGCGCGCCGAAGGGACGCTACGTATCGGCGCGCAACTTGACCTCGATCTGGCGCTGCACGGGCATAAAGTCCGGTCAATCCGCCCGACCATCATTGATTGGGTTCCCAACGAACAGATTCTTTGGCGCCTCTCGATGGTAGGCGGGCTGATCAAATCGATCCGCTATATCGAGATAGAGAAACTCGGCGAGACCGGCTGCATCTTCGCCAACGGCGAGTTGTTTGACGGCCCACTCGGCCCGACTGTCGCACGCCGCATGCACCGCGAAATCCGCGCGGGCTTCACGGCGATGGGTGAAGCGGTCAAGGAACGGGTGATGGCGACGTGGCGCCCCGCCCCGTCCGACCCCACTTGATAGCGGCATGATCGACGATCTCTATTCGGCGAAAATTCTCGGGCTGGCGGCCAACATGCCACGCAGCGGACGCCTAACCGCGCCGGACGCGTCGTCAGAGAAGGTCGCCAAGCTATGCGGCAGCCGGGTTATCGTTGACGTGAGGATGGATGGTGAACGGGTCACCGACTTCGCCCAGGATGTGAAGGCCTGCGCTCTGGGCCAGGCCGCCGCGTCGGTGCTCGGCGAGCATGTGATCGGCGCGACCGTGGGTGAAATCGAAGTCGCCCGCGACGCGTTTCGTGCTATGTTGAAAGCAGGTGGACTACCGCCCACCGGACGTTTCGCGGACCTGGCAATGCTTGAACCGGTCAAAGACTATGCCCCCCGCCATGCCTCAACGCTGCTTGCGTTCGAGGCGACAGTGGAGGCTTGCCGGGACGCGATCGCGAAGGCCGGCTCACGAACTAGCCGCGCCGGCGTAGCCTGAAGCGGACCCGGAAGCACGGTCCCTTCCCTGTCGCCGGCATGACCCTTTACCAAAGCGTCGTTCGCCTGGGCCATCGCGCCTACAAGCTGACGCTCTCGCCCTGGATCGGGCGCCAATGCCGCTTCCTGCCGACCTGTTCGGACTATGCGGCCGAGGCCCTGATCACCCATGGACCGCTCCGCGGCGGCGCGCTCGCCCTGGGCCGGTTCTGCCGATGTCACCCATTCGGCGGATCGGGCTATGACCCGGTTCCGCCTCGCGCACCAAAGCGGTGCGAGGAAGTCCAGAGAGAACCATGATCCATCTGAAATTCCCCGACGGCCAGGCCCGACCGTTCGAGGACGGCGTAACGGGACGCGATGTCGCCGCCGCCATCTCCAAGTCGCTGGAAAAGAAGGCCTTGCTGGTCAAGCTCGACGGCGAACTATTCGACCTGTCGCGCCCGATTGAGCGAGATGCCGCGATCGAGATCGTCACACGGGACTCGCCGGACGCCCTGGAAGTGATCCGCCACGACACCGCTCACGTGCTGGCCGAGGCGGTGCAGGAACTGTTTCCCGACACCCAGGTGACCATCGGTCCAAATGTCGAGGACGGTTTCTATTACGACTTCGCCCGCGACGAGCCGTTCTCGCTGGATGATCTGGCGGCGATCGAGGCGCGCATGCGCCAGATCGTCGACCGTGACGAGGCAATCACTCGCGAAGTCTGGGACCGCAATGAAGCGATAGCGCACTTCGAAGGGATTGGCGAAAAGTATAAGGCCCAGATAATCCGCGATATTCCAGGCGACCAGGCGATCACCGTCTATCGCCAGGGTGGCTGGAAGGACCTGTGCAGGGGGCCGCACCTGCCCTCCACGCGTCATGTGGGCAAGGCGTTCAAGCTGACCAAACTCGCCGGCGCCTATTGGCGTGGTGACCAGAACAATGCCCAGCTGCAACGTATTTATGGCACATCCTGGGCCAGCGACGCGGATCTGGCGGCTCATCTGAAGCGAATCGAGGAGGCCGAAAAACGCGATCACCGCAAGGTCGGCGCGGCGATGGACCTCTTCCATATCCAGGAAGAGGGCCGCGGAATGATTTTCTGGCACCCAAAAGGCTGGACGCTCTATCGGACCCTGCAGAACTATGTTCGCCGGCGCGTCGAGGCCGCCGACTATGTCGAGGTCAAGACCCCGCAGATCCTCGATCACTCGCTTTGGGAACGATCAGGCCACTGGGGCAAGTTTCGTGAGAACATGTTCGTCTGCGAGACCGACGACGGCGAGATCCTGGCCGTCAAGCCGATGAACTGTCCGTGCCACATCCAGATCTTCAATCACGGCCAGCGTTCCTATCGCGAGCTGCCGATCCGGATGGCCGAGTTCGATGGTCTGCACCGCTATGAGAGCTCCGGCTCCCTGCACGGGATCATGCGCGTGCGCGGGCTCGCGCAGGACGACGGGCACATCTTCTGCACCGAAGAACAGATCGAGGCCGAGTCCCGGGACTTCATCGAGCTGTTGCGGGTGATCTATGCCGATCTGGAAATCGAGCTGCATTCGGTGAAGCTGGCCCTGCGACCCGACCAACGTTTCGGCACCGACGAGCAATGGACCATCGCCGAGGACAAGCTGGAAAACGCGGCAATCGCCGCCGGGGTCCAGGTCGAGCGCATTGCCAATGAGGGCGCCTTCTATGGACCGAAGCTGGAGTTCCACCTGCGCGACGCGATCGGCCGGACCTGGCAGTGCGGCACGCTTCAGCTCGACTATGTGCTGCCCGAGCGCCTCGACGCGAACTACATCGGCGAGGATGGCCAGAAGCACAGGCCAGTGATGCTGCACCGGGCGATTCTGGGTTCATTGGAGCGCTTCACAGGGGTTCTTATCGAGCACTACGCGGGGGCGTTCCCGTTATGGCTGGCTCCGCTGCAAGTGGTGGTGGCGACGATCACCTCGGACGCCGACGAGTACGCGGTCAAGGCGGCGGCCGCTTTGCGCAAGGCCGGCCTGCGAGTCGAGATGGACCTTCGTAACGAAAAGGTCGGCTACAAGGTGCGCGAACACTCACTCGCCAAAGTCCCGGTGATCGCCGTCGTCGGCCGGCGCGAAGCCGAGGAAGGCAAGGTCGCCCTTCGCCGGCTGGGGTCGGATCGCCAGGACGTGCTGAGTCTGGAGGACGCGCTCAAAGCGCTGACGACAGAGGCGACACCACCCGATCTGCGCTGATCATCCGAAGGTTGGACCTCCCTCCACGTTGTGCGGAGGGAGGTGAAGTTGCTGGTTTTGCGCTAGACTGAAATCTCCCAACACCATCAGGAGGCGAATGTGAGCGATACAACCGTCAAAGTGTTCGAGATTTACATCAAAGCGTCCGCGCAGACCGTCTGGGACGCAATTACCGAACCCGAATGGACGGCGAGGTACGGCTATAAGGCCGCCTCCGAATATGACCTTCAGGCGGGCGGCCGTTTCCGCGCGCTCGCCAATGAGCAGATGAGGTCATTCGGCATGGCCGAGGTGATCATTGACGGAGAGGTCATAGAGGTCGAGGCGCCGAGCAAGCTTGCTCAGACCTACAGGTTCCTGTTCTCCAAGGACACGACCGACGAGGGTTTCTCTAATCTGACCTGGGAAGTCGCGCCGACATCCGGCGGCTTCAGCAGACTGACCCTGACCCACGATGTCACGGGCAAGCCTCTGATGTCGGGCATGATCTCAAGCAAGTTCTCCGACCAGGGCGGTGGCGGCTGGAACTGGATTCTCAGTGACCTCAAGACACTGCTGGAGACGGGCGCCAATCTTTAACGCCAATGCCTCGTAAACTTCTGTAGGGATCAACGGCATGACGCTGGTGCGGAAATTCGGACTGGGCGTCGGTGGACTGGTGGTTCTGGCCATTCTCGGGCTGGCGGCGGTGGTTTTCGCCGACCACCTGTCGCAGCCCACGCCCCCCGATCCGCAGGCCCTGCTCGCCAAGGCCGCGCGCTATCACGTGCGCATCCGCCGGGACACCTGGGGCGTGCCGCATGTGCTGGGCGCCACAGATGCCGACGTGGCGTTCGGACTGGCCTACGCTCACAGCGAGGATGACTTCGCGACGATCCAGGCGGTGGCGCTGGCGACGCGCGGAACGCTGGCCGCGGTGAAGGGTCCGAGCGGCGCCACCACCGACTATCTGGTTCGTCTGATGCGGGTCTGGCCGACGGTCGAGGCAGGATACCCCAGGCTTCCGGCCGATCTGCGGGCGGTGCTGGAGGCCTATGCCGACGGCGTCAACGCCTACGCGGCGCACCATCCGGAAAAGGTCGAAGGTGGCCTGTTGCCGGTGACCGGTCAAGACATCGCGGCCGGGTTCGTGTTCAAGACGCCGTTCTTCTATGGCCTCGACGATGTGCTGAAGAAGCTTACGGCTGACACCCATGGCAAGCCGATGGCGCCGCTCGGATCGAACGGAGTCGCGGTCGCTCCTTCAAGGTCGGCCGATGGCGCCACCCGGCTGCTGGTGAATTCGCACCAGCCCTATACCGGCCCGGTCGCCTGGTATGAAGCGGTGCTGCAGAGCGATGAGGGCTGGCACGTGGCCGGCGGCTTCTTCCCCGGCTCGCCTTTCATGCTGCACGGCCATAACGCCCATCTTGGCTGGGCCAATACCGTGAACGATCCAAAACTCGTCGACGTCTATCGGCTGACGATCAACCCGGCCAACCACCATCAGTACCGGCTCGACGGCCAATGGCGCGACATGACGGTCGGCGACGCGGCTATCCGGGTTAAGCTGTTCGGCCCGCTGATCTGGACCTTCCACAAGGCGTTGCTGTGGTCGCGGCAGGGTCCGGTGTTCGAGACCGATCATGGGGTATTCGCGGTGCGCTATGCCGGCATGGGCATCTCGAACCAGGCGCTGCAGTACTACCGGCTCGACAAGGCCCGGAACATTGCCGAATGGCGCGCGGCCATGGCGCTGCAAGCGCTGCCAAGCATCAACTACATCTATGCCGATGAAGCCGGGAACATCGGCTACGTCTACAATGGCCTGTTTCCTGACAGGAAAGCCGGCCTCGACTGGAAGGGTGTGCTGCCCGGAGACCGCTCCGACCTGATCTGGCGCAGCTATCTGCCCTTCGATCGCGTGCCGCAGATCTGGAATCCCAAATTCGGCTATGTGTTCAACTCCAACAACACGCCATTCGCCGCCACGGCGCCGGAGGATGGCCTGAAGCCCGCCGACATTGCGGAGACGATGGGCCTGCAGACCAACATGACCAATCGCGCGTATCGGGCGCAGGAAACCTTCGGGGCCGACACCAGGATCACGGAAGCGGCATTCCGCGCCTACAAGTTCGACATTTCATATTCAGCGCGTTCGGACGTCGCCAGGATCGACGACGCGATCCTCCGCCTCGATCCGGCGGGCAATCCCGACATCGCCAAGGCGCAGGACCTGCTTCGCCGGTGGGACCGCGGCACGAATGTCGATAGCCGCGCGGCGGCGCTGGCCGTGCTGACCGCAACACCCTTGGCCGAGGCGATGAAGTCAGGGGAAATGCCAGACGTACGGCCGTCGCTTCTTGCGGCGATGCAGACCCTAAAGACCCACTTCGGCCGCATCGATCCCACCTGGGGTCAGGTCAACCACATAGTTCGCGGCAAGGTCGACCTGCCCATCGACGGCGGCCCCGACACCTTCCGCGCCGTGTACGGCCAGCCCGAGAAAGACGGCCGGCTCAAAGCGATGGCCGGCGACACCTACATCATGTTCGTGACGTGGGACCGGTCGGGAAAACTCTCATCCGAGAGCGTCCACCAGTTCGGCTCGGCGACGCTTGATGCAAAGTCACCGCACTATGCCGACCAGACCCCGTTGTTCGTCGCCATGAGGACCAAGCCGGTGTGGTTCGCCGAGGAAGCCCTGAAAGGGCATATCGAGGAGGACTATGCGCCGGGCAACCGGGGCCCGGTTCGTTAGCCCGCGACCGAATCCGCGTCCGGCACCGGCGCGCAGAACGTCCGGGTCATGAACGAGAAGCCGGTGGTTGTGGTGTCCCGTTCAGCCGGGTCGGTGACAAACGCCGCCGCCGCCTTCCTGCATTCTTCCAATGACTTGTAGGTCGCCACCTTGTCGGTCGAGATTGCGGGCGCGAGGGGCGGCCTGGGTGATTGCACGGCGGGGGCCGAAGCGATCAGGATGTAGGTGACAACCAGCAGGTACATGAATGCTCTTCGTTCGTGGTCAATGGAGCAGCTACATCGCCCAATGGATCGGAAATATCCAGTGAGCGTGGCGTGCTTGAAACAGCGCCTTCCCCGGCCTATCGATCTAGTCAACGAGGCCGAACAGCAAACAACGATCGGACGCTGGGTATGGATCTGGGAATTCGGGGTCGAAAGGCAATCGTCGCCGGGGCCAGCGCGGGGATGGGCAAGTCGAGCGCGCGAGCGCTGGCGCGGGAAGGCGTCGAGATTTTCCTCTCGGCGCGCGGAGAGGCGCGCGTCGTTGCAGCGGCCGACGAGATCGCCGCCGAGTCGGGCGTCAAGGTCACCCCCATCGTCGCCGATCATTCAACCGTGGAAGGTCGCGCGCGACTGCTTGAGGCCTGCCCGGAACCTGACATCCTGGTGATCACCTGCGCACCGCCGGTAGTGACGGGGGACTTCCGTGAAATCACCGTCGAGCACTGGAACGCCTCCGCCGACACCACGCTGATTGGTCCGATCGAACTGATGCGGGCGACGGTCGACGGAATGGCCTCGCGCGGGTTCGGCCGCATCGTGAACATCGCCACCGGCGCGGCAAAGTGGCCTGCAGGAATCCGTATGCTGTCGGGTCCCACCCGCTCGGCGCTGGTGAACTATACCGTCGCGGTTTCCAAGGCGGTGGCCAAGCACAATGTCGCGATCAACAATGTCCTGCCGGGCATGTTCCATACCGCGACGATCGCCGAGCGCTTCGGCGCCGCCGCGGCGGCCAATGGCACAACCTATGAGGAAGAGACCGCAAAGTTCGTCGCCGAATGGCGCATTCCCGCGGGCAGGTTCGGCGACCCGGACGACCTGGGAGATTTCGTGGCGATGTTCTGCGCCCGTCAGGCGAACTTTCTCATCGGCCAGAGCCTGGTGATTGACGGCGGACTGGTCAACGCGCTGTTCTGAGATCCGGGCGCTTTAGCGCGGCGGGAACTTAGAGAAGGTCTCGTTGGCCGCAATTATCACGTGATCCTCCACGCCATTCTCGCGGTCGGCGTTCGCCTGCTGGTATTCTGGAGAGGTCACGGTCGACAGGAAGACCGCGCGCGAAGGATAGCGCACAAGCACGATGTAGTCCCACCCAGGTCTGTTCAGTTCACCATAGGCCAGTCCCTCGGCATTGCCGCTCCACAGGATCGCGCCGCCGCAGGCCTTGAGCAGCGGCATGAACTGCCGACTGTATCTAACGTACGCATCCCAACCCGAGCCATTCCCGTCAAGCGAGGCGGAGCGCAACTTCACCAGATTGACCATCACCACCGGGCCGTCGTCCGACAGGGAGCGGACGAGCTCTTCGTTCAGTTCCTTGGGTGAGGAGGCCATCGGCTATCTTCCCATTCAGCTTACAACAACGGTTCAGGTCAGGCGCGCAAAGATCTGCTCGGGCGGGACGGGCAGAGCGACATTGAACACGTCCTCAATCACATTGCCCAGTTCGCTGGCGGTCTGGAGAGTGCGGACGGTGCTG
>JANXTX010000240.1 GCA_025352165.1 Caulobacteraceae bacterium | reverse complement strand
TTCGAGATCGTCGCGCCTTACCGGCCGACGAAATTTGCCGGACGCCGCTCAAGGAAGGCGGCGACGCCCTCCTTGTGATCGGCCGAACGGAAACAGGCGGTCAGTGTTTCCACGTGAGCGGCCATGTGTTCGGCTACGTCGCGTTCCAGCCCGCGCCAGACCAGTGACTTCATGTGCCGGATCGAGAACGGTGAGGACGCTAGGTAACGACGGGCTTCCGCCAGCGCGGTCTCGGCCAAGACCTCGGGCGCGACGACCTCGTTTGCATAGCCGATCTCCTTGGCTTCGGCGGCGTGCAGGAAGTCACCGGAATAGAGCAGTCTCAATGCCCGGTGCGGTCCGATCAGGCGAGGCAGAAGCCAGCTCCCGGCGCCGGTGTCGGGCACCAAGCCTCGATGAGCAAAGTTCCAGGCGAAGCGGGCGCGGTCGGTGATGATCCTCACGTCGCACTGGCTGGTGAACTCAGCGCCCATGCCCACCGCAACGCCATCGATGGCGCCAATCACCGGTTTGGGACAGGAAACCAGTGGCCACCAGACACCGGACTCGTGGGCCTGACCCCGTACGCCGCGGGTCTCTCCAGGGACCGTGGCTAGATCCGCCAGGTCGGTCCCCGCGCAGAAGGCGCCGCCCGAGCCGGTCACGATCAGCACACGCACCTTGTCGTCGGCGCCGGCCTCGGCCACCTTCTGAATGAATGCACCTAGCATGGCGTAGGTCATCGCATTGCGCTTCTCGGCGCGATCGATGGTCAGGGTGGCGATGCCGTCGCTATCGACGTTATAGCGGATGTGGTGCGCGGTCATATTTCCTCCTGGGTTTTGAGGAACTGTAGCGCGGGAACTTTCGGTTGGGGAGTGCGGTGCGAGATCAGGCGATTTCGCGGGTCGGAGCTTCCAGATGAGAAGCCGAAGGATCGGCTGATTTTGCTTTGATATCCACGACGACACGGCGCGCGGTAAGACGCGCGCGCTGGCCAGCCTCAAAATGACCCGCCAAGTGCTCGGGCAATTCGGCAAACAGACGATGCCCACTCAATGCCTGACACTCGATGGTCCGAAGTGCACCCCGCCCCCCGACCTGTACCACCCGGACTGGAAGGCCATCACCGACTGGCCCTGAGTCCAGCTGCGTGTCTGAGGGCCGGAACAATGCCTCGCCTTCGCCCTCACTGGTCCCGCCACCAATAATCGGAGCCGCAAATCCATTGTTGAGCGCGACGCCGCCACTCACCTTGCAAGGCAGTCGATTGCATTCGCCCAGAAACTCGAACACGAATGGAGACGCTGGCGCATCGTCGAGTTCTTGCGGTGAGCCCAATTGTTCGATTTGGCCGCGGTTCATCAACACAACACGGTCGGCCAGGGCCATTGCCTCTTCCTGATCATGAGTGACCAGGATGGTGGTAACGCCGGTTTCGTCATGGATCCGCCTAAGCTCGGAACGGAGTTCCTTTCGAACCTTTGTGTCGAGGGCGCCAAAGGGTTCGTCGAGAAGCAGAATTCGAGGTTCAAAGGCCAGTGCGCGGGCGACGGCGACACGTTGGCGCTGACCGCCGGACAGTTGGGCCGGATAGCGATCACCGAGTCCCTGGATGTGGGTCAGGGCAAGGAGTTCGTCGACGCGGGCTTTTATCGCCTGACGAGAGGGACGCGACTTTCCGGGACGCACGTCCAATCCAAAGGCGATGTTCTTGGCCACGGTCATATGACGGAATAGGGCGTATTGCTGAAACACGAGACCGACCCGCCGTTCCCGCGCACTCAGCTTCAAAAAGTCAACGCCATCCATGAAGACGCTGCCTTGGTCAGGCTTGTCGAGGCCCGCAATCACCCGCAGCAGAGTTGTCTTTCCCGACCCGGACGGACCCAGGAGCGCAAGGAACTCGCCTTCGCGGGCTTGTAAAGAAACGCTGTTCAGCGCCGGAAAACGGCCGAACTGCTTGCTAATCTTATTAACGGCCAAAGTCATTTGGCGCTCCCCTTCTTCGCGGCTGACGCGCCTGCGCGTTCGAGAATTGTTTTTGCCACCAAGGTGACGACAGCCAAGCCGGCCAAGAGCGTGGCGCACGCGAATGCACCCACGAAATCGTACTCGTTGTATACCGCCTCAACATGCAACGGGAGGGTTTCGGTGAGCCCCCGGATGTGTCCTGAAAGGACCGAAACAGCACCGAATTCACCCATTGCGCGAGCGTTACAGAGCAGAACGCCATGCAGGAGCGCCCAGCGTACATTTGGCAGGGTGACACGGCGGAAGGTGGTCCATCCACCCGCCCCCAGGGTCGACGCGGCCAACTCTTCGTCGGCGCCTTGCGCAGACATCAGAGGGATCAATTCGCGTGCGATCAACGGCACGGTGACGAGGATCGTTCCAAGAACGATGCCCGGCAGTGCGAAGACGATCTTGATATCGGCAGCTTCGAGCCAAGGTGCGAACCATCCGTTGGCGCCAAACAAGAGGACCCAGACAAGACCGGAGACAACCGGCGACATGGAAAGCGGCAGGTCGATGATTGCCAGCAGAAGCGACTTGCCGCGAAAATTGAACTTGGCGATCGACCAAGCTGCCGCGAGCCCAAAGGCAGCGTTGAGTGGGACGGCGATCGCGGCGACAATTAGAGTCAGTCTGATCGCTGCTTGTGCGTCCGGGTCGCCGAATGCAGCAAAGAACGCGTCGGAGCCTTTCGCTGTAGCCTCAACCAAGACTGTCGCGAGGGGCGCTCCAATCGTGAGGCCAATCCAGCCGAGCGCAATGAGCAGCAGTGCAATCGGTATCGGCCCTCTTATGGGCCGACGCGCAACGGTACCGATCATCGTTCGCCCCGCCGGCTGAACGCTATCTGCAACGCGTTGATCCCGACCAGAGCGGCAAGCGAAATCAGCAACATCGCCACCCCGACCGCGGCAGCACCGCTATAGTCGTATTGCTCCAGCTTCGACACAATTACCAAGGGAGCAATTTCAGAAACGCCGGGCATGTTACCGGCGATAAAGATCACCGATCCGTATTCACCTGCCCCACGTGCAAAGGCCATGGCGAAGCCGGACAGGAGCGCAGGCGCCAAGGCTGGGAGAACTATCCTTGTCGATGTCTGCAACGCATTGGCGCCCAGTGTCCGGGCGGCCTCTTCAATAGCGGCTTCCATATCTTCAAGCACGGGCTGAACCGACCGGACGACATAGGGGAGGCCAACAGCCAGCAGGGCTACAAACACCCCCGTGGGCGTGTAGGCCACCTTCAGGCCGATCGCCTGCAAGGGAGAACCAATCCATCCATTCTGACTGTAGAGCGTCGCGAGCGCGATACCCGCAACCGCAGTTGGAAGCGCAAACGGGAGATCCACCAATGCGTCAAAAACGGATCGGCCTGGAAACTCATATCGAGTCAACACCCAGGCGACAGCCACGCCGAGGACCACATTGGCCAGGGCAGCAAACACTGCCGCCAAAAAGCTAAGGCGCAACGACGCCAAGGTGCGCGGCTCGAGGATAGAGGACAAAAAACCCGAAATACCGTGCTCCCAGGGTCGTGAGACCAGGGCAGCGAGCGGTAAGAGAATGATCAGCCCGACGTAAAATAGTGTGAATCCAAACGCTAACCGAAACCCTGGCAACGGACTTGGCTCGCGCCAGTAAAGGCGACGACGCGGGAGCGACTCCGAGGCGATCAAGGCTAGAGAAGTGGACACGTCAACCTAGCCGATAAATCTGATCGAAACTGCCGCCGTCGACGAAGTGCTTGGTCTGCGCCTTCTGCCACCCACCAAAACTAGCGATAGTGACAAGATCTATTCGGGGAAACTTCTGTGCATATCGCGCCGCAATACCTGGGTTTCGTGGGCGAAAGTGACGCTGCGCGGCGAGATCTTGAGCAGCTTCCGAATAGAGAAACCGCAGATAGGCCTCCGCCAATCGACGGGACTGATGTTTGTCAACCACCTTATCAACGACCGCTACTGACGGCTCTGCGAGGATACTCATGGAAGGCCGGACAATTTCGAGCTTTCCAGGACCAACCTCATCAATAGCCAGCATCGCCTCGTTTTCCCAACCTACGAGAACGTCACCGATACCACGCTGGACGAAAGTCGTCGTCGAACCGCGGGATCCGGTATCCAGCACCGGCACGTTCTTGTAGATGCCGCGCACAAATCCCAAAGCGCGCGCATCATTGCCGCCGTTGTGGCGCATTGCGAACGCAAGAGCGGCCATGAAACTCCAGCGCGCGCCGCCCGATGTCTTGGGATTAGGGGTGATCACCTGCACGCCGGGCTTCACGAGGTCATTCCAATCGTGAATTCCCTTTGGGTTGCCCTTACGGACCAGGAATACAATCGTTGAGGTATAGGGGGCGCTGTTATTCGGAAGGCGAGACTGCCAGTTCGGCGCGATCAATCCCCTCGCGGCGATCTGATCGATGTCATAGGCCAGCGC
>JANXTX010000191.1 GCA_025352165.1 Caulobacteraceae bacterium | reverse complement strand
GCCGCAACCGGAAAAATTCAGCGCCCGGTCAGCCCCGAAAAGGAGGGTGAGCAATTACGATCCATTGGTCACAGAGCCTCCGTAGATAACTACAGCAGCGAGGCCAGCCGCCGCTTTCACTGTACCGAAGTTGTTTACCGTATCACTACCTGTATTCCCACCGATAACGATCCCGTAGTTACCGCTGATCAGCGCCGCTGTGTCCGTTGCCGATCCATTGATCACTTCTCCGCCGGAGAGTAGTTCCACGCCCATTCTGTATTTGTATGTCGCCTGAACCGTGCCGTAGTTTACCACCGTTGCGGCAGCATCAGCAACGACCCCGTTTCCACCTACCCGGGCCGTCTGAGTGAGGATCAACTCGGAGTAAGCTGTGCTGAGGTAGTAGCCGGCGCTATAGGCGCCGGTGAGAGTTTTCGTGGTCATGGCATGTTCCAACATAGCTTTCGCTGAAAAGGCGCTCGGCGGTGGATATTCCATGCCATGACCAGTAGATACCCACCAACGAAATTGTCTTTGCAAATAGAATACACGGCTGACTTCCCTGTCAATCAGCGACCCGTAGCCCACAGGCTCGATGGAGGGTCAAAGCCAAACGGGTTTGCACGTCTCGCTGGCAGATCGGTTGGTCCGTTCACCACCCAGCTGAGATACTGGCAATGTCGGGGTCTTCGCCATATTCATCGGAAGCCCGCCACGTTGCGGATCCATGACCCCTTAGGCATCAAGCGTCAGCTGCTAACAACCAGGGCCCCATAGGTTGCACACATCATGCTGCATCTCGCTGTTTCGCGGCGACAATCGCCCCAACCAGCCGGTCCTGCCGCCAGATTATCTCGACTCAGGCATTTCCGACGGCTGGAGCCATCGCCTGGGCGCGACGGGCTGCGTAGATCGCGGCGAAATCCAGCGGCTCAAGCATGAAGGGCGGGAAACCGCCCTCGATCGTCAGATCAGCGATTACGCGGCGGGCGAACGGGAAAAGATAACGAGGGCACTCGATCATCAGCACCGGTTCCAGCTCGGTGGGGGGGACGCCCATGATCTGGAACAGACCGCCGTAGACCAGCTCGAGATGAAACACGGCATCATTCTGGCGGGCGGCCCGTGCGGTCAGCTTCAGTTCGACTTCGAAAAAGCCATCGTCGCGCCCTTTGGCGTTAAGCTCGACGCCGAGGTCAATCTGCGGCTGCGCCTCGCCGCCACGCAAAGATTCGGGCGCGCGCGGATTCTCGAAGGACAGGTCCCGGATATATTGTGCGAGAATTCGAATGCCGGGCTGGGCGTCGCCTGCGTCTGGCGCGGGGGCGCCCGTCAGGGTGTCGGTCATCGAGAAAATCCGTTGTTGCTGAACTGAGATACGCGCTTGACGAGAAGGGCGGCTGGCTAACACGCGCTTCGCCGGCCCGCAATCTCATGCCGCTGACGACAACGCTCGGTTGGCCTATATAAGGGGAACCATTTTTCGCCGTCACGGGTGTCGCCTTGCAGGTTATCGAACTCATTATCTTGGCCGCCCTGGCGGCGGTCGTGCTGTATCAGCTCTATGCGGTCCTCGGACGCAGAGTGGGGCGCGGCCCGGAGTCACTGTCGCCGCAACCGGCGCCGCCGCCGGCGCAGGAGGTCACCCGGCTGACGAACCCCGCCCTTGAGGCGGGTCTGGCGGCCGATGGCCTGGCCGCAATGCGCCTGCGTGACCCTGCCTTCGACCCTTCGAGGTTCCTGCAGGGCTCCAGATCGGCTTACCAGATGATCGTGAAGGCGTTTGCTGATGGCGATCGCGACGTATTGAGGCCCCTGTTGTCCGAACAGGTGATGACCGGTTTCGACGCCGCCATCACCGAGCGGGAAGGCAAGGGCTGCACGGAGAGTGTCGAGTTCCTGCACACGCCGCGATCCGATCTCGACTCAATCGAGGTCAAAGGGGATTTCGCGCAAGCATCGGTTCGTTTCCTGGCCGAATTGCGCACCAGGTCGAAAGGCCCCGATGGCGAGGCGGTCGATGATCGTCGCACCGCGGAAATCTGGACATTCGAGCGCAACCTGAAGAGCCGTGATCCCAACTGGACGCTGATCCACGTAGACGCCGCGGAGGCGTGATGCGCTTCGCCCGATGGCGTGCGCTGGGTCTGATTTGCGCCTTGGGTCTGCTGACCGCCTGCGCCAGCGAAGCGCCACCGACAATCCAGGTGAACCCGACGCCAGTAGCGCCGGCGCCATCGCCCGCGCCGCCGCCGATTTCGGCCGTGCCACGTGGAAACCCTTTCGCCGCGCTGCCTGGATGGAACCTGGAAGATCACGCGGCCGCGCTTGCCGCGTTTCGCGCCGGTTGCGCCCATGTAAAGGTTCCGCCGATGGCGGGCGTCTGCGCCCGGGCGTTGGCGCTGGGCCCCGTTGATGAAGCGCGATCGAGGGCGTTCCTGGAGAGTTGGTTCAGGCCCGAACCGGTGGCAACGCAGGGACTCCTCACCGGATATTTTTCGCCCGCATATGAGGCGCGCTCGACCCCGGGCGGTGAGTTTACTGCTCCGCTCCGTCCTCGCCCGATCGATCTGCATCGAGATGGCTCAAGCCAGTACGCTGATCGTCGGGAAATTGAGGACCGTCCCTCATCGGATGCCCTGACGTGGATGCGGCCGGAGGATCTGTTTTTCCTGCAGGTGCAGGGCTCCGGCACGCTGACGTTTCAGAACGGACAGCGGGTGACCGCAGTCAGCGACGGGTCCAATGGCGCACCGTTTGTCGCACTGTCCACAATCATGCGGCAGAATGGTCTGCTGGCCGACAACGATACATCAGCCGAGTCGATACGGGCATGGCTGGCGGCGCATCGCGGCGATCAGGCGAAGTCATTGATGGACCTGAATCCCCGCTACGTATTCTTCAGGCTGCGACCGGATGACGGGCGCGAACCGATGGGCTCGGCGGGTATCCCGCTGGTCCCGGGCCGCTCGGTCGCCGTTGACCCGACGTGGCACCCGTTTGGCGAACTGATCTGGCTTGACGCCGACGCGCCCCGCCTGCTCGGCGCCTTCCCCAGCTACAGGCGCCTCGTCGTGGCGCTGGATACCGGGGGCGCAATCAAGGGCGACGCGCGGGCCGACCTCTATCTTGGCCGTGGGCCGCTCGCCGGGCTTGAGGCCGGCAGGGTCCGGCACCAACTCAGACTCTATCGGCTGACGCCCATCGAACAATGACGAAGTCGGCGCGTGATTTCGATCATCTGGACGCGCGGCTGTGGGCGGCGGTCACGGCGACCGTGCGACCTTTGCCTGGCCGAAGCGCTCCGAAAAAACCCGAAATCGCTGAGAAGCCGCCCGCGCTGCCGGCTCCGGTCGCCCGGGGCGTCAAGCCGGTTGCGAAGATCGAAGAGCTAAAGCGTCATGTCGTACGCCCGCCGCAGCCGATCGAGCCTCGCCGGCGGCGTCGACTGGAGATCGAACGCGAAGATCTGGCCGGCCGCCTCGACCTGCATGGACTGGATCAGGATCGTGCCCGCGCCGTGCTTTCACAGTTCCTACTGCGGGCACATGCCGAAGGCCGCCGCGCGATCCTGGTGATCACGGGCAAGGGCGCGCTTGGGGCTGGCGTGCTGCGCCGCCGCGTTCCGGAATGGCTGGCGGAACCACCATTGCGCGGGATGGTCGCGGGGGTATCGGAAGCGCACCGGCGGCATGGCGGCGAAGGCGCGCTTTATGTCGCGATCAAGCGACACCCCCACCGGTGACCACCTTCTCCGAGGCGGCGCTCTGGTTCGCTAGATTCACACATCTCGAAGGAAGCCCACAATTCACTTCTCCCGTCTGGGAGAAGGAGGGCCCCGCGCCTCTTGGCGTGGGAAGATGAGGGTCTTTTTTGCAACGCTACAGACCCTCACCCTCCCAATCGCTGCGCGATCAGGCCCCTCCCTCTCCCAAACGGGCGAGGTGGTCCGTGGATCACTTCCAAGCTGCGTAACAGTCGCGGCCCTATTAGGAATATGGGAAGAACCCTTGTCCTGCCGCCCATGGACTTGAAGCCGGCGCCCCGGCGGTGAGGCTTATGGCCGGTCTTCTAATGTGAACGCCCGGGCCCCCAGTCAACGATGGTCAAAACGGAAACATCGTCCATATTTCGGCCCTGAAGCCGCCAGAGCGGCAGACCTGCGTTGCGCGGCGACCTTGCGTTGCTATAAGCCGGACAACCGCAGCGTAGCCGAGAGCCGGAACACGACCAATGAACATCCACGAACATCAGGCCAAGGCCGTCCTTTCAGAGTTCGGCATTCCCGTGCCACAGGGGCGTCCCGCTTTTACCGTTGATGAAGCAACGGCGGCGGCCACGGAACTTGGCGGGCCCGTCTGGGTGGTCAAGGCGCAGATCCATGCCGGCGGACGCGGCAAGGGCGGCGGCGTCAAGGTCGTGCGTTCGCTCGACGAACTCAAGGCCGAGGCCACGCGCATGCTGGGCATGACGCTGGTTACGCATCAGACTGGGCCTGAAGGAAAGAAAGTCAGCCGACTCTACATCGAAGAAGGCGCCGCGATCGAGAAAGAGCTCTATCTGTCGCTTCTGGTGGATCGTGAGACCAGCCGCGTTTCAGTGGTCGCCTCGACAGAGGGCGGCATGGACATCGAGCAGGTTGCTCATGACACGCCGGATCGCATCACCACTTTCTCAATCGACCCGGCCACCGGCCCCTGGCCGCATCACGCGTCACATCTGGCGAAGGCGCTGAACCTAAAGGGTGATCTCGCCAAGCAGATCCGCACCCTGTTGCCGGCGCTCTACAAGGCCTTCGTCGCCAAGGACATGAGCCTGCTGGAGATCAACCCTCTAATCGTGACCAGCGCGGAAAAGCTGGTGGTGCTCGACGCCAAGATCTCCTTTGACGACAACGCCCTCTATCGCCACCCCGAAATCGCCAAGCTGCGGGATGAAACCGAAGAGGATCCCAAGGAGATCGAGGCCTCCAAGCATGATCTGTCCTACATTGCTCTGAACGGCGAGATCGGCTGCATGGTCAACGGCGCCGGCCTGGCGATGGCGACCATGGATATCATCAAGCTCTATGGAGCCGAGCCGGCGAACTTCCTTGATGTCGGCGGTGGCGCCTCAAAGGAAAAGGTCACCGCGGCGTTCAAGATCATCACCGCCGACCCCAACGTGAAGGGCATCCTCGTGAACATCTTTGGCGGCATCATGCGTTGCGACATCATCGCCGAAGGCGTCATCGCGGCGGTCAAGGAAATCGGCCTGACCGTGCCCCTGGTTGTCCGCCTGGAGGGCACCAATGTCGAGCTTGGCAAAAGCATACTGACGCAAAGTGGCCTCAACGTGATCCCCGCCAACGACCTGGCCGACGGCGCTGAAAAAATTGTCGCCGCCGTGCGGGGTGCGGCGTAGCCCTCGGCGCGCCGCCTCCGCCAGCCAGGCCAGACAGACGATACCAACCCAATCATTGATCGAAAGCCAAAGAACCACGCATGTCCATTCTGATCGGGAAACAGACCCGCGTAATCTGCCAGGGCGTGACCGGCGCTCAGGGCACTTTTCACACGGAACAGGCCATCGCCTATCGCACGCAGATGGTCGGCGGCACCACACCGGGTAAGGGCGGGACGACTCACTGCGGCCTTCCCGTGTTCGATACGGTGGCCGAGGCGGTCGACGCCACGCACCCGGACGCCACGGTGATCTATGTCCCGCCGCCCTTCGCGGCGGATGCGATCCTCGAGGCGATCGATGCCGAAATCGCCCTGATCGTCTGCATCACCGAAGGTATTCCCGTCGAAGACATGATCACCGTGAAGCGCGCGCTTTCGGGTTCAAAGTCGCGCCTGATCGGACCCAATTGTCCCGGCGTCCTGACCCCGGACGAATGCAAGATCGGCATCATGCCCGGCAACATCTTCAAAAAAGGTTCGGTTGGCGTCGTCTCGCGATCCGGCACGCTGACCTATGAGGCTGTTTTCCAAACCAGCCAGGTCGGATTGGGTCAGACCACCGCGGTCGGCATCGGCGGAGACCCCGTCAAGGGAACCGAATTCATCGATATTCTCGAGATGTATCTTGCCGACCCGGCGACCGAGTCGATCATCATGATCGGCGAAATCGGCGGCTCCGCCGAGGAAGACGCCGCTGCCTTCATCCGGTCTTCGAAAATCAGGAAGCCGATGGTTGGCTTCATCGCCGGACGCACCGCCCCTCCGGGACGTCGCATGGGCCACGCTGGCGCGATCATTTCCGGCGGAAAGGGCGGAGCGGAAGACAAGATCGCCGCCATGGAAGCCGCCGGCATCAGGGTTGCTCCGTCTCCGGCGGCCCTTGGTCATACACTGGTCGAACTTCTCAACGGTCGGTGAAAGCCCTTTCTTTGGGCTTGGCGCCTCGGTTGGGGGCCTGTTCGTCCGATTAAAGCCATGAGTGGCGCCGATACCCTCGCGAAACGGGGTTTGCGACACTACCATAGAGGCGCGAATTCGTAGTGCTTCCGGCTGAGGCTGACGGACAATCATGGCGGACGATTCTGGACGGCTGAACGAAGTTCTGGCCGAAACATCCTTCCTGCAAGGCGCCAATGCGGGCTTTGTCGAAGGACTGCGCAACCGTTGGCTGGCCGATCCGACGTCGGTCGACCCATCGTGGCGCACTTTTTTCGCCTCGGTCCCGGAATCGCGGGCGGATACCGACCACCTGCCGTCCTGGACTCCCAGGCAGCTTCCCGAGCCCAGGCCCGACTGGCTGTCGGCCATCGATGGCATGTGGCCGGCTGTCGATGAAAGGCTGGCCAACAAGATATCAGCGGCCTCGCCCAAGGCGACCAGCGACGAGGTTCGCGCCCGCACCCTGGATTCGCTGCGCGCGATCATGATGATCCGCGCCTACCGGATGCGCGGTCACCTGAAGGCCAATCTTGATCCCCTCGGACTGGCGGTGACCGCCGGCGACGCCACGGAGCTGGATCCCGCATCGTACGGGTTCTCAGAGGCGGATTTCGATCGACCGATATTTCTCGACTATGTGCTTGGGCTGGAGACGGCCACCCTGAGGGAAATCCTGGAGCTGCTGAAGCGGACCTACTGCGGAAACGTGGGCGTGCAGTACATGCACATCTCCGATCCGGCCGAGAAGGCCTGGTTGCAGAGGCGCATCGAGGGGCGGGACAAGGAGATCACCTTCACCCGCGAAGGCAAGATCGCCATCCTGAAGAAACTCATTGAATCCGAAGGGTTCGAGCGGTTTCTCGCCAAGCGGTTTCCGGGCACCAAGAGATTTGGCCTCGATGGCGCCGAGGCGGCGGTGCCGGCTCTCGAGCAGATAATCAAGCGCGGCGGCGCGCTTGGCGTGAAGGACATCGTGCTGGGAATGCCGCACCGCGGCCGCCTCAACGTTCTGGCGGCGGTAATGGCCAAGCCCTATAGGGCAATATTCCACGAATTCCAGGGCGGTTCGTCGACGCCTTCCGACATCGAGGGATCCGGGGACGTAAAATATCATTTGGGCGCCTCGTCGGATCGCGAGTTCGACGGCAACAACGTTCACCTGTCGCTGACCGCAAATCCCAGCCACCTGGAAATCGTCAACCCGGTCGTGCTCGGCAAGGCGCGCGCCAAGCAGGCTTTTGCCCTGCGCGAGGATCCAAAGGCAGGTCGTGGCCACGTTCTTCCACTGCTATTGCATGGCGACGCGGCGTTCGCCGGCCAGGGCGTGGTGGCGGAATGCTTCAATCTGATGGGCATCAAGGGCTATCGCACGGGAGGCGCGATCCACTTCATCGTCAACAATCAGATCGGTTTCACGACCAATCCCCGCTATAGCCGCACGAGCCCCTATCCATCGGACAGCGCCCTGATGGTTGAGGCGCCGATTTTCCACGTCAACGGCGATGATCCCGAAGCGGCTACTTTTGTTGCGCGGGTGGCGTCGGAATACCGGCAGACGTTTGGCAAGGACGTCGTCATCGACATGTTCTGCTACCGGCGCTTCGGTCACAACGAGGGCGATGACCCCACGATGACCCAGCCGCTGATGTACCGCGCGATCAAGGACCATCCCTCGACGAGAGATATCTATGCCCTGCGGCTGGTTGCGGAAGGCACGGTCACCCAGGCGGAGGTCGACGGCTGGCTGTCGGAGTTCGAAACGCTGCTGCAGGACGAGTTCGAGGCGGGCAAGACCTGGCACGCGGAGAAGGCGGACTGGCTGGACGGCAAGTGGGCGGGCCTCGCCCTCCCGAAAGGTGAAGAGCGACGCGGCAACACCGCCGTGGTGATGGAGACCCTTCGCGACCTCGGGCGAAAAATCACCACCCTGCCAGAAGAACTCGATGCTCATAAGACGGTGAGGCGGGCCATTGAGGGGAGACGCGCTTCGATTGAAAGCGGGGATAATATCGACTGGGCGACAGCCGAGCACCTCGCGTTCGCTTCACTGCTGGACCAGGGCGTGCCTGTACGCCTTTCCGGACAGGACAGCGTTCGCGGCACTTTCGTACAGAGGCATTGCGACCTCATCGATCAGACCAACGAGACGCACTACCAGCCGCTGTCCAATCTGCGGCCCGGGCAGGCGCACTTCGAGGTGCTGGATTCCGCGCTCTCGGAAGAGGCGGTGCTTGGCTTCGAGTACGGTTTCTCGCTCGCCGACCCGGATACGCTGACGATCTGGGAGGCCCAGTTCGGCGACTTCGCGAACGGAGCCCAGGTGGTGATCGATCAGTTCATCGTCTCGGGCGAGCGCAAGTGGCTGCGCATGTCTGGGCTGACCCTGTTGCTGCCGCACGGCTACGAGGGTCAGGGGCCGGAGCATTCGTCCGCGCGGCTCGAACGCTATCTGCAGCTTTGCGCGGAAGATAATCTGCAGGTGGCGAACTGTTCGACGCCGGCGAACTATTTTCACATCCTTCGTCGCCAGGTCATGCGGGAGTACCGCAAGCCGCTGGTGGTGATGACGCCTAAGTCGCTGTTGCGCCACAAGAAGGCCGTCTCCGCGCTCGTCGATATGGCCGAGGGTTCCTCGTTCCACCGCGTGCTGAGTGATGACGCCGAGCACCACCGCCACACCACAACACGGCTGCAACCGGATGAGCAGATCCGCCGTGTCGTGCTCTGTTCGGGCAAGGTCTACTATGACCTGCTCGACGAGCGGGAAAAGCTGGGGATCGACGACGTCTATCTGCTGCGGCTTGAACAGTTCTATCCGTGGCCGATGAAGTCGCTTTCGCTGGAGCTGGCCCGGTTCAAGTCTGCCGAGCTGGTCTGGTGCCAGGAAGAACCAAAGAACATGGGCGGCTGGACATTTGTCGATCCCTGGCTCGAACTGACCCTGGCCAAGCTGACCGTCTCGGCGAAACGCGCCCGCTATGTCGGGCGTCCGGCCTCGGCGTCGACCGCCGCCGGACTGATGAGCCGGCATCAACGCGAACTCGCGACATTCCTCGCGGCGGCGTTCGCCTGACGACTTACGAACCCTCCGGATTCCAAACACTCGCCCCCACGACTAAAGAGAGCTCAAGGAATGGCCGAAATCATGACCCCCACCCTCGGCGAGTCGGTCACCGAGGCGACCGTGGCCAAGTGGAACAAAAAGGCCGGCGACCCGGTCAAGCGCGACGAGGTGCTGGTCGAGCTCGAAACGGACAAGGTGAGTCTCGAGATTGCCGCCCCCGCGGATGGCGTGCTGAGCGAAATCGTGGCGCAGGAAGGAGCGACGGTTGCGCCCGGCGAGATCCTTGGCAGGGTATCGGAAGGTGCGGCGGCGACCCCTGTCGCTACCGTGCCCGATCAGGTTGTAGTCCCGCCGCCACCCCAACCGACTCCGCCGACGCCTTCAGCTGAACCGGCACGGCTTGCGCCGTCGGCGGCGCGGATCGTTGAGGAAAACAGCCTGGATGCCGCGACGATCCACGGTAGCGGTCGCGACGGCCGGATCACCAAGGGCGATGCGCTTGCGGCGCTGGAAGCCCGCGCGCTGGCGCCGCCTGTTCCCCCCGCTCCGGCGCCCATCCGGGCGACCCACGAGCGTGAGGAACGCGTAAGAATGAGCCGGCTCCGCCAGACCATCGCACGCAGGCTCAAGGAAGCTCAGTTGTCAGCCGCCATGCTGACGACCTTCAATGAAGTCGACATGAGCGCTGTGATGGCCCTGCGGGCGCAATACAAGGACGCTTTCGAAAAGCGCCACGGCGTCAAGCTCGGCTTCATGAGCTTCTTTGTGAAAGCCTGCGTGTTTGCTTTGCAGGAAGTGCCGGCGGTGAATGCCGAGATCGACGGCGCCGATCTGATCTACAAGAACCATTATGATATCGCGGTGGCCGTCGGCACTGACCGGGGACTGGTCGCGCCGGTGGTGCGCGATGCGGATGAGATGAGTCTGGCCGATGTGGAGCGGGCGATTGGCGCGCTGGGCAAGAAGGCGCGTGACGGGTCGCTTGCGCTGGAAGAACTCCAGGGCGGCACCTTCACGATTTCCAATGGCGGCGTGTATGGCTCGCTGATGTCGACGCCGATTTTGAACGCGCCGCAGTCCGGCATTCTCGGCATGCACAAGATACAGGATCGGCCGGTGGCAATCGATGGTCAGGTCGTGATCCGTCCGATGATGTACCTCGCGCTTTCATACGACCATCGGGTGGTTGACGGACAGGGCGCCGTGACATTCCTTGTCAAGGTCAAGGAACACATCGAAGACCCCCGACGACTGTTGCTGGGGATCTAGCGCTGCGCCTGACACCGCGTCAGCGGGCATCCTGGCTGGCCCATTTTCTCAAGGCGACGCTGCAGCAGCATCACCTTGAGCTCTGCGAGCTGTTCGCACCGCTGATCCCGGTTGACGCTGTCGTGGTCGACATCGGGGCCCACGCTGGCCAGTTTTCTAAACTGTTCGCGAAGATGGCGCCAAAGGGCGAGATCTACGCCTTCGAGCCTTCCGCCTATGCAAGGTCGGTGATGGTTCCGGCGGTGGCGCTGAACCGGCTGCGGAACATCACACTAGTCCCCAAGGGCCTTGGTGAACGCAGCGAATCGCTCGTGCTGCATACGCCACTGAAGCGCCAGCGGAGTCTCGGTTTCGGAACGGCCCACATCGGAGCGTCCGAGGGGCCGACCGTGGACCAGACAATCGAGATGACGACACTGGATGATTTTGTGGCGGAGCGGACGATCGATCGTCTCGATCTGATCAAGGCGGATGTCGAAGGCTGGGAACTCAGGGCGCTCAAGGGCGGCGAAGCGGCGTTGCGGACGTTCTTGCCAGCCCTGTACCTGGAGGTGGACGCCGCCTTGATGGGAAGGGCCGGCGATACCCCGGCCGACCTGTTCAACTTCCTGCGGGAGCTTGGATATCGCGGATTCACCACGCACGCGGTCAGGCCGGCGCCTGTTTATGAGCAGGCGGGCGACTATCTTTTCCTGCCGAAGTCAAAAGCCCTGACGACCCCGGGCGGGATCGACTATATCGCAATCACCTGACGCGACGCTGGAGGCGAGCCGTGGCTGACTATGACATCGTCATCATCGGCGGAGGACCCGGCGGATACAACGCCGCCATTCGCGCCGGGCAACTGGGGCTGAGGGTTGCCTGTGTCGAGAAGCGCGCGACGCTGGGCGGAACCTGCCTGAATGTCGGCTGCATCCCATCGAAGGCTCTGCTTCACGCCTCCGAGCTCTATGAGATGGCGATCAAGGACTTCGCCGGCCTGGGGATCGAGGTAACGCCCAAGCTGAACCTGCCGGCGATGATGAAGCAGAAGGCCGACAGCGTCGTCCAGCTCACCAAGGGTGTCGAGTTTCTGTTCAAGAAGAACAAGGTCGACTGGCTTCATGGAACCGGCACGCTGGCCGGTGGCGGCAAGGTGAATGTCACCGATGACAGCGGCCTGGTCAAAGAGCTGGCGGCGAAATCGATCATCATCGCGACAGGTTCGGCGCCGGCTCCGCTGGCTGGCGTCGAAGTGGATCAGGAGCGGATCATTGATTCGACCGGCGCACTGTCGCTTCCCGAAGTGCCCGGAAGCCTGGTGGTCGTGGGCGCGGGCGTTATCGGGCTCGAACTGGGATCGGTCTGGCGCCGGCTCGGCGCGAAGGTTACCGTCGTCGAGTATCTCGATCGCATCACGCCGGGCCTGGATACCGAGACGGCGAAGACGCTGCAGCGAAGCCTCGCCCGGCAGGGCATCACCTTCAATCTGGGCGCAAAGGTGACCTCTGCCAAGCGCGGCCCCGATAGTGTCGAGCTGACATTCGAGCCGGTTGCGGGTGGCGCATCACAGACTCTGACCGCCGACTATGTGCTGCTCGCGATCGGCCGGCGACCGGTGACGGACGGGCTTGGCCTGCAAGCCGCGGGCGTTGCCGTCGATGCGCGGGGCTTCGTTGAGACCAGTCATTTCGCGACCTCGGCGCCGGGCATTTATGCGATCGGCGATGTCACCCTTGGACCGATGCTGGCGCACAAGGCGGAGGATGAGGCCGTCGCCTGCGTGGAGCGCATCGTCGGCAAAGCGGGGCACGTGAACTACGATGTCATCCCCAATGTGATCTATACGTTCCCAGAAGTTGCCTGTGTCGGCCAGACGGAAGAGGAGCTGAAGGCTACGGGCGTCGAATACCGCGTTGGCAAGTTCCCGTTCACGGCGAATTCCCGCGCCAAGGTCAATCATGAAGCGGAGGGCTTCGTGAAGGTGCTCGCCGATGCGAAGACCGACCAGATCCTCGGCGTGCACATGATTGGTCCCGATGTCGGCGAACTGATCGGCGAATATTGCGTCGCGATGGAGTTTTCGGCGGCGGCTGAGGATGTCGCCCGCACGTGTCACCCCCACCCAACCCGTTCGGAGGCGTCACGCCAGGCGGCGATGGGCGTCGGTGGCTGGACGATGCAAGCTTAGGTCGGAGCCGCGTCTCACCGCCTTGGGTGCGATTGAGCATAGGCCGAAAGCAGGCCGGCCGCGTCCACGGCCGTGTACTTCTGCGTGGTCGATAGCGAAGCGTGTCCGAGAAGTTCCTGAATCGACCGGAGGTCAGCCCCCGCGCCAAGCAGATGCGTGGCGAATGAGTGTCGGAGTGCATGCGGCGTCGCCCGGTCGGACAATCCCAGACGTCCGCGGAGCCGCTGCACGGTCGCCTGCACGTGTCGGGGCCTCAGGGGGCCACCCCGCGCCGCCCGAAACAGCGGCTCGCTGCCCGCGAGGGGAAAGGGAACCGACTTGAGGTAGGTGTCGGTCGCTTCGCGGACGGCGGGCAAGACCGGCGCCAACCGGGTTTTGCCGCCCTTGCCGAGTATCCGCAACGTCTCGGGAAACGGCGCATCGCTACGCTTCAGGGCCAAGGCCTCGGAAATTCGCAAGCCGCAACCATACAATAGCGTGAGGACTGCCTGATCGCGCGCGGCGGTCCATTCGGGACGATCCTCCTCATCGCCGGCTTCGTCGATCAGGCCGAACACCTGATCCTCGCCTATCGGTCGTGGCGCGCCGGGCCTCACCCTTGGGCCCCGCACCAGGGTTACGGCATTGTTCGGCGTGTCGAGCCGCTGGTCGAGGTAGCGATGGAATGCGCGGATCGCCGAAAGGGCCTGGGATAGCGATCGGGTAGCGAGCGGGCGATCACCGCTCCGCCGGCTGGCCAGATAGGCGCGAAGCTCCGGCGCGGAGACGGTTGCCAGGCCGGAAAGATGCAGCCGTTCCGCCCGGTGCATTTCAAGGAAGCTTATGTAAGCCCGGACGCACGCCCGGTATGCATCCACCGTGCGCGGACTGGAACGCCTTTCGAGTGAAAGGTGTGCAAGCCAGGCCTCAAGAGCTTCCTGCGCCGTCAAGGCGGCGACCAGCGTTCCGCGGTCCGTTCCGCGACCCTGGCCAGAAAGGTAACCAGGTCCGAACCCATGTCCGCGGTAAATGCCAACGGGTCGGCCGAACCGAAAGCCATGATGCCCTGGCGCGCCGGGTCCCAGATGGCCAGCCTGGCGAGGGCGACGCTCTTGATGTGCGGTGCGGCGTCTCCGAACAAACCGACGGCTGTGGGCGCATGACCCATGAGCGCCAGACGCCTTGGTCCAAGAATGAGATCAATCTGACCCTCGACCAGTGCGCGCCATCCCGCGGGGACCCCGCCCGGGCCCTCAAGGGCGATCACTCCGGACACCAGTCCGAAGCGCAGTTTGGCGATTTCGTCGACTCGGCGGGCAAGATCCGCATGATTGCGGGCTTCGAGCAGATCGATCACCGCGGCATGTGTCTGTGCCTGCGCATTGAAGTTGGCGCGTGCAACCGCCTCGAGCCGCTGACGTTCGTTGGATTCACGCTGGTGTGCGGCGGCGACCCTGGAGAGGGCGACCGGGCCAAAATCCACTATATTGGCGACATCGATGCGTAGCCCGAGTTCACTCAGCAGTTCCTCGTCCTCGCGAATTGCGTCGCCGTTGGCGAGCAGCATCGCTTTCAATCGTTCGAGGCCCTTGTCCTCCGCGCCGTTTGTCAACCGTGTCGAATCCATACCGTACTCCCCGCTGAGGCTCGGACCGACGTTCGTTGAGTCGCCCGGTTTTCCAACCAAACGCCAAGTCGGTTAACGGGGGCTTGAAGCCGCGCAGAAAACTCGGCGAAGAAGAACATGTGACCCGTATCGTCCAAGTCCTGATCCCAAGGCCGTTGCCCGAGCCGTTCGACTACGCGGAGCCCGAGGGCATGTCGCTGATAGTCGGGCAGATCGTCAGCGTACCGTTGGGGTCAAAGACGGTGGTGGGAGCCGTCGTGGGCCTGCGCGACGGGATCGGCGGGAACCGACGGCTGCGGGAGGTCATCGGATCGGGCGACGAGCCGCCGCTGCCCCCGCGAACCCTGGAATTTGTTGATTGGGTTGCGCGCTACTCCGCTGATTCCCCTGGGCAGGCCCTCGCCATCGTTCTTCGCGGGTTGCGCGCTCCCCTGCCAAAGCCCGATCGCAAGTTGATCGCTTCGGGCACGGCGCCGCTACGACTGACGGTCGCGCGCCAGAGAGTGCTCGACGCCGCGACAACCGCAGCCTCGCCGGCGGCCATCGCGCGAGCGGCGGGGGTATCCGCCGGTGTTGTCAGGGCCCTGATCGCTGAGGGATGCCTTGTCGCGCCGCCAGCTGATGATCAGCCGGCTTCAGACCTGGCGACCGGTGGCGGAGCCGCCTTTGACTTGAACCCAAGCCAGGCTGCGGCGGCAAAGCAGTTAGGGGCCACGGTTGTCGCCGGCGGCTTTTCCGTAACCCTTCTGGACGGCGTCACCGGCTCGGGCAAAACGGAAGTCTACCTAGAAGCAGCCTCCGCCGTCCTGGCGGCCGATCCCGGCGCCCAGGTGCTGATCATGTTACCGGAGATCGCCCTGACCCAGGCAGTGATCGACCGGGTATCCGCTCGCTTTGGCGTCGCGCCAACGGAGTGGCACTCGGGAGTTTCGCCGCCGCGTCGCCGGGTGGCCTGGGAAAATATCGCCGGGGGTCGCTCCCGCATCGTTGTCGGCGCGCGATCAGCGCTCTTTCTCCCCTATGCCAACCTCGGGCTGATAATTGTCGATGAAGAGCATGACGGCTCATACAAGCAGGATGAGGGCTTCATCTATCAGGCGCGCGACATGGCCGTTGCGCGCGGCAAGATCGAGACCTGCGCGGTCATTCTGGCGTCGGCCACGCCGTCCCTCGAGACGATCTGGAACGCGCAAACCGGCCGCTATCGTTGGCTGAGGCTTGCTGATCGTCACGGTTCGGCGGTGATGCCCGCCACGACGCTTCTTGATATGCGCGAAGCGCCGCCTGAGCATGGACGCTGGCTTTCGAGCAGCCTGACCTCGGCTGTCGCGGAAACGCTGGGGCGCGGCGAACAGGTGCTGCTCTTTCTCAACCGGCGGGGCTACGCTCCGCTGGTCTTATGCCGGGCGTGTGGCGAGCGGATGAAGTCTCCCGACACGGATTCCTGGCTGGTCGAGCACCGGTACAGCGGCAGGCTTGTCTGCCACCTCACCGGTTTTTCGATGCCCAAGCCGGAAAGTTGTCCGGCCTGCGGGGCCAAGCACGCGTTCGTTTCGGTCGGTCCCGGTGTCGAGCGCATCGAGGAGGAGACCCGATTGCGGTTTCCCGATGCGCGCATAGCGGTGTTTTCGTCCGATACAATCAGGGACGCCGCAGCGGCGCGAGAGCTTATCGATGCGATGGCGGCGGGCGAGTTCGATATTCTGATCGCAACCCAGGGCGCCGCTAAGGGGCACAATTTTCCGAAGCTTACCCTGGTCGGCATCGTCGACGCGGATCTCGGCCTGCACGGTGGCGATCCTCGGGCGGCGGAGCGGACTTTCCAGCTCTTAACCCAGGTCTCCGGCCGAGCCGGCCGCCACGCGCTGCCGGGCCGTGCGCTTGTCCAGACCTGGATGCCGGAACACCCTGTCATGCAAGCGATCGCGGCTGGCGATCGCGACGCCTTCGTCGCTATCGAACTGGCTGAGCGCGAGGCGGCCGGTCTGCCGCCCTTTTCCCGCCTTGCGGCCGTCATCGTGTCGGGCCTCGATGCCGAGGCGGTGGAAACCTACTGCAAGCACATGGCGGCTTCCGCGCCGAACGCCGATGGGATCGATCTGTTCGGGCCGGCGGACGCGCCACTGGCGTTGGTGCGCGGCCGGAAGAGAAAGCGCTTTCTGATACGAGCCGGGAAATCCGTCGACCTGCAGGGATTCCTGGCCGCGTGGCGAGCCCGGATCAGGTCTACGTCCACGGTGCGCGTGGCGTTTGACGTGGACCCCTACAGTTTTCTCTAGCTGTGCGGGGTTGATCCGGAGCCCCGCGACTGTCCATAGGAAGTGATGCTCCAGTTCACGAACGGAGAGGCGCTGGCCTCGTTCGCTGCCCTGACCTTTCTCGAGATCGTTCTCGGGATTGATAACATCGTGTTTCTCGCGATGGCGGTGCACCGGCTGCCGCCGTCAAGGCGACCGGTGGGCCGACGGTTTGGCCTCGGACTCGCGATGCTGTTGCGCATCGCAATGCTTGTCGCGGTGGTCTGGCTAGCGCGTCTTAACATCGTTTTGTTCCACGTTCTGGGGCGCGGAATTTCCGTGAAGGATCTTGTCCTCATTGGCGGTGGTCTATTCCTTCTCGCCAAGGGCACGACCGAGATTCACGATACCCTGGAGATGGAGGTGGAACCGGACAGTGCGAAGGCCATCAACGGCGGCGCAGGTTTCGCGGCGGTGATGGTGCAGATCGGCGTGATCAACATCGTCTTCTCGATCGACAGCGTGATCACGGCTGTCGGGATGACCGATAATCTGCCGATCATGATCGCCGCGGTGGTTGCATCGACCGCCGTGATGCTCTTTGCCGCAAAGCCAGTTGGCGATTTCATTCACCATCGCCCGACAACCAAGATGCTGGCGTTATCGTTCATCCTGCTCATCGGCGTCGCGCTGGTGGCCGATGGCTTTGGATTCCACCTCCCGCGTACGGACATCTACTTCGCGATCGGGTTTTCGCTGTTCGTCGAGTTGCTCAACATCGCCTACCACAGGTCGCGATCAGCCCCTCGCGGTTGACCGATTCGGCGTCAGCAGGCGCGAACTGGCTCCTGCTCGCGGCTTTGGCTGCCCATTTTTTTGGCAGATCGGCATTTTCCCGGGCGACACTTTTGTATCCGATTGTTTCGCCCGTCTTCTCGGGTGCGGCCGCGGATGAGGGGCAAACGTCATCTAATCAGGCCAGAATTCGACATGTGAATTAGTATATAGGTTGCGACTTACAGAAATAGAAGCGGCCAACGCCATACAGGTGATTTGTTTTTATATGATTTTCCCACATAGTAGGCAATTATTTCTAATGCGATCTTATATGGAGTATAAAAATCGCCTCGATTTGGTAGGTGACGCGTTTCTCCTACCTGTCGGCGCCTCGCGGGATCACGTGCTTCGAAGGGGCTGTCACGAAATTGCTACTCGGAGCGCACATAAAGAGTCTTTTCATTCATGGCGTGCGAGGGTACCTAATCTCCTCAGCTTTTCCTCGGGGGAGGGAGTTAAACTTGATGCGTCAACGGAC
>JANXTX010000182.1 GCA_025352165.1 Caulobacteraceae bacterium | reverse complement strand
CACGGTGGACCCAGAAGCCGTCCAGCCCCGCCTCCATGATCAGCACGACGCGATAATCCCAGCCGGTCCTGGCCTTGGCCTTGGCCCGCAACTCCGACAATCGCGCCAGAAGGCCCGTCCGGGACGTCCTGTTCATGGCCGCCATGGGCGCCAGTCGATCGAACCCAACACTTAAGGTCTTCTACGACCGCCTCATCGCCAAAGGGAAACTCCCAAAGGTTGCACTCGTCGCCGTCATGCGAAAGATCATAACCACACTCAACGTCATGCTTCGCGATGGCCAAAAATGGCGTCGACCGGCCAATGCCTAAAGATGGTTGCTTCTCCCAGCGGGAGACGAGAGCGCTATTTTGCGACATTAGAGCGCGTTATAGTCTGGGAACCAGAATGAGACGGGAGGCACCCATGCTGCTGAGCGACATTCCCATGCTCGCGGCCCATCGCGCGCCGGATGTTGAGGCGATCCGGTACGGGGACCGTGTGCTGACCTATGTCGAGCTGCGGGATCGTTGCTGGCGATTATCGAATGCTCTGACTCGCGTGGCGCAGCCAGGTGACCGAGTGGCGATCCTGGCTGAGAACTGCCCGGAGTACGCCGAGTGCTACTACGGGATTCCCGGCGCCGGCATGGCGCTGACGCTGCTGAACTATCGTCTGACGCCACGCGAACTGACGTTCATTATCGGCAATTCCGCGCCGCGCGTGCTGGTGGTCGAGTCGAAGTACCTCGCCTCGATCCGACAAATTCGCGAGCAGATCCCCTCGGTCGAACTAGTGCTGCTGATCGGCGACCACGCTGACGATTGCACAAGCTATGACGCGTTCGTGGCGACCGGCGAGCCCGAGGCGCCCACCCGGCGGGCGTCTGAAGACGATCTCTGCTGGCTTCTCTACACTTCGGGCACGACCGGCCTGCCGAAGGGCGCGATGCTTACGCACCGGAATCTGATGGCGGCGATCCTGAACAGCATGACGACCTGGGAGGTCGCGCCCTACGAGGTGTGCATGTTCACGTTCCCGCAGTTCCATGTGGCCGGCTACGTGATGCCGATGCACCATCTGCGCGGCTTCAAGGTGGTGCTGCTCAAGAATTTCGATCCAGGTTCGCTGCTGCGCAACGTCGAGCAGCATCGGGTGACCAACACGGCGATGGCGCCGACCATGATCGCCATGCTGCTGGAGGACCCGAATACCGACGCTTACGACATCTCCAGCCTGCGGCGGATCGGCTATGGCGCGTCGGCCATGCCCGCCGAGGTGCTGCGCAAGGCGCGGCGAAAATGGCCGGGGGTCGGCTTCAGCACCGGCTTCGGCATGACCGAGCTGGCCGGCAATGTAATGGTGATGGGATCGGCCGATCATGACCGAGCCGCAGACCAGGGACTGGAACTGCTTCGCTCGGTCGGCAAGCAAATGCCCCTGGCGCGAGTGCGTGTCGTCGACGAGGCGGGAAACAATGTGCCGCCGAACATGCCGGGCGAACTGATCATCAAGGGCGATCAGGTGCTGAGCGGCTACTGGCGCAACCCCGAAGCAACCGCCGCGGCGTTCACCGACGGATGGTTCCACAGCGGCGATGTCGGCCGATGGGACGAGGACGGATACCTTTATATTGTCGACCGCATGAAGGACATGATCCTGACCGGCGGTGAGAACGTCTATCCGCGCGAGGTCGAGGAGGTCTTGTACGAACATCCGGCGATCGTCGAGGCGGCGGTGATCGGCGCGCCCGACGAGACCTGGGGTGAGACGGTTGTCGCCGTGATCCGCGTGCGCGATGGCGAAATTCTAAGCGCCGCCGCAGTGATCGATCACTGCCGCGACCGAATCGCCGGCTACAAGAAGCCCAGGCGCGTGGTGTTCATCGACGTGCTGCCAAAGAACGCCTCGGGCAAGGTGCTAAAGCGGGAGCTGCGGGATCGAATCGCCGCGGGCGAGCTGGAGCTGGTGGCGCCATAAGATATCTCCCCCCCTTCCATGGGATGGGAGGAAGATCAGGCTTGCTTCCACCAAGGATAGCCCACTGGCATGTCCTGAGAGGGGCGTCCCGGGAAATTGGGGGCGCGCTTTTCGAGGAACGCGGCGACACCTTCTTTTACGTCGTCGGATGATCCAAGGGTCATCACCAGCGGGCCGTCGACTTTGAGGAGATCGAAGGGCAGCTCCGCGCCGGAGTAGCGCCAGAGGAGCTGGCGGGTCAGCGCAACGGCGACCGGGGCGGTGTTGTCGGCGATCTCGAGCGCGATCTCACGGGCGCGGGGCAAAAGTTGTTCGGGAGTGACCACCTCGCTGACAAGACCGCCGGCCAGGGCCTCGGCGGCGTCGAACACCCGGCCGGAGAGGCACCAGCGCAGGGCCTGCGGCAGGCCGACGATCTGCGGCAGGAACCACGAACTGGCGGCTTCCGGGACAAGGCCTCGACGGGCGAACACGCAGCCGAAGCGGGCCTTGTCGGACGCGATCTTGATGTCGGTCGGCAGCGCCAGGGTCAGACCGACGCCCACGGCCGGCCCGTTGAAAGCGGCAATGGTCACCTTGCGGGAATTGAACAGGGCATGGATGAAGCTTGCGCCCCCTTCATTGCCCCTTGTCGCCGTGTCGCCGAAGTTGCCGCCACCCGCGCCGCCCTCGGCGGTGTCGAAGCTGCCCGCCCCACTGGAAATGTCGGCGCCGGCGCAGAAGCCCCTGCCCTCTCCCGTCAGTATGACGACACGGATCGCATCGTCGGCGTCGGCGCAATGGATCGCATCGGCGATCTCAAGTCCCATGCGGGCATTGAAGGCGTTAAGCTTTTCGGGGCGATTGAGGGTTACGGTCAAGATTGGTCCGTCAACCTCGTAGCGGATGGTCTCATAGGTCATGGTGGGGCTTCCGTTACATCAGGCGTTGAAATTGAGCTTGAGGCCGGGCCTGGGCCAACGGCACTTGTAGAGCTTTCCGGTCCCGGACGCGGTCACCCAGGCGTCACGCATTTCGGCGCCGCCGAAGCAAATGTTGGTCACCAGTGGATCGGGGAAGGCGATGTGCTCGGTACCGCCATCAGGGTCGAACACGGTGACACCGCCGTTGACCAGCGTCGCAACACAGACCTTGCCGCCGGCTTCGACGGCCAGGCTGTCGAGGAGTTGATAGCCGGGCAAGGGCCCCAGCACCCGCCCAGGGGTGAAGCGCCCCGCCGGCTGGGCGATCTCACCGGGACCGGTTATCTCGAACACCCAGACGCGGCTGGTGGTGGTCTCAGCGACGTAGACCATGGATTCATCCGGCGACAGGCCAACGCCGTTCGGAGTGATCATGCCTTCGCGGACGCGGCGGATTATCGATCCGTCCGGCCTAGCGTAAAGCAGATGACCGTGGTGCGACCACTCCGCGTTGGACTTGCCAAGGTCGGTGAACCAGAATCCGCCGGACTTGTCGAAGACGACATCATTGGGCCCGCGCAGGTCACGACCGTCACAGGCTGTGTAGAGCGTGGTGACCTCTCCGGTGGAAAGATCGACCCGCTGGATCGATCCGCCCTGGTAATCCTTGGCGACACCATGCGGAGCAGTGATGCCACCGGGACCATCAAGCCATTCGAATCCACCATTGTTGCAGACATAGGCCGCGCCATCCGGCCCGATAGCCGCGCCGTTCGGACCGCCGCCGAGTTCGGCAATCACCTCGATACGCCCGTCCGGCGTCACGCGGCTGAGCGTGCGGCGACGAATTTCAACCAGCACGACCGAACCATCGGCCATTGCGATCGGACCCTCGGGAAATCCAAGCCCATCTGTAACGAGTTCTAAATCCATGGTCGGTTTCCTTGCTTTGGAGCCTGCGAGCATTTTTCCGCTCACCGTGCCCGACCAAGAACTTGTTATAATTGAATCATACGCGTCAAGGCGGATTCAGCAGCCAAATTCCCAGACGTTGCGCTGAAGTCTTGAACACGTATCATAAATTTGCGAGCCTGAAACCGTAACGCGTTACACCAGGATGGGCCTTTGACGGAAACTGCGGACCTTCATGAGGAAGGCGACGGCCAATTGCCGCCAAGCCGGCGGGAAGCCGGCAAGGCCGAACGCCGTCAGCGGATCATTCGGGCGGCAAGGCAGCTGATCCGGGAAACAGGCAACGCGGGACTGTCGATGCGGGCGCTGGCAGCGCGCGCCGGCGTGAGCCTGGCGACGCCCTATAATCTGTTTGGCTCCAAGCGAGCCATCGTGTTGGCGGTGCTCGAGGACATCCGCGAGTTCGAGCAGCGCTTTTCCAGCCTGCGCTCGGTCGACCCACTCGAGCGCATCTTCACGGCAATCGACATCGCCATGGACTTCTACCTTGCGGACCCGCCGTTCTATAAAACGCTGTGGTCGGCGGTTTTCGACACCAGCGACGAAGTACGCACCGCCATTCTCAACCCCAAGCGCGACGCTTTCTGGAAGGGGCTGATCGATGACGCTGCGGCCGCCGGTGTGTTGTCGCCAGATATCGACCGCAACCTGCTGCTGCGCCACCTGGACAATCTGTTCCGCATCGTGATGCTCGACTGGGTGGTCGGCGAGATCGTCCCAAGCGCTTTGGCGCCGACGGCCCGCATGGGCTACGCCCTGATCCTCAAGGGCGCCGCGCAACCGGAATGGCGCGGACCGTTGCAGACCAGAATTCTGGAAAGCCAGAGCGCCGCACTCGCGGCGACGCGGCATTTTTCCACTCAGCAGCCGGAGAATGACGATGACTGAGACAGTTGCGGCCGAAAGTGTCCTGCATTCGGTAGAGGACGGCATCGCGACGATCACGCTCAACCGTCCCCATCGCCGCAATGCTCTCACCTATGAAGCCTACGACAGGCTGGAAGCAGCCTTCCGGCAGGCGGTCGCCGACCCGGAAACCCGCTGCGTGATCGTCACCGGTTCCGACCCGGCATTCTGCTCGGGAGACGACGTTCGGGAAATCATGGCCGGGCCCAAGGCGTTCTCCGCCTCACCGCCTCCGCCGACGGTGCGACATCGGCCGACCCCGGCGGCCATGGCGGCGCTGGAGTGCGAGAAGCCGGTGATCGCGGCGGTTAATGGCGCAGCGATGGGCTGGGGCATGGAGCTGGCGCTTTACGCCGACATCCGCTTGTGTTCCGAAAAAGCAACCTTCGCCGAACTGTTCATCAAGCGCGGACTGGTCTGCGACGTCGGCGGCTTCTATCGACTTCCATCGATCGTCGGCCCGGCACGGGCCGCGGAACTGCTGTTCACTGGCGATATCATCGACGCGCAGACGGCGCTGCGCTATGGTCTCGTCAGCGAGGTCACCGCCCATGAGGACCTGATGCCCGCGGCTCGCGCACTGGCAGGTCGTATCGCAGCCAATCCGCCACTGGCGCTGCGCTATATGAAGGAAGGGCTGCGGCGGGGAACCTATGGCGACCCGCGCGAACTCGGCGCCTGGGCGATCGAGACCATCCGCCGGCTGATGCAGACCGAGGACCACAAGGAAGGCGTCGCCAGCTTCCTGGAAAAGCGCGCACCGGTGTTCAAGGGGCGCTAGCGTCAGCTAGATTTCTCACGACGAAAAGTGGCGTAGTTGGGCTGGTCGATAGCGACGGTGTCCAGGGTCGTGGCCCAGAGGTGCTCGATCAGCGCGGGATCACCAGGATCGATGGTTCGGGCGGCGAGGCGATCACAGAGCTCGGCATTGAGAGCCTCGGCGTCACCCCACATGCCCAGCAATGACGCAAGCCGCTCCACTTCCTGACGTTCAGCGCGGGGTCCGTCGATCAGTTCGCGGCGCACGATGTCGAGCACATTGGCGGCCACGCGTGCGGATTCCGACGATGTCGCCACCCTATTCCGAACTGATGCCGCCAGGGATTCCGATTTGATCCCGCCGGTCTTGGGGCGCTCGGTTGGTGGATTGTCTTTGGTTGTTTTCGTGTTGGCTGGTCAAGCCTGTTTGGCGGATTTTGCGCGGCGCATGGAGTCGCCGGCGAGATCGAGCCGGTGTGCGTTGTGGACGAGGCGGTCGAGGATGGCGTCGGCGTAGGTGGCGTTACCGATGATGGCGTGCCAGTCGGCGACGGGAACCTGGCTGGTGACGAGGGTGGATTTTCGGGCGTAGCGGTCTTAGAGGATTTCGAGGAGGTTGTGACGAGCCTGAGGGTTGAGGGCAGGGGAATCGCAGACGGAATTGGGGTTGTGCTGGATGACGAACAAGATTCTTCGCGACGCACAGACAGGCGCACGCGAGGGACGGGATGGAGCGATTTCGGGACTGCTTTGGTGGGGTCGAAGATCCGCGGTCGGGCA
>JANXTX010000171.1 GCA_025352165.1 Caulobacteraceae bacterium | reverse complement strand
GGCCTCGGCGACGACGCCAAGCAGGGCGCCGACAGGGTAGATGGTCCCCTCCTCTCCGATCCGGCGGCGCAGGACGCCATCGTATTCGGCCTCATAGAAGTTGGTGACCTTGTCGGTCTCGATCTCGAGCAGTTCGTCGCCGGAGGCGATGGGCTGACCCTCGTCCTTGCTCCAGGTGACGATCTGACCCTCGACCATTTCCATGCCCCATTTGGGCATGGCGATGGGAATGATGCGTCTTGCCATTACCTGCCTCCCAGGGCCTCGCGCACCGCAGCCTCGACCTTTGCCTCATTGGGCAGATAGGCGTGCTCCAGATTCGGCGCGAAGGGGATCGGGGTGTGCGGCGGGGTGACCAGCTTGATGGGCGCGTCGAGGAACTCGAAGGCCTGCGAGGCGACCAGGCCGGCGATGTCGCGGGCCAGTCCGCAGCGCGGGTTGCATTCGTCGACGACGATCAGGCGGCCGGTCTCCTGGACGCTTTCGAGGATCATTTCCTCATCGAGCGGCGATGTCGTGCGCGGATCGATGACGTCGCAGGTGATGCCGTCGGCGGCCAGCCTGTCGGCGACGGCGTTGGCGATGTGCACCATGCGGGAGAAGGCGACGATGGTGGCGTCCTTGCCCTGGCGCGTCAGATTACCTTTGCCGAGAGGAATGACGTAGGTGTCGTCGGGAACCTCGCCCTTGATGCCATAGAGCAGCTTGTTCTCGTAGAAGACGACGGGGTCCTCGCCACGGATGGCCGCGGCGAGCAGGCCCTTGGCGTCGTACGGGTTCGACGGTAGCAGGACCTTCATACCGGGGATGTTGGTGACCCAGTTATAGTTCGACTGCGAGTGCTGGGCGGCCGCGCTCATGCCCGCGCCGGTCGTCGTGCGAACGACCATCGGCGTCTTCGCGCCGCCGCCGAACATGTAGTTGAACTTGGCCGCCTGGTTGTACATCTGGTCGAGGCAGAGGCCGAAGAAGTCGGAGAACATGATCTCGACCACCGGCCGCAGACCGGCGAGCGCGGCGCCCGCCGCCGCGCCGACGATGGCGGATTCCGAGATCGGCGTGTCGAACACGCGGTTGTCGCCGTACTTGCCCCAAAGACCGGCGGTGAGGCTGAACACTCCGCCGATGGCTTCCTTGCCGCCTTCAGTGCCGGAGCCGCCGACGACGTCCTCGCCGAAGACGACAACGTTGACATCCCGCTCCATCTCCTGGTGCAGGCATTCGTTGATCGCGTCGCGATACGATTTGATGCTCATGGGTTTGCGGTCTCAGTAAGCGTTGTAGACGTTGGTGAAGAGGGCCTCGGCGGGCGGCAACGGGGCCGTCCTGGCGCCCTGGACCGAGGATTCGATCAGTTCGAGGACTTCGACGTCGATCTCGTCGAGCCGCTCCGGCGACAGCAGTTGCGCCTCGCCGACCTTCCGCCTGAAATGAGTCAGGCAATCCATGGTCTCGCGCAGACGGGCGACCTCGCCCTTGCCGCGATAGCGCTGCGGTTCGCCTTCGGCATGGCCGTAGTAGCGGCAGATGGCGAATTCGAGCGACGACGGTCCGCCGCCGTTGCGAGCCCGTTCGACCGCTTCGCAGGTCGCTTCGTAGACCGAGAAGAAATCGGAGCCGTCGGCCTTGATGGCCGGCATGCCGAAGGCCGCCGACCGCGCGGAAATGTCGCCCGAGCCGACCGCGTAGCTGACGCCGGTGTGCTCGCTATAGCCGTTGTTCTCGAACACGAAGATCACCGGCGCCTTGAGGACGACGGCCATGTTCATCGCCTCGAACACGGTTCCCTGGTTGCACGAGCCGTCGCCGCCGAACGCGACCGCCACCCGGCCATTGCCCGCGTTGCGGGCCGCGATCGCCGCGCCGACCGCCAGCGGAGGTCCGCCGCCGACGATGCCGTTGGCGCCCAGCATGCCCTTGTTGAGATCGGCTATATGCATCGAACCGCCCTTGCCGTCGCACAGGCCGCCCGCCTTGCCGTAGATCTCCTTCATCATGCCCGGCACGTCGCAGCCCTTGGCGATGCAGTGACCGTGGCCGCGGTGGGTGCTGACGATGTAGTCCTCATTGGTCAGCGCCTCGCAGACACCGACCGCGCAGGCCTCCTGGCCCGCGTAGAGGTGGGTGAAACCAGGAATCTCACCCAGGCCGATTTCGATGTGCAGACGTTCCTCGAACTCGCGGATCGTCTTCATCTGCCGATAGGCTCTCTCGAGCTGGTCACGATTGAGCTGCATGTCTCCTCCTGGGTAGTTCGTTGGCCCGGCTATTTTGTTCTTTGTAGCGGCACATTGCGCCGGCGGCCATGGCGAAATCCGATATCGGTGAGGCAATTGGGTGGGTGGGGTTTTGCCTTTTGCGGTCGTGGGGCGGGGGGGCAAAGAAAAATTTACCACTAAGGCACGAAGGACACGAAGGCGACGGTGGGTTGAGCTGGCCGAAGGCGAAAATCACGATCGACGTGAGGTCGACGGCTTCGCCGTCAAAAGGCCTTCGTGTCCTTAGTGTCTTAGTGGTGAACTCTCTCTCTCTCTCTCTCTCTCTCTCTCATCCTTTTCCGCCGGTCCACATCGCTTGACCCCGGCGGCCTGTTGCGTGCTCATGCGGCCGGTCATCATTCAGGGAGAAGCGCGATGGGCGACGACAATCACGTAAGCGGACTGCAGTTGCGGACGCTGGTCACGGCGGAGGGGACGCTGGAGCTGTCGCTGGCGCGGATACCGACGCCGGAGCCCGGCCCGGACGAGGTGCTGATCCGTGTCGAGGCGGCGCCGATCAATCCGTCGGACCTGGGACTGCTGGTCAGCGGCGCCGATGTCTCGGCCGCCCGGTCGAGCGGCGCGGGCGAGGATATGAAGACGACCGCGAGCGTCCCGCCGGCCTATATGCGGGCGATGGCGGCACGGATCGGCCAGTCCCTGCCCGCGGGCAATGAAGGCGCCGGCGTGGTGATCGGGGCCGGCGCCAACGCCCAGGGGCTGATGGGCAAGACCGTCGCCCTGTTCGGCGGGTCGATGTACAGCCAGTACCGCGTCGTCCGCGCCTCCGACCTGCTCGTGCTGCCCGACGACGCCACGGCGGTGGATGGCGCGGCCTGTTTCGTCAATCCGCTGACCGCCCTGGCCATGGTGGAATGCATGCGCCTGGAGAACCACACCGCGATCGTCCATACGGCGGCGGCCTCGAACCTCGGCCAGATGCTGGTGAAGATCTGCCTCGAGGATGGCGTGCCGCTGGTCAACATCGTGCGCAGCCCGGCTCAGGTCGAGCTGCTGCGCGGCATCGGTGCGGTGCATGTCGTTGATTCAACGGCGCCCGGCTTCCAGCAGGCCCTGACCCAGGTGCTGATCGATACTGGCGCCACGGTGGCGTTCGACGCCATCGGCGGCGGCCGGCTCGGGGGGCAGATCCTCAGCGCCATGGAAGCGGCGGCGGTGAGCAAGGGCGACAACCTCGGCCGCTATGGCTCCAACGTCTTCAAGCAGCTGTATATCTACGGCGGCCTCGACCCCTCGCCGACCGAGCTGAACCGTTCGTTCGGCTTCGCCTTCGCCATCAACGGCTTCCTGCTGATGCCATTTTTCGAACGGATCGGCCCCGAAGCCGCCGAGCGTCTGCGCCAGCGCGTGGCCGCCAATCTGAAGAGCACCTTCGCCAGCCACTACAGCCAGGAGATCTCCCTGTTCGAAATGCTCCAGCCCGAGATCCTGGCCAGCTACGACAAGAAGGCGACAGGCCAGAAGTTTCTGGTGCGGCCACAGAAGGCTTAGGGCGGGCGGCGAAGCGCGAATAGCGGGGACGCGAATTACGGGGACACGATCCTCAATGCGGCAAGGGCTTTTGCGTTGGAAATGTCGGGGGCGCATTGAGGTCATGTCCCCGCAATTCGGTCCCCGCTATTCGCGGGTCAGCGCGGGGGACTATCCGACGAGCGCATCCTGCGCATTTTCCGTGCGATCAGCGCCTCGCGATCCTGATGTGGCGTCAGGTAGATCCGCGCGGCCTGGATCGCCAGGGACAGGCCCCAGCCGAACAGCGGCCACTGAAACCACAGCACATGCGGACTGGTGACCAAGTTAAATACGGTCAGTGCGGGAATGAGCACCGCATACATGATGGCCTGTTTGCGAAACCGGATTTCCGCGTCCGCGTGCTTTGCGGCGGCCTTGCGGAGACCATCTTCCGGCGCCGGCCCGGGGGGCGGGGCCATAGGGGTTTCGACAGCTGGCGGCGCCATGGCGGAAGCTTCGTCTGAATTGCCGGCTGCTTCGCCCGACCCCGTCGTCAGCTCGAAGATGCTGGCTGTCACCTGCCGCCAGCCAAGGGCGTCGAGCTCGCCGGCCCAGCCGCAAAGGTCGGCGCACTGGATCTGGTTGAACGGCATCGGCAGTCTCGCGCGATCGACGGTCAGCTGGACGAGCTTACGGCCTTCGCGCGCCAACTCGGCTTCCGAGCGGACCCATTCTGATCTCGCCGCGTCGGCCGACCAGATCACCACCACCGCGCTGGCGGCCCGCAGCCGCTCCTCGATCACATCGGCATAGGCGCGATGGGCCGGCAACTGGTCGTCCAGCCAAACCTCATAGCCCAGCCCGCGCAGGGCATTCGCCACCATCCGGGCGGTGGGCTGGGTCGAGCGGGCGTATGAGATGAATACGTCTGACATCGCTAGGACAACCGTACGGTTTCAAACCCGGCGCCTGCAAGCCTTACCGCTCTGGCGGCGGTGGTGTCGGGCTCGATGGGCGGTTGCCTAGCGGCTTTTCACCGCCACATGATCGGCCAGCAGCAGGTTGGGAACCCAGCATAGCCAGGCGATAGCGGCGTAGACCGTGGCAAAATGCAATAAGCCGAAAAATGCCAGGGGCAGGTAGAGACGCAGGGTGACGCCGGCGAAGGTCAGCGCGAAGCTGCGTCGCATCCAGCGGCGGTGCTCGTCGATGCGACCGCCGCGAATGGCGGCCAGGGCCATGCCGGTGGTGAACAGCCAGAGGACAGCCAGAGTCGCGAAGCCGCTCGCGGCGACCCACCCGCCGTTGCTGCCGGGAGCGATGACCAGGGCCGCCAGTCCGCCGGTCAGGCAGGCGAGGGTATATATGGCGCCCATGGCCCGGTGGACGCGTGGCGCGCTCAGCCGAAGTTTCGCCAGGAACAGCCACGGACCAACCAGCAACGCTGTCGTTGCTGAGCTGATGTGGACGTAGAAGGCTAGCGGGTGCGCCTCGAAGTTCGGCTTCAGCGGCGGCGGCGTCATCAGATCGCCACCCGCGAGATAGCGCATCGACGCCAGGCCAACGAAGCTGCAGAGCACGACGGCCGCGAGCCAGCCGACGCGGCGTTCAGGGTTCGAGGATCGGGCGAACGCCAACTCGGTCATTTGAACGCTCCACTGGTCAAGGCCGCCCAGAGGCCTATATGTGGGCGGCGCGCACATTTATCGGCAACCATGTGTGCAATGTCAACATTTAAATCCGGTCGAGGCGAAATGACCTACCACCACGGCGATCTGCGGGCGGCGCTATTGTCGCAGGCGCGTTGCGCCGTGGATGCCGATGGTGAGGCCGGCCTGAGCCTGCGAGGCCTTGCCGCGGCTGTCGGTGTCAGCCCCAACGCGCCCTATCGCCATTTCCCGTCCAAGGAGGCGCTGCTCGCGGCGCTGTCCGCCCAGGGGTTCGCCGAACTCACCGGGCGTTTCGCGACCTGTTCCGATCAGGTCGGAACCGATAGGCTGATTGGATACCTCAGCGCCTACCTGGGCTTCGCGCGCGAAAATCCTGGTCTCTACCGGTTGATGTTCGGACGCAGCCTCGCGCCGCTAAGCTGCGATCCGGCGCTCGGCGAGCAGTCCCAGGCCTGCTTCCGGTCCCTGATGTCGCTGATCGCCGCGGTCTGGGACCTGGACGAAACCGATGATCGGGTTCCCAGGGGCGCCGCGCAGGTCTGGTCGATGTGCCATGGCGCCGCCCTGCTCGACATCGACCAGGCCATCGCCTTCCTGCCCGAAGACCGGCGGCCTACGGCGAGTGATCTTGCAGCGACTATTGTCGGCGGCTTGCGGCCGTAGGTGCCAATATAGGCGGATCATACCCCCCTGCCTGCCCATAAAGGGCGCTACCGAATGCAAACGGCTCGAAGGTGATCCACGAAACACCTCGGCCGTTTGGGAGAGGGAGGGGCCCAGCGCCCTGTCCGTCGAAGCCTTGGCGTAGACGGAAGCTGGGAGGGTGAAGGTCTGTAGCGTTGACAGGAAGACCCTCATCTTCCCACGCCAAGAGGCGCGGGCCGTTCGCCTTCTCCCAGTCGGGAGACGTGATTTGTGGGCTGTCTTCGAGATATTTGAACCCGGTAGCGCCATTGTGGCGAGGGAGGAAAATCCCTCATCCTAGCGCCGATGGGCGTGTCGCCCCCGACAAACCTGCGAGAACCGCATATGCGTCTGATGATCCTTGCCCTTGTCCTTGTACTGGGGGATTCCGGCGTCGCCAGGGCCGACCCGGTGGCCGAGAACACGAAGGCGCCGGTCGCCCTCACCCCGCCGATGGGTTTCAACAACTGGGCGCGGTTCCAGTGCCTGCCGCAGGCGCCGTTGGATGGACGGGACCGCGCGACCTATGGCTTTGCGGACTTCATGCTCGATCAGGGCAAGGCGCTGGTGGCGACCGGGCTCGCGAGCGCCGGCTACCGGACGGTGGTGGTCGACGACTGCTGGATGGCGCGGGGCGCGGACGGCGAACTGCACGGCATTGCCCATTGGGGATCGTACAAGCACCCCAGCGCACAGCCGGGGTTCGATGACGATCTGACCGGCTACATGACGGCGCTGCACGGACTGGGGCTGAAGGGCGGGGTCTATAATACCTCCGGCAAGACCACGTGCCAGCGTGTCGCCGCCGGCGAGGAGGGAAACCAGGACCGGGACGCCGCTCGCTTCGCCCGTTGGGGCGTGGATTTCCTCAAGCTCGACAACTGCGGCGCCTCGGACGACGAGATCCCCGGATTGTTCCGCCAGATGGCGCGGGCGCTGGGCCGGGCCACCATCGACGGGACGCGCCCGATCCTGTTCGACGAGTCGGCGCCGGCGCAATACGCGCCGTCCGATCCGATGAAGTATCGCTCGATGGCGTGGGTGCGGCCTTTGGGTCAGATGTGGCGGGTGGCGCCGGACATCCGCATCACCCACCTGGGGCCGGATGGCCGCTCGCTCTACGATCCATGGAGCTTCAACGACGCCGCGCAGGGCTACGAGGAAGGCGTCTATCAGACCTATACCGATACGGTCGCGCTGTCCCGCTATGTCGCGCCGGGCGCCTGGAACGATGCCGACCAGCTGCTGATCGGCGACAGCGGCATGACCACGGCCGAGGAGCGCAGCCAGATGGGCCTGTGGTCGATCTTGGGCGCGCCGCTGATCATCAGCGCCGACCTGCGGGCCATGGCCCGTAACGCCGCCGACCCGCATGTCGCGGCCTCGCTGGTCATCCTCGGCAACGCCCGAGCGATCGCCATCGACCAGGACCCGCTCGGGGCCGGCGGCTATCGGGTCCTGCGTGACAGCTCGGCGGACGACATGGGCGTGGACATCGCGCTCAAGCCGCTGGCGGACGGCGGCTTCGCCTTCCTGATCCTCAACAAGGGGCCGATCGCCATCGACTATGCGCTGCCGCTCGCGAAGCTCGGTGTGTCGGCGGCGCACTGTCCGCTGAAACTGACCAATGTCTGGAGCGGTGAGGTGCAGACGGTGGACGCCGGCGGCGCCTTCACCAGCCATATCGCTTCGCACGACAATGCGATGTTCCGGGTAGCGCCCGCCGATTGCGAGAGGCTCACCCCCACCGGCCAGATCACTGTCGCACAGGCCGAGTTCGCGCAGGCGCCCTTGTGCCTCGAGGCGGGCGATGACGGCGAGGTAACCACAGAATCCTGTTCGAAAGGTGCGAACCAGCTGTGGACGATGCAGGCCGATGGTCATGTGCGGCAGGCCGGGACGGAGTTGTGCCTGTCCGCCGCGCGCGCCGCGGGGGCGCCGCGGATCGCTGCCTGCGGAGGTTCGGCGACGCGGTTCCGCTTTCACCGCGGCGGCGCCCTAACCATGGATGACGGTCGTTGCCTCGGCGTGGATACCGGAAAGGTCGGCAACGGCGGCCTGATCGGGCAGCAGGGGGCGCATCTGAGGATCGGGGTCTGCCGGCCGTTCGCCCCGGATCAGGTGTTCTCCGCCCCGCATTCTGGTGCGCCACCGGCCTGACGACCGTTGAAGGAGAATTAACCACGAAGGACGCGAAGGCCACGAAGAAGGTCAGAGGCGGCCGTGTGCTTACCTTGCCGAAGGCGAAAATCAGGCACGACGCGAAATCGACGGCTCTGCCGTCATAAGGGCGCGACGCTCCTTCGTGGCCTTCGCGTCCTTCGTGGTTAATTCTCTTTCAACGTACTCACGTGGCCGCGTGCGCCGTTGAATGATCCGCGATTTGTTGCCATCACCGCGCGATGAGCCGGATTGAACCGGCCGATTTCAGGAAGGATTGCGTCATGGTCCACGACTCTGCACTCACCAAGCGTCTGGACGCAGTGATCGACGCCGCCCTGGCAGAGCGCCGAATCGTCGGCGGGCAGATCTTGGTCGCCCGCGATGGCGAGATCGCCTACGTCCGCGCCGCCGGCCATGCGGACCGCGAGACCGGCGCGCCGATGCGCCGAGACACCATCCTGCGCTACGCCTCGCTCAGCAAGCCGGTGGTCACCGTCGCGGCCCTGGCGC
>JANXTX010000164.1 GCA_025352165.1 Caulobacteraceae bacterium | reverse complement strand
CTCGACATAGGTCGGACTGCGTTCTGAAACGGCGAGGACTCTTATCTCTTTGAGGTAGTGGGCGGCGGCCTGTTTGAAGGTGCGCTCGGGCTTGGTGATCTGGCCGCCGCGGAGCTTGCCGCGAAGGTCGAGGTACCATTCCTCGGCTACGTCCTTTGCGCGGTCGAGGTTTTCTTCCTTGGTGGTTTGACGAAAACGCCGCTCGCCCACGCGCGCGGCGCACTGCCAAACGCGACCGTCGCCGCGCTTGTAGACCTGCAAACGACCGTCAAACATTTCGTGGGTGGTCATTGTCGTCTCGTGTGTCCAGATGTGTCCACGGTGTGTCCAGCATTTCTAGACCTAAATTAGCATAAAAGACGTTGATTTTATAGGGAAAAATGGATTTATAAACACAAAGTTAATGGATTTAGGTTCCAGCGCCGTAAGGCGTGGAGGTTCGAGTCCTCTCATCCGCACCAGTGACCCGGCGCGACCTGGTCGCAAGAAGTCGTTTGCAATGCGACTATGAAGCGGTTGGACTCCCCCGACGGCATGGTCGGCGGGCACGCTTTGATCGGCACATCGGCAAGCAAATAGTGTAATTTAAAGTTGATTGTGCAGCGCCGACCGCCACAGCCGTCGCGGCCGGCAAGACTACGGTCGGATTCCGTAACTCGACGCATTGATGCCGAGTATGCGGAGGCTGGCGGATCAGGCTGTGGCGCCGGCCTGCGCTACATCATCAAGGGGATCAGCGGGCGGTATTCCACGGGACCAGTCTACGATCTCGCAACGGGCCTCAGTTCCCCTGATGGCGTGGGCCGATCAACGTTCTGGCGCGAGGTTCCTGACTCCGCGCCCCTCGCGGGCTTGAGGGGAGGGCGGGCGCGTGACATAAGGCGCGCTCGTTTCACGCCGCCTGCCGGGTCGCGACCACCTTGGCGGCGGCGTTTTCTTTGGCGCCGGGCGCATGCCGGGCGAGGTCACTCGGGACAGATTGATGCAAGTTATCGAAAAAGCGGTTGAAGGCTTGAGCCGCAGCTATGGCGTTCTGGTGCCGGCCAGCGAACTCGGAGTCCTGCTGGACGCCCGCATCGACGAGATCGCGCCGACCCTGAACCTCAAGGGATTCCGACCGGGCAAGGCGCCGAAGGCGCACATCAAGCGGATGTACGGCAAGGCTCTGATGGGCGAGCTGGTCGAGAAGACCATCAATGAGACATCACAGAAGCTGCTCGACGAGCGTCAGTTGCGCGTGGCTTCCCGTCCTGAGCTTAAGCCACCCGCTGACATGGAAGCGGTCATCGCAGGGCGCGAAGACCTCGCTTATGACCTCGATGTCGAGGTCATGCCGGAATTCGAGCCGACCGACGTAACCCAGCTCGAATTGTCGAGGCCCGTCTACCGGCCCACGGAGCAGGAGGTCGATGACTCGCTCGCGGAGCTTGTCGCGCAGAGCAAGACCTATGAGGCGCGTGAACCTGAACAGGCCGCGCGCGATGGCGATCAGGTGCTGGTCGATTTCGGCGGCCGCATCGATGGCGAGGCATTCGAGGGCGGGGCAGCGACTGACGCCGAACTGGTGCTTGGCTCGGGTCAGTTCATTCCCGGGTTCGAGGATCAGTTGGTTGGCGTCGCAGCCGGGGCCGAGGTGCTGGTCAAGGTGACTTTTCCGGAAGATTATCAGGTCGAACGTCTGAAAGGACAGGCTGCCGAATTCACCGTTACGGTCAAGGAAGTCCGCGCGCCGAAGGAGGCCGTGGCTGACGATGAGCTGGCCGTGCGCCTGGGCCTTTCCGACCTGACAGCCCTGCGCGAAGCACTGCGCTCGAATATCGAGCGCCAGTACCAGGATGCATCACGCTTCAAGCTCAAGCGCGCCCTTCTCGACGCGCTTGACACTCGTCACGATATTGAACTGCCCGCAGGTATGGTGGAGGCGGAATTCGACACGATCTGGCGTGAGGTTGAACGGGATCGGGCCGATGGCAAGTCCTCTCCAGAGGATGAGGGCAAGTCGGAGGAAACCCTGCGCGCGGAGTACCGCAAGATCGGCGAGCGCCGCGTGCGTCTCGGCCTGGTGCTGGCGGAGATCGGACGTCGCGAAAACGTCGCGGTCACGGACGTCGAACTCACCAACGCCATGCGGGAACAAGCGATGCAGTACGGGGCGCAAGCGCAGCAGATCTTCGACCTGATGCGCCAGAACCCGGATATTCAGGCCGGCATGCGTGCGCCGCTCTATGAGGAAAAGGTCGTCGACCTGATAATTTCCAGGGCCAAGGTATCCGATCTACCGGTTTCCAAGGAGGAACTGCTTCGCGACGATGATCTCCCTGATGGCTATGGCGAGGACACGGCGCCGCCCCCCGAGGCGGATACCGCAAAGGAGGCCAAGCCCGCAAAGCCCCGCGCGAGCAAGGCAAAGGCCGCGAAGGTCGAGGCCGCCACCGAATCAACAGCCGAAGTTGCCGAAGAGCCACCCCCCGCGCCCAAGAAGACCGCCGCCAAGAAGGCCGCCAAACCTAAGGAAGAGTAGGGCTGTTCGCGATGCCGGCTTGCAACCGTAACGGGGCGGGCCGATATCCAGAGCCAGTCCTTGCAGGAAAGACGCAGCCGAAATGAACGATAGCCATCCCCACGCCCTCAACCTCGTCCCGATGGTGGTTGAGCAGTCGAGTCGCGGCGAACGCGCCTTCGACATTTTCTCGCGCCTGCTGCGCGAGCGCGTGATCTTCCTTAATGGCCCCGTTGAGGACGGCATGTCCGCGCTGATCTGCGCCCAGCTCCTCTATCTGGAGTCGGAATTCCCCAAAAAGCAGATCGACATGTACATCAACTCGCCCGGCGGAGTGGTCTCTTCCGGCCTGGCGATCTACGACACCATGCAGTACGTGCGCTGCCCGATCGCCACGACCTGCATGGGCATGGCTGCTTCCATGGGATCGTTCCTGCTGATGGCCGGCGAGCCGGGCCTGCGCGTCGCCCTGCCAAACGCCAGAATCATGTTGCATCAGCCGTCGGGAGGCTTCTCCGGCAAGGCTTCCGATATCGAGCGCCATGCCGAGGATATCCTCAAAACCAAGCGCCGCCTGAATGAACTCTACGCCAAGCATTGTGGGCGAACGTACGAGGAAGTCGACCGGACACTCGATCGTGACCATTTCATGGATGCGACAGAAGCCAAGGCGTGGGGCATCATCGACCATGTCTATGAAAGCCGCGCCGCTTCCGAGGCGGCTGAAGCGAAATAGTGGCATCACTCTTCTCCCTTGAGGAGAAGGGGCGCATCTCAACGCGCCGCGGCGCTGACTTTCTGCAAAAGCAGCGCCCGGCCAGTTTCCGTGTCGATCTGGATACGTTCGAAATCGCCGTCGGGAAGCGCGCGGACATCCGCGAACAGGCCGGCGCGATCTTCGTGGAAGTGCAGTAAGGCCCTGGACTTTAGGTAGAAGACTCCCCGGCTGCGCTCTTTGAGCGCACCGATTGCCCGGACCGCCGCCAGCAGGCCCTCTAGTTGGTCGAGAGCCTGCGAACCGGCGTGTTTCACGGACGCGCTCCGAACACCTTCATTCCAGCCTCTTCGGCAAGCGCCAGCATTTCCAGATCACCTGCGCTGTCGCCATAGGCCGCCTCCAGACGGACGTCGTTGCCGAAAATATCCCTCAGGCGCGCGACTTTTTCCGGCCCTCGACAATTTGACCCGCTCAGGTCGCCGGTGAGTCGGTCGTCGGCATCAATGACCAGCCGCGTGCCGATCAGCATGTCCGCGCCCAGGCCATGTGCGAACGGTGCAACGATGATTTCCGGCGACGCCGTGACGATGATCAGCCTTGCACTCCTCGCCTGCCATTGACGCCACATACGCAGTGCATCGGGCCTGAGCAGGTCTTGCGCCTGATCGGTGGCGAATGCCCTGGCTTCCGCCTCAATCTCCTCCCGGTGAGCGCCGCCTAGGAAGCGCCGCACCATCGCCGTCTTGAGGCGGCCACGATCATGATGGCTTAGCCAACCAAGCACCTCAGGCGCGAGCTTTGCCAATCCTAGCGCATAGCCGCAGCTCCCTGTCTTCCATGCCAGGAAGGCGCGAAAGCTGTCGCGCCAGGTCAGCGTGCCGTCGAAATCAAATGCCACCAACGGCCGGAATTGATCAGCCCTCTGGCAGGATGCGTCGTTCATTCCCATCTTGGTCAAGATAGCGGACGGCTGATGAATGAGCTTGGCTGGTCGACGATAAGGGTTCTTAAAGGCTTCATAGGCTTGTGATCCTCGCGCGGATCGGAGATTGTCAACACTTCGATGCCCGCAGCGAACCTTCGGATTTCGTCACGCTGGCGGATAATCGGACGACTGACCATGCTATATATGCTGGGCTGGCGTTGGAGAGTGAGAAGCGACCATGACCAAAGCCGCGAGCGGCGATAGCAAGAGCACCCTGTATTGCTCTTTTTGCGGTAAGAGCCAGCACGAGGTGCGGAAGCTCATAGCCGGCCCAACCGTGTTCATCTGCGATGAATGCGTTGAATTGTGCATGGATATCATCCGTGAAGAGCACAAGATCGGCTTCCCGAAGACCAAGGACGGGGTTCCGACACCGCGCGAAATTCGCGAAGTGCTCAATGACTATGTCATTGGACAGGAGCACGCCAAGAAGGTGCTCTCGGTCGCGGTGCACAACCACTATAAGCGGCTGAACCACGCCCAGAAGCATAACGACGTCGAACTGGCAAAATCCAACATCCTACTGGTTGGCCCGACTGGCGTCGGCAAAACCCTCTTGGCCCAGACGTTGGCACGAATCATCGACGTTCCGTTCACAATGGCCGACGCCACGACGCTGACCGAGGCTGGCTATGTGGGTGAGGATGTCGAAAATATCATCCTTAAGCTGTTGCAGGCAGCCGACTACAACGTCGAACGGGCGCAACGCGGCATCGTCTACATCGACGAGGTCGACAAGATCAGCCGCAAGTCGGACAACCCCTCGATTACCCGCGATGTCTCCGGCGAAGGTGTGCAGCAGGCGCTGCTGAAGATCATGGAAGGCACTGTGGCCTCGGTTCCGCCGCAAGGGGGCCGCAAGCATCCGCAGCAGGAGTTTCTGCAGGTGGACACCACCAACATGCTATTCATCTGCGGCGGTGCCTTTGCGGGTCTGGAAAAGATTATTTCCAGCCGGGGCAAGGGCACCTCCATCGGATTTTCCGCCAAGGTCTCGGACCCGGATGATCGCCGCACCGGCGAGGTTCTGCGCCACGTTGAGCCCGACGATCTGCAGCGTTTCGGCCTGATCCCCGAGTTTATTGGCCGACTGCCGGTCATCGCCACGCTTGATGACCTCGATGAGCCGGCGCTGGTCAAGATCCTCACCGAGCCGAAGAATGCATTGGTTAAGCAGTATCAACGCCTGTTCGACATGGAAAACGTCGGCCTCTCATTCACTGACGACGCTCTCAAGGCAATCGCCCGCAAGGCCGTTGCCCGGAAGACTGGCGCCCGCGGACTGCGCTCGATCCTTGAGGCGATCCTCCTGGAGACCATGTTCGAACTGCCGACCATGCAGGGCGTCGAGGAAGTGGTGGTCAACACCGAGGTCGTCGAAGGCCGTGGCCAGCCGTTGATGATCTACGCGGAGAAGAAGTCCGGCGCGGCGGCGGGTTAGGGGGGCGATCAAACCTATCGTGATTTACCCTCTCTTCTCCCTCTGGGAGGTGGCCCGCGTCGCGGATCGGATGAGGGAGTCTCCGCTACAAATCTGCGTCATACGTGCAGGGAGCCCCTGTAGTGGAGAATCCCTCATCCCCGGCTTCTCCGGCACTTCTCCCGTTGGGCAAAGGGACGGAAGCCTGGAAGCAATCGTGATTGCCCTATGACCAACCCGCTCTACAACGCGCTGTTCGCAACAGGCGAGCCTGACGCCCCAGCCTTTCATACTGACTCCGGCATAGTCACTTATGGCGATCTGCAAGCCGTCTCCGCACGTTGGGGTAACGCCCTCATTTCGCTTGGCGTCACTCCTGGCGACCGCGTCGCCGTGCAGGTTGAGAAGTCTCCGGAGAATCTCATTCTCTACCTTGCCACCGTCCGAGCCGGCGCCGTCTTTCTGCCGCTCAACACCGCCTACACCCAGGCTGAGCTCGCCTATTTTCTTGGTGACGCCGAACCGGCGCTGGTGGTCTGTGACCCCTCGGTCGCCACAACAGTTGAGGCGATTGCCGGAGATGCTCGGGTCGCAACCTTGGATCGGGCCGGGAAGGGGACTCTGGCCTCACGAGCCGCCGCACAGCCAGCCGAATTCGTCACCGTCGCCCGTGCCGAGACCGATCTTGCCGCGATCTGCTACACGTCGGGCACCACCGGCCGTTCCAAGGGCGCCATGCTCACCCATCGCGCGCTGCTCTCCAACGCCGCCACGCTGAAGGACCTCTGGCGCTTCACCCCAAACGATGTGTTGATTCATGCCCTACCGATCTATCACGTGCATGGCCTGTTTGTAGCCACCAACGTCGCCCTGATCGCTGGGGCGTCGATGATCCTGCAGGCGCGTTTCGACCCGGGCGCGGTGCTGCGGGCGATGCTCCGAGCGACGACACTCATGGGTGTCCCAACCTTTTACACGCGCCTGCTTGCCCATCCGGGGCTCACGCGCGATGCCGTCGTCGGCATGCGCCTGTTCATCTCAGGCTCAGCGCCTCTGCTGGCCGAAACCCATCGCGCCTTTGCTGAACGCACAGGACACGCCATCCTCGAACGCTACGGAATGACCGAAACGGGGATGAACACATCTAATCCGTATGACGGCGATCGCACTGCCGGGACCGTCGGTTTTCCACTTCCTGACGTCGATCTGCGGATCGTCGACCCCGATTCCGGCAAACGCCTCTCCCAGGGAGAGATCGGCGGGATCGAGGTGAGGGGACCTAATGTCTGCGCTGGGTACTGGCGAAACACCGCAAAGACCGCCGAGGCGTTTCGCGATGATGGATATTTCATCACCGGCGATCTGGGCGTGATCGACGCTCGTGGATATGTGGCGATCGTTGGCCGGGGAAAGGATCTGGTCATCAGCGGCGGTCTCAACGTCTATCCAAAGGAAGTCGAGAGCGAGATCGACGCAATCCCCGGCGTAGTCGAGAGCGCCGTTATCGGCCTACCGCACGCTGATCTCGGCGAGGCCGTGACCGCCGTGGTTGCCACCGGCGGGGCTTCCGATCTCACCGAAGCGACGGTTCTCGATGCCCTTGGCGATCGTCTGGCGGCGTTCAAGCGACCCAAAAGGGTTCTGTTCACGGATGACCTGCCGCGCAATGCGATGGGCAAGGTGCAAAAGGCGCTTCTGCGTGAGCAACACGCTAGTCTGTACGATTGAGATCCCACCGGACGCTTGAACCGCGCCGACCAAGCATCCACATTAACATTCAATCAGACCGCCCTTAGTCGGCGGACGGGCCGCCCGACTCGGCGCAGTGTCGCTTTTGGAACGGCCCGATATCAGCGAAAACCGGCCCGGTCCCCGTAGCGTACAAGCGGGAACGCGTTCGGCCCTAGGAGTAAGTGATGCCCGATATCAAGACCCTGCCCGTACTGCCTTTGCGGGATATCGTCGTTTTCCCGCACATGGTCGTACCGCTGTTCGTTGGCCGGGAGAAATCAGTCCGGGCCCTTGAGGAGGTAATGAAGGGCGACAAGCAGATTCTGTTGGTCACCCAGAAGGACCGCGACGAGGACGATCCCGCGCCAGGCGACATCTATCAGGTCGGTGTGCTTGCCACCGTATTGCAGCTGCTTAAGCTGCCTGACGGCACCGTAAAGGTGCTGGTCGAGGGTTCTGAACGCGCGGCGGTAATGTTCTTCACCGACCGCGAGGAATTCTATGAAGCGCAGGTCTCGCCGCTATCGGACGAGGGTGGCGACGCGCACGAGACCGAGGCGCTCGCCCGCGCCGTCGTCGAGCAATTCGACAATTATGTGAAGCTGAACAAGAAGGTCCCGCCCGAGGCGGTATCGGCGATTCCGCAGATTGCCGAGCCCAGCACCTTGGCCGACACCATTGCCGCGCACCTCGCGGTCAAGATCATCGACCGCCAGCAATTGCTGGAAATCCTCCATGTCGGCAAACGCCTGGAAAAGGTCTTCGCCCTGATGGAAGGCGAGATCAGTGTTCTCCAGGTCGAAAAGAAGATCCGCGGTCGCGTGAAGCGGCAGATGGAGAAGACGCAGCGCGAGTACTACCTCAACGAGCAGATGAAGGCGATCCAGCGCGAGCTTGGCGAACAAGACGACGCTCGCGACGAACTGCTTGAGCTGGAAAAGCGCATCAAGAGGACCAAGCTCTCAAAGGAAGCCCGCACCAAGGCGACCGCCGAGCTGAAGAAGCTGCGCAACATGAGCCCGATGTCGGCGGAATCGACCGTTGTGCGCAATTACCTCGACTGGCTGCTCTCGATCCCGTGGGGCAAATCCAAGACCAAACCCATCGATATCGCCCGCGCCGAAGCCATCCTCAATGAGGACCATTACGGCCTGGAGAAGGTCAAGGAACGCATCCTCGAATACCTTGCTGTTCAGGCTCGCACCGGCGCCCTCAGGGGACCGATTCTCTGCCTTGTTGGGCCTCCTGGCGTCGGCAAGACCTCGCTTGGTCGTTCCATCGCGAAGGCGACAGGGCGCGAGTTTGTGCGCCTCAGTCTCGGCGGGGTGCGTGACGAAGCCGAGATCCGTGGGCACCGCCGCACCTACATCGGCTCGATGCCCGGCAAGATCATCCAGTCGATGAAGAAGGCCAAGACCACCAACACCTTCTTCTTGCTAGACGAGATCGAGAAGATGGGCGCGGACTGGCGCGGCGATCCTTCCAGCGCCCTGCTGGAGGTGCTCGACCCGGAACAGAATTCGACGTTCAACGACCACTATCTTGAGGTCGACTATGACCTTTCGGAGGTCATGTTCGTTACCACTGCCAACTCGCTAAACATGCCCCAGCCGCTGATGGACCGTATGGAGATCATCCGCATCCCCGGCTACACCGAGGACGAGAAGGTGCAGATCGCCAAGCGCCACCTGCTGCCCAAGCTCGCGAAGGACCACGGGCTCAAGGAGGCTGAGTGGATGGTGCCCGACCAGGCCATCCAGGATCTCATCCGCTACTATACGCGGGAGGCCGGGGTGCGCTCGCTGGAGCGGGAACTGGGAAATCTCGCGAGGAAGGCCGTGCGGGACATGGCGCGTGAAAATCTGACTCAGATCACCATAGATGACGAGCGACTCGCCAAATACGCCGGCGTGCGCAAGTATCGATATGGCGAGACGGACGAGCATGATCAGGTCGGCATCGTTACCGGTCTGGCCTGGACGGAATTCGGCGGCGACATCCTTACCATCGAGGCGCTGAAAATGGCCGGCAAGGGCCGGATGTCGATAACCGGTAACCTCAAGGAAGTGATGAAGGAGTCGATCTCGGCGGCTGCTTCCTATGTCCGCGCCCGCGCCATCCAGTTCGGTGTCAAGCCGACGGCCTTCGACAAGACCGACGTCCACGTGCATGTGCCGGAGGGGGCCACGCCCAAGGACGGCCCCTCGGCCGGCGTCGCCATGGCGGTGGCCATCGTCTCGGTGCTCACCGGCGTGCCGATTCGCAAGGACCTGGCGATGACCGGCGAGATCACCCTACGAGGCCGGGTTTTGCCGATCGGCGGCCTTAAGGAAAAGCTGCTCGCGGCTCTGCGCTCGGGCATCAAGACCGTTCTGATCCCGCAGGAAAACGCCAAGGATCTCGCGGATGTGCCTGAGTCGGTCAAAGCCGGCCTTGAGATCATCCCGGTCTCCACCGTCGACGAAGTCCTCGCCCTTGCGCTGACCGGCCCCCTGACTCCGATCGAGTGGCATGAGGAAGAAGACGTCAAAGTTATCCCCCCCACCGATGACACAACGGGAGGCCTTGCGATCACGCATTGAGGTAGCCCTCGCTTGTCCTTCTGGGAGACGAGGTGAAAACCGGGATCGGCCGAGGTGATCTCCGCCTTGGAAATCCCCGCCATCTCTGCTTAACCAAGGCGCGCGGTTATATGCCGCGCGCCTTTCTCGTCGGGCGGCTAGCTCAGCTGGTCAGAGCGCCTGGTTTACACCCAGGAGGTCGGGGGTTCGAACCCCTCGCCGCCCACCATTGTTTTGTCGGCGATGTGTTTGAGCGGTGGCCGGGATTGTCTGAACAGGGATCGGCGGCGAAGGAATCATGCCGCCCGCGCCATGGGCAGGTGGTTGAAATAGGCTTGGTCTGGGGTGCGGGCTCCCAGGCTCGAGTGGGGTCGCTTGCCGTTTTAGAAATCAAGATGCCGACCGAGGGATGCGCGGGCCTCGGCGACGGTGTCGTAGGCCCTCAGATAGACCTCCTCGTATTTGACCGAGCGCCAGAGCCGCTCGACGAAGACGTTGTCGCGCCAAGCTCCCCTGCCGTCCATGCTGATCAGGATGTTGTTGTCGATCAACAGGCCGGTGAAGGGTTGCGAAGTGAACTGGCTGCCCTGATCGGTGTTGAAGATGTCGGGCTTGCCGTGGCGGGCCAGGGCCTCCTTCACCGCCTCGATGCAGAATTCCGCCTCCAGGGTGATCGAC
>JANXTX010000149.1 GCA_025352165.1 Caulobacteraceae bacterium | reverse complement strand
ACCAAGCTGTGGAACGCGGCCCGCTTCTGCGAGATGAACGAGTGTCGGCTGGTCCCTGATTTTGATCCGGCTTCGGCGACTCTCACCGTCAACCGCTGGATTCGCGGCGAGGTGCTGAAGACCTCCCACCAGGTGACCAGGGCTCTTGAGAACTGCGCGTTCGACGATGCGGCGGGCTCCCTCTACCGCTTCATCTGGAATGTCTATTGCGACTGGTTCCTCGAACTCGCCAAGCCGATCCTCAATGGCGACGATGCCGCCGCCAAGGCGGAAACCCGCGCGACGGCGGCCTGGGTGCTGGAAGTCATTCTCAAACTGCTCCATCCCGTCATGCCTTTCGTGACCGAAGAGCTGTGGGCCAGGACAGCTCAGCGCGACGGCATGCTGATCACGGCAACCTGGCCCGAGCTTCCCGACAGCTATCTGGATGCCGAGGCCGACGCCGAGATCAACTGGCTGGTCACCCTGATTACCGAAGTGCGGCAGCTTCGCGCCGAGATGAGCGTGCCCCCCTCGGCTCGTCCCACTTTGGCCCTGGTCGGAGCCGCGCACGCCACGCACGATCGCATGCGGCGAACGCGGGATCTGATTCTGACGCTCGGACGTCTCGCCGGCGTCGAAACCGCCGACGTCGCCCCGGCCGGCTCGGCGCCATTCGTGATCGGTGAAGCCACCGGCGCCTTGGCCATCGCCGAGTTCATTGATATGGCCGCCGAACGCGCCCGCCTCGCCAAGGAAATCGCCAGCCGCGCATCGGACATCGAGCGCACCTCCAAAAAGCTCGCCAATGCCGACTTCATCGCCCGCGCTCCCAAGGAAGTCATTGAGGAGAACCGCGAACGCCTCGCCGAATCCGAACACGCCAAGGCCCGACTCGAAGCCGCCCAAGCCCGCCTCGACGCCATGGCATAGGTTACGATCTATCCGCCGGACCGCCGGCTTCAAGCGCATTGACGATGGGAAAACGAATAGTCCTCCCTGCCCACAAAGCGGCTCCCGGATTCCCATATCTCGAATGCAGCCCACAAATCACTTCTCCCGACTGGGAGAAGAAGGGGCCCGCGCCTCTTGGCGTGGGAAGATGAGGGTCTTTCTGTCAACGCTACAGACCCTCACCCTCCCAATCGCCGCGTGATCGGGCCCCTCCCTCTCCCAAACGGGCGAGGTGGTCCGTGGATCACCTGTTCCGCTACAAACGCCGTGGCGTAGGAAAGGCGCGTATGTTCACCTCCCGCGTATTGGGTTTTTGGCGGTGCAAACTGATATAAGGCGCAATCCTCACGACTACTCGCCGCAAAGGCCGCCATGACCAACTTCCGAACCGTCACCGATACCATTTCCGTCAGTCCGCAGATTTCGATCAGCGACGTCGCGACGGCCGCCGCCGAAGGGGTAACGCTGATCATCAACAATCGCCCCGACGGCGAGGACACAGGCCAGCCGCGTGGCGCCGAGATCGAGGCGGCGGCGCGTGCTGCAGGGCTCGATTACGTGCACATCCCCGTTGTTGGCCGTCCTGCAGGGGCGCAGGTCGAAGCGATGCGGGCGGCGGTGGCCGGCGCTCAAGGAAAAGTCCTCGCCTATTGCCGTTCCGGAACCCGCTCGATCACTATCTGGGCGCTGGGATCCGATCAGCCGCGCGGCACGTTGGTGCAACTGGGCGCGGCCGCCGGATACGACCTCGGAGCCATCCTGCCGTGATCCCGTATGTGCGTGAGATCGACTTCGAATATGGCCGGATCGATCAGATCTCGCCGCTGATCCGCCGGGTGATCGCCAACAATCCGGGACCGTTCACCTACGTCGGCACCGGCACCTACATCGTCGGACATGGCGAGGTCGCGGTGATCGACCCCGGCCCGGATCTTGCCGAGCATCTGGACGCCATTCTCGCCGCGACGAGCGGGGAGCGCGTCACACATATACTGGTTACCCATCACCACTCGGACCATTCGCCCCTGGCGCGACCCGTGGCCCAGGCGACGGGCGCCACGATCTATGGGCGCGCGGTGGATCGCGCGCCCGTCGAGGGATCGATTCAACTCGAGGCCGGATACGATCGTTTCGAGCCCGAAGTCACCGTCGACACAGGAACCGTGCTCTCCGGCCCGGGCTGGACCATCGAAGCGATCCATACGCCCGGTCACACCTCGAACCACATCTGCTACGCGCTGCGCGAAGAGAATGCGTTGTTCAGCGGCGACCACATCATGGGCTGGTCGACGACCGTCATTACCCCACCGGATGGCGACATGGGCGACTATCTCGCCAGCCTTGAAGCAGTCCGCATGCGTGGTTTCTCGACCCTGTGGCCGACCCACGGCGCGCCGATCACGGAGCCGGGGCCGTTCATTGAGGCCTACGCAGCCCACCGCCTCGACCGTGAACGGCAGATCATTGCGCGTCTGCAGGCAGGTGACGAGACGATCAAGGCCATGGTGCCAACCATCTACGCGGCCGTTGACCCCCGTCTTCACCCGGCCGCCGCGCACTCGGTCCTCGCTCATATGGTCGAGCTGGTGAAGTCCGGACGGGTAACGTGTGACGGCGCACCAGGGCTGGATTCCCGCTACTCGTTGAAACACCCGACAACCTGACGGAGGCTTCCATGAAGATCGTCGCGTATTTCGTTGCGGCAGCTGTCGGTCTGGCCGCGCCTGCGCTGAGCGATCCAGTCAAGATTCCCCTGTCGATCGCAAAGGCGATCGCCGCAAGGGATCGCCGGGAACAGGCGGAGACGGACCTGCGTCGCCATCCGGGCGAGATTCTTGCCCTTGCTGGTGTCCGGCCAGGTGTCACGGTTGCCGAGCTGATCCCGGGAAGCGGATACTATACCCGACTTTTCAGCAAGATCGTTGGGCCGACCGGTCGCGTGTACGCCATCTGGCCGGAGGAGTATGACAAGGTGTCCCATCCCGACTCCGATAATCTCAGGGCGCTGGCGAAGACTAAAAATTACAATAATATTTCTGTCCTGATCGAGCCGGCCAACGAATTTAGGGCGCCGACGGCGGTGAATATCGTTTTCACTTCCCAGAACTATCATGACTACTTTGACAAGTTCATGGGCAGTCCGGGCGCTGAAAACCTTGATCGGCAAGTCTTCAATGCACTGACGCCTCGCGGGATCTATGTGGTGATCGATCACATGGCGGAACCTGGCTCGGGCACGCGTGACACCGACACCCTGCACAGGATCGATCTCGTGGCGGTCAAGCGGCAGGTGATGAAGGCTGGGTTTCTCTACTTCGGCTCGACGGCTGCTCTGCGCAATGTGCATGATGACCACAAGAAGCCAGTCTTCGATCCCACAATCCGCGGCCACACCGACCAGTTCGTCCTCGTATTTCGCAAGCCCTGAACTGGGACCACGTCCAATCCAACTCCAGCAGCGCTCAGGAAATTGGATCTGAACGCTTTCCTGCTTGACGTCGCCGTCTCCGAGGCGAAGCTCCACACCAACAAAAAGTTGGAGGAACCATGTTCGAGAAGCATTCGCTGTTTCAGCACGCCTATCTGGTGAACGATCTTGAGGAGGCGGCCGAAAACTGGGCCAGAACATTCGGCGCCGGTCCGTTCTTCGCCACGCGCAGGCACCGAACGGACCAGTTCATGTACCGCGGGACTGACGAGGAGGCCTGTGTCTCCTATGCATTCGGCTTCCTGGGCGACCTGCAAATCCAGTTCATTCAACAGCACGACGAGAAGCGCTCAATCTACCGTGACATGTTCAAGGCGGGAGAGCAGGGATTCCACCACATTGCCTATCTGGTTCACGATTTCGCCGCTGCCCGTCAACGGCTTCTCGACCAGGGCTTCGTACTGGCGTGTGAGCTGTTCGCCGATGAGGTCAACGCCGCCTACTTCGATACACGCTCGATCAATGGCGTGTTCACCGAGATTCACGGCGACCCAGGCCACATTCTTGCGAGTTTCGCCATCCAGAAGCGAACTCACGAGGCTTGGGACGGCACGGGTCCGGCGTTGCGAGAACGCGCCGACAGGCCGGTCTACATTCCGGCCGAATTCGTCGGCATCAAGTAGCGCCGAGCGACGACCGGCGATATTCGGACCGTGGGCGTCCAGCCCACACATCACGCAAGCCGGCGCTAAGATGTAGGCAGCCTGTAGTCCGCCATCTGCTGGCGGATCAGCTTCTTGTCGATCTTGCCGGTGGCGCCCAGGGGGATCTCGTCGACGAACATCACAGCGTCGGGCATCCACCATTTGGCGATCTTGCCGTCCAGGAAGCCGAGGAATTCCTCCGCCGTCGCGGTCTCGCCGTCCTTGAGCCTGACCAGCAGCAGGGGCCGCTCGTCCCACTTGGGGTGGGCGACGCCGATCACCGCGGCTATCAGCGCCTTGGGGTGGCCGGCGGCGATGTTCTCGATCTCGATGGAGCTGATCCATTCGCCGCCTGACTTGATGACGTCCTTGGCGCGGTCGGTGATCTGCATGTAGCCGGTCGGGTCGATGGTGGCGACGTCACCGGTGTCGAAATAGCCGTCGGCGTCGAGGATCTCGCCGCCGTCGCCTTTGTAGTATTCGCGCACGATATAGCCGCCGCGGATCTGCAGGCGGCCGAACACCTTGCCGTCGTGCGGCAGAACATTGCCGGCGTCATCGACGAGGCGGATATCGGACCCCACGGGCGGGCGCCCCTGTTTCAGCTTGTAGGCAATCTGTTCGTCGAACGAGAGCGCGGCGATCTCCGGCGTCGGCGTCGACATCGTGCCGAGCGGCGATGTTTCCGTCATGCCCCAGGCATGCACCACCTCGACGCCGTAGTCGTCGTGAAACGCTCGGATGATCGCCTCGGGCACCGCCGATCCGCCGATCACCACCCGCTTGAGGCTGGTCAACTGGCCGTTGGTGGCGCGCAGGTGCGCCAGCAGCATCTGCCAGACGGTGGGCACGGCCGCCGAGAAGGTGACCTGCTCGGTCTCCAGCAGTTCATGGATAGAGGCGCCGTCCATCTTCGCGCCCGGCATCACCATTTTGGTGCCGACCGCGGCGCCGGTGAACGCCAGACCCCAGGCGTTGGCGTGGAACATCGGCACAACCGCCAGCACGGTGTCGCGGACCGACAGGCCCATGTAGTCGCTCTGCAGCGTCACCAGGGTATGCAGGAAATTCGAGCGGTGGGAATAAAGCACGCCCTTAGGATGGCCCGTCGTGCCTGACGTGTAGCAGAGCCCGCAGGCGGTCTGCTCGTCGAAGCCGCCCCAGGTGCAATCTGGCGAATGGCTTTCGATCAGAGTTTCGGACGACAGTGCGCCCTCCATTCCACACTTTGCCACCCGATCGGGATCGGTCAGCACAATGAAATGCTCGACGGTCGGCATCTCGTGGCGGCGTTCCATCAACACCGGCAGGAACGTCTCATCGGTGATGATGATCCGGTCGGCGGCGTGGTTGATGATGTAGCAGAGCTGATCGGCGAACAGGCGCGGGTTCAGCGTGTGACAGACGGCGCCGATGCCCATGATCGCGTACCAGACCTCGATGTGACGCCCGGAGTTCCATGCCAGGGTCGCGACCCGGTCGCCTGGCTGGATGCCGAGGCCAAGCAGGGCGTTGGACAGGCGCTTGGCGCGGGTGTGGATCTCGCCCCAGGTCGTACGCACGATCGGCCCTTCGACCGAACGCGTGACCACCTCCCGTGACCCATGCCAGCGCTTGGCGTGGTCGAGGATCTTGTCCACGGTCAGCGGCCAGTCCTGCATCAAACCGTGCATTGGTTGTCTCCTTCACCATCCCCGGCGCCGACGCTGGCCAGCAGCTTTGCGAGGTCGTCGCTTGAAGACAGTCTTGGCCAGACGATCTCGCCCGGATCAAGCGTCTGTTGAGCATCCAGCACGGCCGAGGTTGCGTCCGATGCATCATCTCGCCGCTTTTTCAGCCGTTCATGCAGCTGACGGATGTTCCCCTCCAGCCATGCGCCCTGGAACGGCACGCTGGCCGTCATAGCCACGGCTTGCGCTTCGTCGCGGCGGGCAGCCTCGATGAAGGTCGCGTCCAGAACCACCGAGCGTCCGGCGCGCAAAAGCGTAGCGGCTCTTACGAACATCTCGCCATGCACCGCCTCGCTCGCCGCAGGTTGGTAGGCCTCCGGTGGAAGACGGTCGAGCGGACCGACAGACCACAGCCGCTTACGGATTTCGTCGCTGCGCAAGATCACCGCGCCCGGCGCGCCTGCAATTCGCGGCGCCAGGGCGCGGGCCAATGTCGTCTTCCCGGTTCCAGACAGCCCGCCGATGGCGAACAACCGCGGTTGAGTCGAGCACAGAAATTCCTGGGCGGCAGCGAAATACCGCTGGCCCGTCGCGTGATCGCCGCTATGCGCCGCGACGTGGGAACGCACGGCAGCACGGGCGGACAGCATCATTGGAAAGGCCGCCAATCCATCCCAGAGGCTATCGGGCAGACCTCGCGCCGCCTCGTCGAGATAGCCATTGAGCGCGCGGTTTGCGGCCTCGCGCCGACCCCTGAAGTCCAGGTCCATGACCAGGAAGGCGAAGTCGTACAGCGTGTCGATCTCGCTGAGCGTGTCATTGAACTCGATGCAGTCGAACAGCTTAAGGCCGCCGTTCTCGATCAGGATGTTGCCCAGGTGCAGGTCGCCATGGCACCGCCGTGCGAACCCCAGGTCCGCTCGTGCATTGAGCAGCGCCGCATTCGCCTCCAGCGCGGCTGCCGCATCCGCAATCAGCTGTTCGGTGGCCGCCGCGTCTGGCGCGAGCCTTGGACCCAGCGCGCGAAGCTGCACGGCATTGGTCGAGAGCGTGTAGCCCATCGCCTTGACCCCGCCGCCGTTCGGATTGACCGTCGCGGCGATATGCGATCGCGCGATCAGGCGGCCGAGGCCCTCGCCCATGGCGCCGTCGACCCGGTCAGGATGGAACGAGAGCACCGCGTCGTCCGGGAAGCGCCGCATCTCCAGCGCCCAGTCGACGATCTCACCGTCCGCCGAGAGCCCGAGTCGGCCATCGCCGGTTCGGCTGATCGGATGCACCGCGCGATAGATGTCGGGGGAATAGTCGCGGTTGAACGCCAGCTCGCGCTCCAGCGCCCAACGGCGCTTGTCGGGCGTGGTGAAATCGAGGAAGACCATATCGACCGGCTTCTTGACCTTAAGTGCGCGCTCGCCGCTCAGAAAAACCCAGGCGCACGATGTTTCAATAACGCGCTCGGCTTGTCCCGCCAGCCAGGCATGGACATCCGTTTCGCCTGTCACGGGAACAGGCGGCGCGTGGTCCAGCCTTCGCCCGCGCGTTCGAACACCAGGCGCTCATGCAGGCGGAACGGACGGTCGCGCCAGAACTCGATGGTGACCGGCCTGACGCGATAGCCGGACCAGTGTGGCGGCCGTTCGACCTTGCCCAGTCCAAATCGCAGGCCGACCTCGGCGATGCGTTTTTCCAGGGCGAAGCGATCGGGCAGGGGGCTCGACTGCTCCGACGCCCAGGCGCCGATCTGCGCCGGCCTCGCCCGGGTGGCGAAATAGGCGTCGGCCTCCGCCGCCGTCACCGCCTCGACCTCGCCCCGCACGCGCACCGAGCGGCGCAGCGATTTCCAGTGGAAGGTCAGAGCGGCTTTCGGGGTCCCCGCCAGCTCGCGGCCCTTGGCGCTGCGGGTGTTGGTGTAGAAGACGAACCCGGCCGGATCGACACCCTTTAGCAACACCATGCGGGCGTTGGGCATGCCATCGGCGTCGACGGTCGCCAGGTTCATGGCGTTGGCGTCGTTCGGCTCGGACTTCAAAGCCTCCTTCAGCCATCCCTCGAACAAGGCGAAGGGGTCACGATCATCGAGCAACGGCGGCGGCTCCGCGCTTTTAACGGCGGCGACGTACTCGTCCTCGGCGGGAGACGGCGGAATAAGGCTGGAGTCGGTCATGCCCGGCACAATAGCTCGCCCGGCGAAAACGCGCTAACGACGCGTCTCATGTCGCACAACACTTTTGGCCACCTTTTCCGTGTCACCACCTGGGGCGAGAGCCACGGCCCGGCGCTGGGATGCGTCGTCGACGGTTGCCCGCCCGGACTGCCGCTGCGCGCCGAGGACATCCAGGTCTGGCTCGACCGCCGTCGCCCAGGACAAGGACGCTTTGTCACCCAGCGGCGGGAGCCCGACGAGGTGCGCATTCTCTCGGGCGTATTCGAGGATGCCCGCACCGACGGTCAGGTCACCACCGGCACGCCGATCTCAATGATGATCGAGAATGTCGACCAGCGCTCACGTGACTATTCGGAGATCGCCACGGCCTTCCGGCCAGGTCATGCCGACTACGCCTATTTCGCCAAGTATGGTGTTCGCGACTATCGCGGCGGCGGCCGCGCCTCCGCGCGGGAAACCGCTGCGAGGGTCGCTGCCGGCGCGGTGGCGCGCGCTGTGTTGGGCGAAAGCGTCGTGATACGCGCAGCTCTGGTGCAGATTGGTCCTCACGCGATTGATCGTGGCCGCTGGGACTGGGAAGAGACCGCGCGCAATCCGTTCTGGTCGCCCGACGCCGGCATCGTCGAGGTCTGGGAAGAGCATCTCGAAACCACCCGCAAGGCGGGTTCATCCACCGGCGCGGTCGTCGAGGTCGAGGCGACCGGCGTGCCGGCCGGCTGGGGCGCACCCCTTTACGGTAAGTTGGACGCGGAACTGGCCGGAGCGCTGATGTCGATCAACGCCGCCAAAGGTGTCGAGATCGGCGCGGGCTTCGCGGCGGCCGCTCTGAGCGGCGAGGACAACGCCGACGAGATGCGCGCCGGCAACGACGGCCCGACCTTCCTTGCCAACCATGCCGGAGGAATCCTTGGGGGCATTTCATCCGGCCAGCCGGTCGTCGCCCGGGTCGCCTTCAAGCCGACCTCGTCGATCCTCACTCCGCGCCTCTCGCTCAACGAAGCCGGCGAGGAGATCGAGATTCGCACCAAGGGCCGCCATGACCCTTGCGTCGGCATCCGCGCCGTGCCGGTGGTGGAAGCGATGACCGCCTGTGTGCTTGCGGATGCGTTCCTCAGGCACCGGGGGCAGACTGGAGTCTAGGCGAGTTCCAGCGAGCAGCTCTCGCCGATGGTGGGTCGTGACACGCAGATGCGGACCAGGCCGGGGAAGCGATCTTGCAGGCGTTGCCCGAAATAGACGCAGAGAGCCTCAAGGGTCGGGCTTTCCAGGCCGGGATGATCGTTCAGCAGGGAGTGGTCGAGTTCCGCCGCGACCGCCTTCAGCGCCGTATCGAGCGTGGCGAGATCCTCCACCCAGCCGACAGGTCCCGACGCGGGGCCGCGCAGGCTCGCCTCGACCTTGAACGAATGCCCGTGCAGCCGCGTGTAGGGGCTATCGGCCGGGCCGTTCGGCAGGCGATGCGCGGCATCAAAGGCGGCCGCCTTGGTAATCACGAAAACAGGAGGGGTCATTTTGCCGAAGCGGTGGTCTTCAAATGATGTTCGACACGCCGGTCGGGTATGATCCAGAGTAGCGCGATCAGCACATATATGACAATCGCGATCCACGGGCGAACAAAAGCCATCGCCATGGCGATCAGATCGAGGACCAGGGATAGCTTGGCCTTCTTGTCCTTGCCAACCGCGGCGGAGACACTGGCGTTGGCCGGATCGGCGGCGACGATGGTTCTCTCCAGCAGCATGTAGCCGACGCCGCACATCGTCAGGACGAAACCATAGGCCGCCGTCGGCAGCGACAGATAGTGGGCGTCGTCCATCCAGCGGATCGCGAACGGCATCAGCGACAACCAGAACAGTAGAAAGAGGTTTGAAAGCAGGACCGTGCCGTCGACCGTTTCGGTCGCCCGCAGCAGGTGGTGATGATTGTTCCAGAAGATGCCGACCATGGTGAAGCTGAGGACGTAGGCGCCCATGACCGGCGCGATCACCGCCAGGCCGGCCAGGGTCGGCGTCGCCGGAACCTTCAGCTCCAGCACCATGATGGTGATGATGATGGCGATCACGCCGTCGGTGAAGGCTTCGAGACGGCCCTTGTGCATGGTCAGGCCTCGCTCATGGCAGGCCGAGGTATTTGTGGGTCTGCACGCTGAGCCGCCAGCGCGGGTGCGCCAGGCAGTAGGCCACGGCCCCGGCCGTCGCCGCGTCACGGTCGGGGCCGTCCATCGGCTGCAGGTAGAAGCGTTCGAAATCCAGTCCGATGAACCGCTCGGGGTCGACGCCATCTTGCGGAAAGACCAGTTTCAGCTCCTGACCCGATGTCTGCGCCAGAACTGTATCGGCCTTCGGGCTGACGCAGATCCAGTCGATGCCGGGCGGGGCGGGCAGGGTGCCGTTGGTCTCGACGGCGATCTCGAAGCCGACCGCGTGGAAGGCGTCGATCAGAGCTGCGTCGAGCTGCAGCATCGGCTCGCCGCCCGTGCAGACCACGAGCGCAGCCTGCCTGGGACCTGTCCATGCGCCGGCAACCGCCTGAACAAGAACCTCCGGCGACTGGAACTTGCCCCCGCCAGGACCGTCGATACCCACGAAATCGGTGTCGCAGAAGGTGCAGATCGCGCGAGCCCGGTCCTCCTCGCGACCCGTCCACAGATTGCAGCCCGCGAAGCGACAGAACACGGCGGCTCGTCCGGCCTGTCCGCCCTCGCCCTGCAGGGTCAGGAAAATCTCCTTGACCGAATAGGTCATTGCGCGAGCGCCGGCCGTCCGACCTCGACCCATTCGTTCCATCCCTTTGCCCGCAGTTCACAGGCGGGACAGGTTCCGCAGCCCGCGCCCCAGTCATGCATCGGCTCGCGGGCGCCGAGGTAGCAGGTGTGGCTGTCGCGTACGATCAGCTCGACGAGAGGCTCGCCGCCCAGCTGTTTGGCGAGGGCCCAGGTGTCGGCCTTGGTCAGCGACATAAGAGGTGTGGCTATGGGAAACGGGCGATCGATGCCCAGCGCGAGCGCCGTCTCCAGCGCGTCGAGCGTGGCGCGGCGGCAATCGGGGTAGCCGGAGAAATCCGTCTC
>JANXTX010000121.1 GCA_025352165.1 Caulobacteraceae bacterium | reverse complement strand
CCGAAACCGACCCTACATATCGAATTCGGTCCCGCGCCGGACCAGTTCGGCGAACTGTGGCTGCCAAAGCGCCAGGGACCGGCGCCGGTCGTGGTGTTCATCCACGGCGGTTGCTGGAATGCCGGCCTGCCGGGACTGGAGCTGATGGACTACGCCGCGGAGGATCTCCGCCGGCGTGGCTTTGCCGTGTGGAATCTCGAGTACCGTCGCCTCGGCGATGGCGGCGGCTACCCGGCTACATTCAAGGATATCGCCCAGGGCCTGGATCTATTGCGAAAACTTGCTGGTTCTCATCAACTTGACCTCAAGCATGTGATTATCGTCGGGCACTCCGCCGGCGGCCAGCTGGCGCTTTGGGGTGCGTCACGACACAAACTGCCAAAGTCGAGCCCGCTGTTCGCGGTCGATCCGCTACGAGTCGCGGGCGTTGTCACGCTGGCGGGTATCGATGATCTCGTGACCTACCGGCGGCTGGGCCCCGACGCGTGCGGCGGGCCCGCGACAATCGACGCGCTGGTAAGCACGGGCCGCCCGCCAAACGCGAACATTTTCGCCGACACATCTCCCGTCGAATTGCTGCCCTCCGGTGTGGTGCAAACGATCGTATCGGGGGATCTTGATCTGATCGTTCCGCCGGTCTTCGGCGCGGATTATGCGGAAAAGGCCAAGAAGGCCGGAGACAAGGTCGACGTCATCAACATTCGCAATACCGGACACTTCGACCTGATCGACCCATTGTCGGACGCATGGAAGCGGGTTGAGCCGCTGATCGACCAGCTCACGAACTAAGCGCGGACCGGTTCACCACCTTAGTACCCGAGTGCCGATGATCGCCCCGAGGCCGGCGCACGCGGCTATGCCCAGGGTGTACCAGCTCGCCACGAAAGTTGCGGCGCTCTCCGCGCAATAGAGACCATAGACCGTCGCGCCGACGCCGCCGGCCAGCAGGCCCGCCGCCGCACCCGCAAGCGCAAGTCTGGTCGGGGCGAACTGGCGCAACACCACCATGGAGCCGACAAAGACAGGCACGGACAGCGCCAGGATGCGCATGGAACAGACCGACGCCGTATGTCCCATCCAGACCGAACGCATCTGGGACGGAGCTGTGTGCGACATCTCCATGCCCGAGAAGAGCAGCATCAGGCCGAAAGCCGCCAGGGCGATCAGAGGCGCCGAGCCCATGCGTCCTCCCGGTCGCGCGAGCCGGGAGACCAACAGGAAGCCGGCCACGGCAAGCGCAAAAGTGTAAGCGGCCTTCATCCAAAACGCCCGTGTGGTGATCGCCTGGTCCAACGGACGCAGACCGAGCCAGGCCACCAGCACGATGGTGGCCAGCACGGCGCTCACGCCGCAAGCGATCAACATGCGGCGGATAACCGGTACGGGCCGAACCACCGGAGTGTCGGCCGCGAGGGCGGCAATCAGTTCAGCGGTCTTCATCGCCGACCTCATTTTCCAGTCGCTTCATGCTCCGATGAACGGACACCTTTGCCGCCGACACCGAAATTCCACTTCGTTCCGCCGCTTCCTCCATCGAAAATCCCGACAGTTTGACGTCCTGCATCAGGCGTCGCTGGCGGGCAGGCAGCTTGGAGAGAAGCTTGTCAACATCACGCCGCACAGCGCCTTCCTCAGGGTTTTCGGCGGCGAACAACTCCCCTGCATCGTCCAAAGGGACATGATGGCGAGCACCAATGCGACGAAAATGGTCTAGCAGTTTGTACCTGGCTATGCCGTAGACCCATGGCGTGAATGGCTGGGAACGGTCGTACATTTCGCGCTTCACATGAATGGCGATCAGCGTTTCTTGCACCAGGTCCTCTACATCCGCCGAGCCCGCGCCAAGACGCCGCCGGAAATGAGCGCGCAGATAACCGCCCATTGCGGCCAGGAGTTCGGCGTAGGCCCGGCCGTCGCCACCCAGTCCGGCGATCATCAATGCCTTGAGCCGACGCTCCGGTTCCGTCACGTTCTGATCCGATATTCGTTGGGTTGCCTATAACGGTTACACCGGTTCGCCGGCCAAGGTAACCAACCGCGCCGCGGCCGCGAACTAACCTTCGACACCAGCCCCCTTCAGACAGGTAAAGTCATGTCGATCCGCTTCATCGCACTATCATTCGTCGCCGCTTCCCTGGTCGTCTGCGCCCCCGCTCAGGCCGCAATGCGCGCACCCGCGCCGATCCTCGACACGCCCGCCGCCAGCGCAAGCGGGACCGCCGTGCTTTCAGGGGGGTGCTTCTGGGGCATGCAGGGGGTTTTCGAACACGTGCGTGGCGTCAAGCAAGTGCTGGCCGGTTATGACGGTGGCAAGAAATGGACGGCGCAATATGAGTTGGTGAGCACCGGGGCCACCGGCCACGCCGAGTCGATCCGCGTAGTGTTCGACCCCAAACAGATAAGCTACGGCCAGATCCTGCGAATTTTCTTCTCCGTCGCCACCGACCCGACCCAGGTCAACCGGCAATTCCCGGACGAGGGCACGCAGTACCGGTCGGAAATTTTCTACGCCGATGCGGCGCAGAAGCAGGTCGCGGAGCGCTATATCGCCCAGCTGAATACCGCTCGGGCGTTTCATGCGCCGATCGCCACGCGGGTCGATCCCGATAGCGGATTCTTCCGCGCTGAAACCTACCACCAGGACTATCTGGTCCGGCATCCCGACGCGCCCTACATCGCGACGTTCGATCTGCCGAAGGTCGAGGAACTCAGGAAGACGTTCCCGGAACTGTACGCGGCCAAACCGACGCTGGCGCTTTAGATTCTGCCAAGGCGGCTTAGACGCGCGCGAAGACTTCAAGGAAGAAGCGGCGGTTCTCAGCCCGGGCTGCTTCCGCTGCTTCCGCATCGAAGGCCATCAAGACAGGCCCTCCCCGTCCCTCGTGCGCGAATGGATCGACGATCGTCTGCTCCGGAAGGTCGCGGTCGAAGCCATGTCCCGCACCCCGATAGGTAAAGCCATCTACATTCGTCGCGCCCGATTCACGCAGCAAGGCTAGCAGGCGTTCACCGCCATCGGGCGCATCGTAGGTGTCGGCGTCGCCGGTCTGGATCAGGATTGGCGCGCCGGTCAGATCCGTAAGAGCCAGCGCGGGGACACGCGCGTAGGCCCAGCAGACGGGATAGAATGCAGAATGCGCGGCAAAGACAGGGCCTCCCTCACTGAGGATGTCGGCGTGGCGGTGCGTCGCGCTTAGCAGGGTGACCACGCCGCCCCACGAGAACCCCATGATGCCTATGCGGCGCGGATCGATCTCGGGTTGTCCGGTCAGAAACCGCAGGGCCGCGAAGGCGTCCGGGATTGTTTCAATTGGAGACCCGGGACGGGCGGCGGCGCCCCGCGCGGTTCCGCGCGCCGCCCACATGTCGATCTCCAGCGTGGCGATCCCGGCCGCATTGAGCGCCGTTGCGTGGAAGTCACCACGACCGTCAACACCATCGGAGCCGTGACAGATGACCACCGCGAGCGCGCCGCCTGGCGGGCAGTGTTCGATGACCGGAACGCGGAATTTACCTGCCACGCTCAGCGGCGGCGTGCTCACGGTCTCGAAGGTGACATAGGCGGTGCGGAATGGCTTGTGCATGATCGCGGGAGCTTAATCCGCCCGCCATCTGGCGGCCAGGGCGCGGGTGTGCTCAGATGCAGGGAAGTTGACGCGAGGACGCCGTGACGGTTCAGGAAACCCCCTCCCCTACCCCCGCCGCTCCACCTTTCCGCCCCTTGATCCCCTCCGCCGCTGCTTTGCGCGAGCTGACGCTGATTCCGCTGATCGTCGGGGTTTTGCTGGGGATGATCTTCGGGGCGTCGTCCCTCTATCTGGTGCTGAAGGTCGGCCTGACAGTCAGCGCCTCTATCCCGGTGGCGGTGATCTCCATTACCCTGTTCCGGCTGGCGGGCCGGCTGGGCTTCCGACAGGTCAGCGTACTCGAGCACAACATCGTGCAGACCGCCGGCTCGGCGGGCGAATCGATTGCCTTCGGCATCGGCGTGACCATGCCGGCGATCATGATCCTCGGCTTTGACCTGGAAATCACCCGGGTGATGACGGTGGCCATTCTTGGTGGCCTGCTGGGCATCCTGATGATGATCCCGCTGCGCCGGGCGCTCATCGTGCAGCAGCACGGGACCCTTAAATATCCGGAAGGCACAGCCTGTGCCGAGGTCTTGAAGGCCGGCGCGACACCGGAGGAACGCGCGCTTGGACGCACCGAATCCGAGGGCCCGGCCGAGCGCGAAGCCGCGCAATCGGGCGCATTCGCCATCTTCGCCGGATTCGGCGCGGGCGTGATCTACAAGCTGGCGATGGAGGCCTTCAAGCTGTGGAAGGACATCCCGGAGAAAGTGTTCGGCGCGCCGCTCGCGGCCGCATCGATTTCGGCGGAGATCTCTCCTGAACTGCTTGGCGTCGGCTATATCATCGGCCCCAAGATCGGCTCAACCATGGCCGCCGGGGGCGTGCTTGCCTATCTGTTCCTGATCCCCGCAATCCGCTTCTTCGGCGGTCCGGCCGGGATCATTGCGCCTGGCACAACGCCCATCGCGCAGATGGGGCCGGACGAAATCCGCGGGGCCTATGTGCTCTACATCGGCGCGGGCGCGGTAGCGGTGGCCGGCATCATCAGCCTTTTCCGCTCACTGCCGATGATCTGGCGAGGCGTTTCGGGCGGCGTCAGCGACTGGCGCGCCCGCCGCATTGAGACCACCGCCCGCGCGACGCCGCTCCGCACCGACCAGGACCTGTCGCCACGTCTGGTGGCGCTTGGCCTGATGATCCTGGTGGCGGGCATCCTGCTGTCTCATTCCCTGCATATGAACCTGCTGGGCGCGGCGCTGATCGTGGTGTTCGGCTTCCTGTTCGTGACGGTTTCGTCGCGCCTGACCGGCGAGATCGGTTCCTCCTCCAATCCGATCTCCGGGATGACCGTCGCCACCTTGCTGCTGACCTGCCTGGTATTCCTGGCGCTCGGCTGGACCGGACCGACCTACTATGTCACCGCCTTGTCGGTAGGCGGTATCGTCTGCGTCGCGGCCTCCAACGGCGGCACCACCTCGCAGGATCTGAAGACAGGTTTTCTGATCGGTTCGACGCCCAGGGCGCAACAGATCGCCATCCTGTTCGGGGCCTTCGGCTCGGCTGTCGTCCTGGGACCGATCCTGCTGGCGCTGAATAGCGCGTCAACGGTCTATGTGCCGGTGGCGGGCGCCGCTCCGGCCGCCCTGACCCGCTCCGCCGACACTCTGCCGCAACCGCAATGGCGCGTCCCGGCCGCGACGCTGTCGATGCTGCCCAGCGAGGCGATCAAGGGACCGCAGCACAAGGACGACGCGGGCGTCTATCGCGTCTACCAGAAGACCGACACCGTCGGCGGTCCGGCCGGACGCTATCTGGTGAACGCCCAGGGCGCGCCGACCTATCTTGTCGATCCCGGCATCAACGGCACCCACCGCACCCGGCCGGACGGGACGCAGGTCAACAAGTTCGCCGCGCCCAAGGCGACCCTGATGAGCTACATCATCAAGGGCATCCTCAATCAGCAGCTGCCGTGGACGCTGGTGATCCTGGGCGGGGTGATCGCGGTCATCCTGGAGATGTGCGGCATCGGCTCGCTGGCGTTCGCGGTCGGGGTCTATCTGCCGCTGTCGTCGTCGACGCCGATCTTCATCGGCGGCATGGTGCGCTGGCTGGTCGACCGTCACCTGAAGAAGCGTTTCGCCGATCGCAACCTCACCGAGACCGAGATGATCGCCGAGACCGACAAGAGCCCCGGCGTACTGGTGGCGTCCGGCTATATCGCCGGCGGCGCGATCGCCGGCATCGGCATCGCCTTCATGGCCGGGGCCCTGACCGGCTTCAACCAGAAGGTCACCGACTTCATGACCGCGCATAATCCGTTCTTCGAGGGACCGTGGTCTGACGCCCTGGCGCTGTTGCCGTTCGCCGCGCTGATGATCGCGCTTTATCTGTCGGGACGGATGGCGCGGAGTGGTGAGGCGAAGCAGTAGCGCCCTGGGCAGCGGACGAAGATGAACTGGTCTTACCATGCATCGGTGGTGGCGGCGCGTGCCCCCTCCACC
>JANXTX010000112.1 GCA_025352165.1 Caulobacteraceae bacterium | reverse complement strand
TCGCCGACGACGCTCCGGTCCAGTCAATAAAGTCGCAAAAGCCATGGCGGCGCGCCTATCTGTGCTCTTAAGGTCAGCTTAGGCGCACAAACTCCTCGCCACGCCGACAGCCCGCAAGACGGCCCCTACCGGAGGGGTACGTTCATAGGCGCAACGTTTGGAAGATTGGCCGCAGGCTTCACCGCCGGAGCGCCGGCTTCGAGCCGGCATCTTTTCAAATCACCTGCGTCGCGGAGAGGTTCGCCCGGGTGTGCAGCTATGACCACGCGGGACTGGGATGGAGCGACCCGTCTCCCGCACGAACGAGTCTGGGCGAGCAGACGGCGGTTCTCGACCGATTGCTGAGCGGAGGCGGTGTCTCGGGCAAGGTTGTGCTGGCGCCTGAGTCGTTCGGGGCGTTGATCGCCATCGATTATGCGCGGCGGCGCCCCGAGCGAGTGGCGGGCATCGTGTTCATCGATGGAGCGGAGCCGGACACTTGGTTTGACGCCATGCGACATAAGAACGCCGTGCTGCTGCGGCTCAATGACTGGCTGATGCATGCCGGCTGTCGCATGGGCATTGTACGATTGCTGCTGCCACGGTTCGAGCGGGGTTGGGTCAATGGATTGCCGGGTCGGATGCGCAGGACAGGCTCGCCGGTCTTACGACTGGCCAGGCTGTTACGCTGGTGGCCAGGAACGGCGGTCACGCCATCGCACAAGAGCAGCCGGAATTGGTTGCGGAGATCCTGAGGAGGTTCATTCACCAGTGACACTCGGCTGGGGAAGGGGGCGGGGGCGGGGGCGGCCGAAGATACGACAATCGATATGGTGTCACCGTAATTCCAACGTAGTTCCCACCGCAATTCCAATGCCCGAGCCGCGCCATAGACCTGTTCCTTCTTAGGCGATTAGCCCTTAGGGTGACCGCAATAATGGGAGCCCGAAGGTGACAGACCTTATCCAGCTGATCTACTCGTCCCGACCATTTGGCTTTGATCAGGCGGCCCTGAACGGAATCCTCATCATCGCCCGCCGGAACAATCCGCGCGACGCGATCACCGGCGCGCTGATCTGTCGGCACGACCTCTATCTTCAGTTACTGGAAGGGCCGCAAGCCGCCGTTGAAGCGCGCTATCAAAGCATCGGCCGTGATGATCGCCACCTTGAGGTTGTAAAACGCGTCTCGCGCCCGGTGACCGAGCGGCTGTTCCCGAACTGGGCTATGCGAGACGACCCGGCGCGCTCATGGATGTGGACCGCCGAGGAAGTACGCCAAGGCGCCCTCGACAGCGCGAGCCCCGCCGACTTCATCGCTGTTTTCAGCCGCCTGGCGGCCGAGGTCGATTGAGCCTCATCGCACGGCTAAATCGGTGCAAATCCAAATAGGTGACGGGATATCAGTTGATCATAGACAGAGAGTACGGCGTATGCTGGGCTCCCCCCGCTTTCGAGCGTCGATCCCATCCTAGAAGGCGATGTGGCTCGTGGTCCGCCGGTTGAGCGGCTCACTCACGCCAGCTTCGGACGGTTACAGTGCGGTTACAGTGGGTTACAGTGAGAGGATGTCAATTATTGAAATAGGCGGGACCAGGCAGAGGAAAGTTTCTGCAATTGATATCCTGTCACCGTAATCCACCGTAATCGGAGTTTCTGCCCGACTGCGGCGATGATGCCGCTGAACTGGAGAGACGATAACGAGATGAACGAGACGTAACCACACGCCGGCTTTCAAGGCGAAAGTGACGCTGGCGTCGATCAAGGTCGAAAAGACGTTTGCCGAGCCGCGGGGATCGTGTCTAGCCCAGCTCGGCCAGCCATTGGGTGATCATCGCGCGGCCGGCGGCGACTGCGGTAGGGCCGAGCGCGTCATGCGCGGCCCGGAGGGACGCCTCGTCGCCCCCCGCCTCGATGACGGATTCTGGCCATTGCTCGATCCAGGCGTGAAAGCGCTCGTCCTCACCCATTTCGGCATGGAACTGCAGGGCCAGAATATTGGCGCCCACACGAAACGCCTGATGGTCGTAGAGGTGGCTGGAAGCCAGCAGTTCCGCACCGGCGGGCAGGGTGAAGGTGTCGCCATGCCAGTGCAGGATCGGGGTGTCGACGAGGTGGCGCAGCGGGCTTTTACCGGCGTTGTCCTGGATCTTGACGGGGTGAAAACCGACCTCCTTGTGCGGCCCGGCGTAGACGTCCGCGCCGAGAGCGGCGGCAATCATCTGTGCACCGAAGCATACCCCCAGAGTCGGCCGGCCGGCCGCCAGCCTCGGCTGCAACCGGCGTAGCTGACAGCCGATCCACGGATGGCTATCCTGTTCGTAGACGCCCATCGGCCCGCCCATCATGATCAGCAGATCAGGCGTGCGGAGGTCCAGCGACGCGAAACCCGGATCGGTAACGTCGACGCGGCCCACCTCATAGCCGGCTGCCTCGATCGGCGCACGGTAACCGGCGACTCCCTCATAAGGGACGTGGCGGATGATCAGGGCGCGCTTCATGCCGGGCCGAACATCGGGATGGTGGATCGCGCTATCATGCTCGTCGCTTCCATGGTTGCGTTGCCTAGACACCGCCGATAGCGGCGACCAATTAGAAATGGCGGTTGCGGCGCTAGATTATCTGTACGGAACCATCCGGAGGTGCCTGAAACTCCCGGTGGAAGGAGGCTGCATCCGTGGCGCCCTGCGTTATCGTGTCAGCGACACACCGCTGGCAGTACTGATTTGTCACTGTCGTAACTGCCTGCAGCGGACAGGCAGCGCGTTCTCACTTTCCATGCTTACCTTTTGCAAGAATTTTTGAGGTGATCAGTGGCAAAAGTCTGTCGCGTGATCTGCCGGGAGGCAGCGGCGCGCAACACCGGCAGCATATTTGCCCCGAATGCTTCACGCGCACGCATACGGAAACGCTGGCTCATCCTGACGTTATCAATGTGCGCCCTGGTACGCTCGATGATCCGACCGTGGCCACGCCCATCGCGCGGCTGTGGACCCGGCTGGCGCATCCCTGGGCTATTGCACCAGGGGTGCGGCGCCTCGAGGAGGGTCCTGTGGATATCGAGTGGCTGGTGGCGGAGTGGCGGGAGCGGTTTGGATAGCGCGCGGTCGCCCGACTGAATTGCGAGCGGCCTTGCTGGAGGAAGTGAGGTTTTGACGCGGCCCCCCGCCCTGACGATGTGCTGACTGCTTGAGTAGGTTAGCGCGTGGCGCCGGTGACTGTCTTGATTAGGGCTTGCACGGTGGCTTTGCCTCCTGCGGCCCAGACGAGTTTCATGTGCGCCAGAGTGTTGGCGGCGGCGTCTTCGAAACGCCAGTCGCAATCGTTGAACTGGCAGTCGTCGAATACCGGGGGTTCGCCACCGCGATAGACCATGCGGCAGCCGCGGAACTCGCAGTCGCTATAGCGTTCCCCATCGAGCGCGACCGTTTCATGGTTGAAGATCGTCATGGTCTGCATGGCGTAGGCCTATTTCTCGGTCGCGGGCGGGGTTTGGGTCTGCGCGAGGTCGCGCTCACGTTGTTCACGCTTGGCTCTGGTCTTTTCAGCGACCTTGATCGCCTTCAGGCGATCACGTTCATGCCGTTCGAATGAGTAGTTGGGTGTGCGCGCCATGGGACGTTCTCCAAAGGCGTTGGACAGGAAGGCAGGCGAAGGAACCCGCCGGACAGGAACGCGAGGCTCCAACCGGCGGGGTTGTTGCTACGCTGACTGAAGCTGGCCGGCGGACATCTTGCCACTGCGCTGATCGCGTTCGAGTTCGAAGGTGATCTTCTGACCTTCGTTGAGCGAGCCGAGGCCCGAGCGCTCGACGGCGGAAATGTGGACGAATACGTCGACGCCGCCGTCGTCAGGTTGGATGAAGCCGAAGCCTTTGGTGGGGTTGAACCACTTTACCGTACCGGTTGTCATTAGTGTCACCTTTCAGGTGCCAGTGTTCGCGCGCCCCATTTGGAACGCGTGACCAAATTTCAGGAGAGGATCGTGGAAGACTCGGGAACTCGATCCGAAGAACAAGTGTGGAGAGCAACCGAACCAAAACGATATTCGATCAGGCGGCAGTGCGCATGGATGTACCACAAAGGCAAGATATATCTAGGATAATCACCCGGTGGGACGGGCAGCGGTCAGCGCCGGCTGGAAATCTGGAAAGGATTTCCATCAGGGTCCTTGCCGTCGCACATGTCGAAGGACCCGGTGGATTTGACCGACCCGAGGGTCTTCACCCCTCGCTCGACCAGGGCGGCGCGGGCGGCCGCCACATCGGCCGCGTAGAGGACGATCTTAGGTGGCCGATTTCCAATGCTGGATCGTCCCGCGTGCAGGGCAATGCCACATGCGCCGGCCTCGAAATCCACCCATCCTTCTTCCTGTCCGGCGAGTTCAAGGCCGAGCAGGTCGCGATAGAATATCGTCAGCTCGGGTAGCTTCTCGGTGAACAAGATCACACGACGTAGTTCGAGCGGCAACATCCTGGGTCCCTCTTTCCGGTCGGGAAATCCAGGAGATCAGGCCGGAAGATTTTACGCAAGGGCGCGGGTAGTGGATGCCCATCGCTGCTTGTCGACACTGATGAAAGCGGGGGGAGCCGTGTCAGCCAACCGACATCCGCGCTTCTCGCTGCACCTCAATGCGCGCCGCTGCAACTTACTACCGGCAATCCCCCTCGCTACGCATACGACCAGACCAGTTGACTCGCGCCGTCACGGGGCGCCGCGCGAGCCCAACAAAGGAAACGACAACTATGACCACCAAGACCATCTCCGGGACCTATAGTTCCGGCTATCTGCTTAACAGCGGTTTCAGCACCGTCGACATCACAGCCTCCGGCAGCGTGGGTGGCTTCGGCCTGGTTACCAGCGGTCTGGCGACGGTCCAGAACTATGGCCACATTGCCGCGCAATCCGGCGCCAATGGCGCCACCATGGGGACGGGTGGCGGCCAGTTTCTGAACCTTGGCGCCGGCTACGTTCACGGCGGCCTCGCGGTATCGGCCAGCGGGGCGGGTGCGGCGGGCAACGCGGGCGGCGCGGGGGTCTATCTGTCGGTCTATGAAAACGTGCAATCGCTCGGCGGTGACATCATCGGCGGCGGCGGCGGCGCGGGAATCGCGGGCTCCTTCGGTGGCGAGGGCGGCTATGGCGGCGCCGGGGGAAATTTCCATTCAGGAGGCAAAGTTGTCAACGAAAGCTATATCTTCGGCGGTGGCGGCGGGGCCGGCGGCGCGAGCAGCTTTGGCGGGACGGCGCGTGGAGGGGCGGGCGGCGGCGGCGGGGACGGCGTCTACATGGCCGGCTCCGGCGATGTGATCAACCAGCTCGGCGGCGTTATCGGTGGCAAAGGCGGCCAGGGCGGCGGCGGCTCCGGCATCGGCGGCTATGGAGGAACCGGCGGAGCGGCCGTCGCTCTCGCCAGCGGCGGCTTTGTTTCAATAAATGCGGGGTTCGTCGAAGGCGGCATCGGCGGCGCCGGTGGATCGGGCGGAGGCGGCGGCACGGGGGGGGCGGGCGTCGTCCTGACCGACGGCGGGGAGTTGGCCAACGATCAACTCGTCATCGGCGGTGGCGGTGGAACCGGCGTTAACGGCGCGAAATCGGGCTATCAACAGGTCGGATCGGGCGGTGCGGGCGCCGTCCTGGCAGCTGGCGGTGGCTACGTGATCAATCTCGGCATGATCTCCGGCGGCGCGGGCGGTCTGGGGGCGGGCTCATCACGCGGTGGCATCGGTGGGGCCGGCATCGAGGGCAATGGCGCGGTCACCAACTACGGGACGGTGATCTCCGGCGCGGGCGCGGGACGGCAGCTCTCGGGATACGGCATCGAGATGTCAGTCGGCACGATCATCAATGGCGTCCCCTCGCATCACACCGCGACCATCGAGGGCCGGGTATCCAGCTACGGCGCCGCCTATACCGGCGTCGGTGTCTTTGCCGGCGCCGGCGGCAATGTGACGGTCATCAATTTCGGGACGATCTCCGGCGGGGCCGCGGTGCTGTTCAAGTCGTCGTCCGACGTGCTGATCGTCGAAACCAACAGCGTGTTGGCGGGCGCGGTCATTGGTGGAGGGGGAACGCTTGAGCTTGATGGTGGTTCGGGCACCGTCAGTGGGATCGGCGGCGCCGGAAACATCACGGTCACCGGTTTCGTCGGCTCCGCACCGGTGTTCCAGGATTTCGGGACTCTAGAGATTGCATCGGGCGGTAACTTCTCGCTGGGCGCGTCTGCGACGGTGGCCGCTGGCAAGACGCTGATCGACAACGGCATCGTCAATGACATCGGCAGTCTGGCGGTGGCGGGATCCATCGGCGGGGCGGGGACCCTTTCGGTGACCGGCAAACTGACCTTGCAGAACCACGGCTCGCTATCGGTCGCCAACCTGTTCGTGACCGCCAAAACGGCCAAGGTGACGGTGGCCTCGAACATCACTTTCGGCGGAGACTGGTTCCAGACGAACGGCAGCGTGATTATCAATGCAGGCCGCACGCTCAATCTGACCAATGCGGCCGACGTGATCAGCGGAAAAGGCGTGACCGTGAACGGCACTCTTGAAGTGTCCGGAGGAGGCAAGCTCGAGATACAGGGGCCGGTGATCAACAACGGCCTGCTGTTGGTCAGCGCCGGCACGCTGGTGCTGGAGAACAACGCGACTGTCACCGGGACCGGCTCGGCGCGAGTCATTGGCGGGACGCTCGACGCTTCGGGGACTTTCAACCAGGCTGTGGCTTTCTCGGGCGGGACTGGCACGCTGATCCTCGGCCGAAGCCAGCTATACACCGCCGCAATCACCGGTTTCTCGACCACCGGCGGGACGTCGTTCGATCTGAGCGATGTCGGTTTCGTCAGCGCTGGCGAGGCGACCTTCAGCGGCACGACCTTGGGAGGCGTGTTGACGGTGACCGACGGGACTCACACGGCCAAGCTCAACCTCGTGGGAAATTTCACCGGCTCGACCTTCACGGCCAGCAGCGACGGCCATGGCGGGGTCATCGTGGTCGACCCGACCACCGGCGCTTCTGTGTCGCCGCCGGCATCGGCGCAGGCCTTCGTTGCAGCCATGGCCGGGATGGGCGGCGGGGCAGCGGTTTCGAGTGGGCCACTCGCCCAGTCCTGGCGGGAGGCGACGCCGCTGCTGGTAACGCCGCGGTCGCACCAGGTCTAGCCGGTGGGATGGGCGGCGCGGGGATCCGACCCCGGCCGACCGATTCCCGCCGCAGGTCCTGGGATTCGTTCTCGAAGACGTCGCCGACAACCGCGCCACGGCCTGGCAGGTTCTCATTCAGGTCGGCTCAAAAAATCGTCTCAGCTATGCATTTGAGCGATGCCGCGGAGCCATGATGCGCGGTACTGCCAGGAATGACTCTAGGCCATTGCGTCATCCACGTGAACAAACCTGCATCGCCGTGGCAAGCCGGCGCGTAGGGTTCACAATTCGGCTCGCACCAAATTCGTAGCGCGTGCTAGTTTCCACCCAACAAGGGATTGAAACGCGAGGCGGACGAAGTGGCGGACATGAGTGGAGGCGTTGCGCTGATTACCGGCGGCGCGAGCGGGATCGGGCTGGCGATGGCGGAGGCGTTCGCGGGGCGTGCCCTGAAGCTGGTATTGTGCGACCGTGACGTGACGGCGCTGGAGAAGGCCGCCGCCGGGCTGACGGCAAGCGGCGCGCAGGTGCTGGCGATACCGCTGGATGTCTGTGACCGCGCGGCGTGGCGGAATGCGGCGGTGTCGGCGAAGGAGTTTGGTCGCTTACGCATAGTCTGCGCCAATGCCGGGATCTCGCCGGCGGGAACGCCGCTGTCGGAAACCTCGCCGGAGGCCTGGGACCGGATCGTCTCGATTAATCTGACGGCGGTCTACAACACGGTCTACGCGACCACGTCTCTGATCAAGGAGCACGGGGAGGGCGGGCACATCGTGCTGACCTCGTCGATGGCGGGGATGCTTTCGGCCAGCGCCATCGGTGACTATGCGGTGACCAAGTTTGGGGTCAGCGCTATGGGCGAGGCGCTGAGGGCGGAACTGGCGCCGCACAACATCGGGGTCTCGATCCTTTATCCGGGCGTCGTGGCGACGCCGCTGGTTGGCGACAGCTTCTCGATCGGCATGGCGCCAGGCGCGGTAGCCATGAAGGTTCTGGCGGGGATCGATGCCAATCAGGAATATCTGTTCACGCATGGCGACTACCGGGCGCTGGTGGAGGAGCGGTTCAAGGCGATCCTGGAATCGTTCGGCGCGTCTGCGCAGGTGGGCTTCACTGAGGCGGATAGTGTGTTGACGATGATGACTCCCTATACGCGCTGAGCCTAGCAGGCGACGAGAGAAAATTTGTCCACAGATGACGCAGATTTAAGAGGATAAAGAAGGATCGATTTTGGTTTGGCGCGTCTTCTTTCAGTGATCTGAAATATATTCTTATCCTCGTAAATCTGCGTATCTGCGGACAATCTATAGCGGCTTCGCCGCATTCAACATAATTTTTGATTGGTAGGGGATTTGGCCATGAAAGTCGGGATGTTCCAGACGCCGTTTATGCGGCCTGAGCGGAGTCCCAGGCAGGTGTTCGACTGGGCGGTGCGTCAGGCGGTGCATGCCGACAAGGTTGGCTTCAGCGAATACTGGGTAGGCGAGCATGCGACGCTCGACTGGGAATCGATACCCAGTCCCGAGCTGGTGATCGCCGCGGCGGCGTTGCAGACCAGCCGGATCAAGCTGGGACCGTTGGCCCACCTGTTGCCCTATCATAATCCGTCGACGCTGGCGGTGCAGTCGGCATGGCTGAGCCAGATCCTTGAGGGGCGGTATCAGATGGGTGTGGCCACCGGGGCCTATCCCAGCGACGCGGCGCTGCGCGGCGTCACCGACATGTCGAAAAACCACGCGATGATGTTCGAGGCAATCGAGATCATGCAGCGGGTATGGAAGGGCGAGCCGTTCTCGCATGTCGGCGAATTCTGGGACGCGGGGTTTCCGACTTCGGAACTTTCGCACGAGACGATCCGCGACCTTCGGCCATGGGGCGGGTCGATGCCGATGGCGATGACCGGCCTGAATTCACCATCACCCTCGATCGAGTTCGCGGGCAAACAGGGTTACATCCCGGCTTCGGTATTTGCTGGCAACGCTTTCCTGCGCAGCCATTTCGAGACCTACCGGACGCAGATGGAAGCTGCAGGTCGGCCCTACGATCGTCTGGTGCACCGGGTGGTGCGCGATGTGATTGTCGCCGATACCGACGAGGCTGCGCGGCGCCTGGCGATCGAAGGCGGTATCGGTCATGCCTGGGACGTCTACCTGAAGCCAACCTTCGAGCGTTTCGGCATTCTGCAGGGAATTCTGCCCGATCCCATGATGGATCCGTCCAAGGTGGACGCGGCCTATCTGGCCGAGCACGTCTGGATTGTCGGTTCACCGCATACGGTGGTCCGCAAAATGAAGGCTTGGTTCGAAGAGCTCGGCGGGCCGTTCGGAACGCTGCTGGTCTACAGCTATGACTACCTCGACGCGCCGCGGGAATGGGAGCATTCGATGGATTTATTGGCCAACGAAGTCGCGCCGCTCCTGTAGGACCAATGCGAACGGTGCGCCATGCACTCGCAATGGCTTGCATGCGGCATACCTTCGTGCATGAGCGGCAGGGCCCCGCTTACATTGGGGATTTGTCGGAAATATAGAAATGCAATCACAGTTGTTCGCCGATAAGCTCACCCTGGTCCTGAAGTCTCTTTCAATGACGCGGAGTCATCTGGCCGCTGAATTGGCGGTGGACAAATCGATCGTCGGGCGCTGGATGACCGGGAGGGTGGAGCCTTCCAATCACAACCTGGCGCGCCTTACCGAACTGGTGGCCAGCCGGGTCCGGGGCTTCCGCCTGATTGATTGGGAACGGGATATCGGCGGTCTTGAGGGGCTGCTTGGTGTGGAGCCGTCGAACACCTCACTGAGCAGATCGGCTCGCCTGCCGCCTGGGCTGCCGATTCCTCTGATGGACCAGATCATGGATGGGACAGCGTTGAGGGCGCACGCCTATGAAGGCTTTTTCCGCTCGACGCGGCCCTACGCCCAGCGGCCTGGGCATTTTATCCACGACCAGATCATGATGAGGCTGGATGACACCGGTCTGTTGCGCCTTATTATGGGCACCGGCGGAGTGACGCTGGATGGCTGGGTCATGCCCTACCAGGGCAAGTTGTTCGTGATCGCTACCGAGTTGACCAGCGGCGCACTGGGCTTTTCCATCCTCAATGGAGTCAACGCAATCCGCGCGGGAATGCTAGACGGAATTCTGCTGAACTGCGCCCTGGACGTCGGTCATTCGCCGACAGCCTGCGCGATCATCGTGGAGCGAACCGGTGACCTGTCCGGAGATGTCGATGAGGATGATCGGCGAATCAAGGCGCTGACGGCGTTGGACCCGTTCGCACCGGATGGCTCGGTGCCCGCGGATATTGTCGCCCATCTCGTTCGCGACATCGGCCCCGCCCAGCTTGCTCTCGGGGGGGACTGGCTGCTCAGTATGCCGATGGTGCGGTCTCTGGCGAGAGGCGTCGTCCCAGGCTGAGCGACGTTCTGGAGAATCCCGCACGTCAGGGATGATGAAAAGCGTGGCCACTATGGCCTGGGCCCGGTTGAGCGATACCCGGAAACCTCACCCACGAATGGCCGTGGATTAGCTCTCTCGCGGAGAACGGATCCTCCCCCACGCGGATGCGCGGGGGAGGGTTGGCTCAGAACGTCCGCGTAAACTGCAGGGTGACCTCGCGCGGCGGGTGTATGTAGCCGGTGAGGTCGCCCGCTTCGCCGAGGGGCTTGTTGCCGATCGGGTCGATATAGAGAGTGTTGGTGATATTGGTGCCGATCAGAGCGACGGACCAGGGGCCATCCTTCTCATGCAGTTTCAGCGACATGTTCACCAGGCTATAGGCCGGAACCGAAGTGCCGGGCTGACCAAGGATGGAAGGCGAGCTGTCAAAGAAGGTGGCGTCGGCGGTCGCCTGGAACGCCCACTTGCTGTTGAGGTCGTGGTCGAAGTTGGCGCCGATGATCGCCTGGAACGGCGCCTCGCCATAGGTGTAGCCGCTGTAGTCCTGGATTTTGGTCGTGGCGCCATTGACGGCGACTATGACACATTGGCCCCGGCCGACCTGAGAGCCCAGCGGGGCCGGGTTCAGGAGCTGGATCGGGTTGCACTGGGCGTTGGTGTAGCTCTCGTAGGCCAGGTGATTATAGGCAAGGCCGACGCGAACTGAGAAGTTCTCGTTGAACCGGAACGAGCCCTGGAATTCGACACCCTCGTTTAAAGCGCTGGCGGCATTTTGGGTACTGAAGGTGACCGATTGTGGATTGAAGACGGCGACCTGCAATTGCGAGTACTTGTAACGGTAGACATCGAAGTCGCCACTTAGCCTGCCATTGAGCAACGTGCCTTTAACGCCGCCTTCGAAGCCTTCAACGGTTTCACCCCCAAAGATCAGCTGGGCGTTCTGTTGGGCGGTAGTCGCGAACCCGGTCAGGTTGGGGACCGAACCAGGGTTGGAGATACCGGCGGCCAAGTAACCGGTCTTATAGGCAGCGTAGACCATCAGGTTCTGTCGCGGGTGCCAGCTGAGCGTGGCTTCAGGCGAGAAGTTCGTAAAGCTGGTTGATGGGTGGTACCAGACCCCCGCCGGGCTGAACGGGTTCAGAGTGGGATTTTGCTGGAAAAATGGAAAGCCATCAAAGGCATTGAATGCATTGCCGACCTGAGCATGGCGCTCTTCGTGGGACCAGCGTCCGCCGCCGGCGAGTTCGAGGTTTGGCAGGATCTTCCAGTTGCCCTGGAAGAAGAACGAGTAGCTCTTGTTTGAATTGCCTTCAACATTGTTCCAGGTCAGGTAGCTGCCGAAATACGGTCCCGGTTGAGCGGTCGCACCAAGCGGAAGCAACGTGATTGGCGCATAGTGGCCGTACTGATCTTTTTCGAAAAAGGCGCCAAAAGTGGCGTTGAGCGGGAAGTTGAAGTCCGTGTGAACTCGGAGTTCCTGTTCCCAGCTCGTGCCAGATTCACCTTGTTTGGAGACGATGCCGGCGAAACTGTCATAGCTGTAACCAGTATATTCCCGCTCGCGGTGATCCCAGACGCCTGTGGTTGAAGTCACGTCGAACTGATCGAACTTATAGTTCATGTTCAAAGTGTAGATGTAGTTGGTGGAGTTCATGTAGAACTTGGCGCCCGGAGCCACGCCGGTCAGGGTCGCCGCCACGGCCTGCGACGGAAGTGCGTCATTTATTGTCCAGGTCAGATGACCGGAGCAGGTCTGTGTGTAGTCGATGACGCCGTCATAAACCGGGTGCGTGGTTGAAAGCGCATTTGGATTGCCGACGCCGCAACCCGCTAGCGTCACCGCGTTACCGTCGTTGTCATGCCTTACAGAGCCGAAAGCCTTGAAGTTCAGGCTGAATCGATCGTTGGGATTCCAGACGAGGGTGATGCGGCCGAGCAGTTCCTTGGTTTGCGGATACTTATTGTAGCTGGCGCCCTGGGTTTCTCCGCCGCCGTAGCCAGGAAGGCCGGGCACCGGGATGGCCGTATTCTGCAGCCAGCCGCCCTGCATGTCCTCTAGTTTCATGGCGACACGCGCTTTGAGCTTGTCTGTGATTGGGATGTTGACCGCACCTTCGATGGTCGGATCCTCGGTCTTGAACTCATAACCAGCCTTGACGTAGCCGCTCCAGTCCGGGCCGGGGTTCATGCTGGTGACGTTAATCACTCCGGCGGGGCTGTTCTTGCCGAAGAACAGAGACTGAGGTCCCTTCAACACTTCCAGCGACTGCATGTCGAAGAAGCCGGTGTCGAGTACGTGGCCGCGAGTGAAAGCCATGCCGTCGATGTCGACCACCACCGGTTCTTCGGCGCCGTAGTCGACCGCCAGTTGGCCCACGCCGCGGATCGAGATGCCGCCGCCGGCGACGCCTCCGTCAGCGTGGTAGATGTGGACGCCGAGCACCTGGGAATCCAGTTGTTCGAGGTCGGTCGTCGCGTAACGCTGCAGGGTAACAGAGCTCATGACGCTGGCCACGACCGGCACATCGATCAGACGTTCCTTGACCTTACGGGCTGTGACCGTGACCTCCTCAAGAGAGGTGGCCTGGTCGGATTTGGCGATAGTACCTCCAGACGATCCGCCGCCTGCCGCAGTTTGCGCCATTGCGCCGCCGGCGGCGAGGCTGGTCGCTAGCGCGACGATCAATGCGGTATGCGACGAGGTGCATCGCGACAGGGTCCGAGCTGAAGCGGGAGTCCGAGTCATGGATTGGTGTGTAGGCATTCCGTGTTCCCTCTCTGTGTCGCGCCGCGCTTATTCGGGCGGCGTTCTTAAGTGTGTCGCGGCGGCGCTTCGCCGCGTTCGTCGATCACCCAGGCTTTTACTCGACCGTTGGCGCCGGTTTCATCCGCCCTCGATAAGCTTGGAATGAAAACCAGAACGCATTACATTTGACACCGCGCCGGATGACGGCGCAAGTCTAAAAAAAGAGGAACATCAAGAAGGGGCGAATCCATGAACAGGCCCATCGTCCCGGCGCTTGTCGCCGGAGTTTTGGCGGCTCTGCTGAGCGCAAACCCGGCTTCGCGAGCGCTGGCGGCGCCGTCGGACCCGTCGACCAACAACGACTTCACGCATTTCGAGGAAGGGCAAGGCAGCCGGGGCTCTGAGGTATTCAAGGGCCACTGCGCGATGTGCCATGCCAACGGGGTCGGTAACGCGCCGCCGGTGACCATACTTGGCCTGATGCCGCCTGGTTCGATCCTCAATGCGCTGAGCAACGGCGCCATGCGCGCGCAGGGCTCGAGCCTGTCCCAGGACGAAAAGATCGCGGTCTCGGAGCTCCTTGCGGGGAAGAAGGTTAGCGCCGCCGAAGAAGACCACGCGCCGATGTGCAAGGGCCGCGCCGCGGCGTTCGACTACAATGAACCGCCGCCGTTCCCGGGCTGGGGCCTGACAGACGCCAATACACGCGCGATCCCGACTGGCCTGGGCGGTCTGAACAGCGGCAATATCGGCAAACTGAAGCTGAAGTGGGCGTTTGCTTTCCCGGACGCCCAGCGCGCCCGTTCCCACCCCGCGCTAGCCGGCGGGGCGATTTTCGTCGGTAGTCATATGGGCGATGTCTATTCGCTCGATCGCGAGACCGGCTGCGTCCGCTGGCGGTTCCATGCGGGAGCCGAGACGCGCACCGGCGTGGTGGTCTCGAGCTGGAAGGCGGGCGATCGCACGGCAAAGCCGATGGTTTATTTCGGCGACCTGGTCGGCAACGTTTACGGGCTGAGCGCTCTCGACGGATCGCTGGTGTGGAAGGTCAAGGCTGACCGGCATCCGAGCACAACGATGACCGCCGCGCCGACGTTATACGGAAAGCTGCTGTATGTGCCGGTATCCTCCCTGGAGGAGGCGATCATCCAGCCCAGTTATGAATGCTGCACGTTCCGTGGATCGGTCGCGGCGCTGGACGCGAGGACCGGCGCTCTCGTCTGGCAGACCTACATGACACCGGCGCCAAAGGATCAGGGCCTGAATGATGCCGGGGCGAGGCGGATGGGACCTTCCGGCGCGCCGATCTGGAACACGCCATCGATCGACGTGAAACGCCATCAGCTATATGTCGGCACCGGTGACAACTATTCGAGCCCGGCGACGCCGACCAGCGATGCGATCGTGGCGCTCGACCTGGGAACCGGTCGGATGAACTGGGTCTATCAGACCCGCCGCAATGACGCCTGGAACGTCGCCTGCGGCACGCCCGACAAGACCCTGTGCCCATCCGAGAAGGGGCCGGACTATGACATCGGCGCGGCGACGATGGTGGCCACGGCCAGCAACGGTCGCGACTATGTCCTGGCCGGGGCCAAGTCAGGCGATGTCTATGCGGTCGACGCGACCACGGGCAAGCTGCAATGGAACGTCAAGGCGGGGCGGGGAGGGGTCCTGGCCGGAGTCTATTTCGGCATGGCGGTTTCCGGCGACCGGGTGTTCGTGCCGGTCAGCGATGCGGACGATCATGAACCCCATTCGGAGCCGGCAAGGCCCGGGCTGTACGCACTGGATCTGAAGACCGGGAAGTACCTGTGGAAGGTTCCCGACACCGGTGAGAGCTGCAAGGGCCGTCCGCGCTGCGTGCCGGGTATCGCCTCGGCGATATCTGTCACCGGCAATCTGGTTATCGCGCCTGGCACCGACGGCTGGATCCGTATCCGTGATGCGCGCACTGGCAAGGAGCTGTGGAGCTACGACACTACTGTACCAGTGACTGCTATCGGCGGCGCTACCGCTAAGGGCGGGGCGATGGGCGGCGGTGTCGGTCCGATCGCCTACCACGGTGAGCTGATCATGCCCTCGGGCTACGGCTTCACGGGGAAGATTCCGGGGAATGAACTGCTCGTGTTCGGGGTTAAGTGAGGGCGTGGGGGCGTTGAACTCCTTGACGAACTCATCGCGCCGGGTGAGCTTCTACCAACCGGCTGGCACGTCGCTCGCCGTTTTGGCGGACGGGGATCTATGACTCACATGGGAAGTTGTTTTTGCGGGGCGGTGTCGCTCGAGGTTGACGGTGCGCCGGAGGCAATGGGCTATTGCCACTGTCGCTCATGCCGGTCGTGGTCCGGCGGGCCGATCAATGCGTTCAGCCTGTGGAAGCCGGAGGCGGTGCGGATCACGGCAGGCGCCGAACATGTGTCGACCTTCCACAAGACTGAGTTGAGTCAGCGACAGTATTGCGCCAGGTGTGGCGGCCATTTGATGACCAATCATCCGCCGCTGGGCCTGGTGGACGTATTCGCCGCGACGATCCCGACGCTGGAATTCGCGCCTGGCGTGCACGTGAACTATGCCGAGACGGTCCTGCCGATGAAAGATGGTCTGCCCAAGCTTAGGGATTTCCCAACTGCGTTCGGCGGTTCGGGTGAAGAGATTCCGGAGTAGTACTACGCGCTCGGGAGCGCCCATCATGATCTTCGTGACGCGGATTGGCCGAGTATTTGTCAAGGCGACCCGTTTCCTGCATCCAGAAAGCGTGGAGGTGGGTTCCGGCGGCATACTGCACGACCGGGCGTTCGCTCTGGCGGAGGTCGACGACAGTTTTGTCTCCAGCGCACGGCACGGAGACGTCTTTCCATTGATATTCGACTACGACTCCGGCGGAGATCGTCTGCGGTTGCGAATGCCGAACGGCGTTGCCCTGGACGGCGAGGCCGGATCGCTTGGGCGGACGTGGCAATTCAATCTACACGGAATCCGGCAGATCCCGGTCGCGGAAGTGGAGGGGCCGTGGGCCGATGCGATTTCACGATTTGTCGGGCGGCCAATCAGGCTGGTGCGCTGTCTGCGCGATGTTTCATGCGTGGATGTCATGCCGATCACCTTCGTCACCACCGGTTCACTTCGCCGACTCAGTCGCGAGCTCGGCGTGGACGTGGATTCGGCGCGTTTCCGGCCAGGTTTCGTTTTTGACAATGACGCAGAGCACGAGGAGGACGGCTGGGACGGAAAGTTGATCAGGGTCGGCGAGGCGACGTTCCGGGTCCGCACTCCCGTTCCTCGCTGCATGATTCCAGGACTCCATCCAGCCGATGGCCAGCGCGATCTCGACGTGATGAAAGGCCTGATCCGCTATCGGGAGAAACAGGCATATCCTGACGGGCTGCTGGCGGGTTACGAAACGCCTGGGTTCGCCTCCTATGCCGAGATCATTGAGCCGGGCACGGTGCGGGTAGGCGATGAGGTGACGCTGATTTCGTAGTGACCTCCTTCCCACGAAGGCTAAGCAGGTAAGAGCGTCCACGCATTCAGGCCCGGGAAAGCTCCATGTAGCCGGCGGCCGGCTCATAGCCGACGAAGGTCTTGCCGATGTCCTCGTAGTGACGGAACGAGATCAGCGCATGGTTCGCCGCCTGGTGGGCGTCGCGTAGCTGGCGTTCGAGCGGGCTGTCCATGCGGCTGCCGGTGGTGCCGGACGTATTATTGATCATGCTGACGATTTCCCGGCAGGTCTGGGCTGCATGCGCGCAGGCCAGTAGAGCGGGCCAGAAATACTCCCATTCCGGCTCCAGTCGCCCGCCGTCCTTTGGCAGTGGGCCGAGGTGCGCTTCCAGGCGGTCCTGGGTTTCCATGACGAAGGCGCGTGCTGACAGCAGTTTGGCCTGCGCCTCGCCAATCCGGTACTGCACCACAGGGAGCTCTTTGAGTTTCGAGCCCAGGCCCCAGGGGGTCTTGCCCTTGGCCAGTTCGATGAAGTTGTCGATCACCCCTCGGCAGACCCCCAGAGCGACCGCCGACTTGTTGTAAACCGCGTGGGTCGGGTTGCGGTATGTGGGGTTGTCCCAGATCTCGCACGGCGCCAGCGAACGACCTGGCAACAGGCGCTCCGGCGGGACATAGCGGTCGGCCATCAGTACGTCGCGGCTGCCCGAGCCGGGCATACCGGCTGTATCCCAGGTGTCAATGATCTCGAACTCGCCTTTGGGAAACATGAAGGAGGCGTCCGCCGGCTTGCCGGTGGCCTCATCAATGACCATCGGCCCCATCAGGTAGTTCCAGTTGGCGTTATGGCTGCCGCTGGCAAACGAGCCCTGGTAGTTCACGCGCCAGCCATCGCCGTCACGACGGCAGAAACGCCCGGGGTTTGGACCGTTGGCAGGGCCATGGCCTGAACAGACCAGCGCATCCCAGTCGTCGAAGATCTGGTGGGCGAAGGCAGGATCCATGCGTCGGATGACCAGAGCATTGATTTCCGACGAGATCTGCGCGCACCAGCCGACCGAGCCGTCGATGGCCGCCACTGCTTCGACCACCTCGATCTGCTGTCGGGCGCGCAGGTTCTCACCGCCCAGCTCAAGCGGCAGGGCGAAGCGGTAGAGGCCCTGAGCAGCCATCTCCTTCGAGGCCCACCCGGGCAGGTGGCGCAGGTGTTGCGCCTCGTTGCCAGCCTCGATGAGCATGTCCTTCATCGATGCGATCCGCTCCAGGATCGGCGTCTTGGCGATTGCATCTCGACGTTCGAGAATTGCGGATTGAACCATTGCCGTCGTGCCTCCCGGCGTATGTTGGGGCCATCTGCGTCATGACGCGTGGCGCGCTTCTTGCTGGTCCAAAACTAAAACACGTTACGACGGCTATGGATAGCCTTTCAGAAGGTCAGTTGTTGCGGTCCAGGCTGAAGCCGAAAGCGCCTTCGATCCAAGTATCCTTTTCCGAGACGATCGCGTGGGCCGGCAGATTGGGCGTGGCGACGGCGACGCCGGGGGATTTGCGGACGGCGGTGCCGATGGCCAGGAATTCGACCAGATTGGGGCTGATCTGGGCGACGTAGGTTTTGACGCCGACGACCTCCTCCGCGCCGACCGAGTCGGCCTCACGCTTGAGCCTGTCGATGGCGACCTCCCGGGCATCATGAATGAGGGTGGTGAGTTCATTGATCTCGCCCTTGGTCAACGACTTCAGGGCAGACATCAGGCCGCCCGCCATACCCAGGGAATAGACCGCCGCGGACATCAGCAGTTTCACCGGCGCATAGCCCAGGCTGGTCATCGCCCAGAGTTCCTCGCCGGTCAGATCGCTGGTGACGGGATTGTTGATTGTCTGGTCGGGGAGGGCGCTGTTGCGCGCCGCGGTGCCGGTCATCAGCATTTCGTGCGTGCCGTGCCAGAAGCTGATGTTGGTGCGTATGCCGACGACGGCATTCGCGCGCGCTTCCCTGGCCTGGGCGACGATGCGGTCGAGAGCGGCGTGGCGGGTGGTGTTGAAGATCGCGCTGTATTCGGCGATCTCGCCGCGCGCCAGGGTCTTGAAGCCGCCGGAGATGCCCGCGCCCAGCCCCATCAGATAGGCAATGTTGCCAAAGACATGGGCAACTGGTTGGTAGCCGGCATCCATGTGGCAATAGAGCTCCTGCGCGCTGCCGGCGCTGGTAAAGAAGGGGATCGCAGCTGTATCGTCCGTGTGTCGCAGGCAGGAGCCGACGAAGAGGAATTCGGTATTGCCGTTGAAGTCGCGCAGCTCGCTGGTGACACCGGTGACGCCGGCCGCGCCCTCCTTCTTCGCTTCGGCGACCATTCGATCGAAGGCCCTGATGCGTCCGTCCTCGACGGCCTGGGTGACCTGGGGGATTTCGCCGCCACCAATGCCGCGGACGCCCGCCGCGAGATTGCCAAGGAAGCCCATCGAGTTGACGCTGTTGCCGACGACAATTTCGCCTGGCGCATAGTGCTTCAGCGCCATGCAGTAGATTTCGTTGCCGGATAGTCCGGTGACCTTAGCCATGCTGTCTCCCCCAGAGGTTGAGCAGGTGGGTTGCTCGCCTGCAGGGCATATGCTCGCCGATCAGGAGATTCGAGGGAAGGGGGCGGGCGTGAGAAACGCTTGATTCGCTATCGCGCAATTCAGGATTAGACTTGGATACCGCCGCTCTCAGCGCGGCCGAAAAAAGGCGGTGGTGTGATCACGGTGACGCAAATAGGGCGGGTTTTCGTCAAGGCGACGCGCTTCCTAAATCCTGATTGGGTTGAAGTGAACGCGAGTGGCATCCGGCATGACCGTATTTTCGGCCTTGCCGAGGCGGATGATCGCTTTGTCTCGACCGAGCGACATGGCGACTTCTTCCCGCTGACCTTTCACTATGAGTCCGATAGTGATTGCCTTCGGCTGGAGATGCCGGATGGCGAGGTGCTCGAAGGCGACGCGGGCGCGATTGGACGGCTCTGGGAGCATGATAATCACGGGATCCGCCGGATCCCCGTCGGCGAGGTCGAGGGGCCGTGGAGCGCCGCGATTTCACGACTCGTGGGCCGGCCGATTCGTCTAGTGCGCTGCCTGGGGCGGACGTCGGCGCTCGACGTGCTGCCGATCACCTTCGTGACGACAGGGTCCTTGCAAAGACTTGGACGAGAGCTTGGAGCGCCCGTGCAAGCGGCGCGGTTCCGGCCGGGCTTTGTATTCGATAACGATCAGGAACACGAAGAGGACAGCTGGGACGGTCGGCTGCTGCGGGTCGGTGATGTTTCCCTCAGGGTGCGAACCCCGGTGCCGCGCTGCCCGATCCCCGGCCTCGATCCCACCCACGGTGTGCGGAACCTGGAGGTAATGAAGGAACTGATCCGCTATCGGCCGAAGCAGGCCTACCCGGGCCAGCCGCCGGAAAGCGCGGTGACCCCGGGCTTCGCAACCTACGCGGAGGTCGTTGAACCGGGAACGGTGCGGGTTGGCGACCGGGTGGAGCTGGTTTCTTGAGGGGTGGCTAACCAAGCCCCTTGAGGACCGCGATATCTGCTCTTGATGCCTTGTGACGGTGTTGCGAGATCGTCTGGTATTCCGGCGAGTGATACCAGCGCTCCAGTTCTTCCGCGGTGGGGAAGGACATCAGGACCGTCCGGGTGTGCGGCCACGCTCCCTCGAGGACGGTTGGGCTGTCGTCAACGGCGAGAATCCTGCCACCGTACTGGCTGAAGACGTCCATGAACCCCTGCTCATAGACGCCGAACTCTTGCCGGTCGGCGATGTCGACCAAGGCGACGAAATAGACTGTCATGGTTGTGAACTTTCAAAGATTGGATGGTGGTTTGTCGCGGGCCAGCATCGCTGGGGACTGGCTGAAATCGATCCAACCGCCAAGACGGCCGGCCGTCATTCCGCCGTCAGCGACAATGTCGATACCGTTGAGCCAACCACAGTCTCCGATAGCGACGAATTCGATCACCTTGGCAATGTCGTCGGGCATGGCGGCGCGGCCAATGTGGCTGTTCATCCAGGCGACCTGCTCGGACCCGATCTGGGCGGTGAAGTTCTCGGTGAGCCTCGTGTCGGTGCCACCGGGACTGACGGCGTTAACGCGCACGCCAAATGGTCTGGCAAGCCCGGCCGCCCGGTAGGTCCAGGCGACAACGCACTGCTTGGAGAAGGTGTAGGGATCTTTTTCCCATAGACCACCGTTGGCTCGGCACCATTCGAGACCGGTGGCGCAGTCAGGAGTATCAAGCAACTGATCAATGACGGATGCGCGGCGTTGCCAGCCCTGTGCGGCGGTCGAGGCGACATTGACCACGCTGGCGCCCGCGGTCATGCGGGGCAACAGTTGTGTTGTCAGGTGACGCAAGCCGAGGAAGTTCACGGCAATCACGGGCTCGGCCGGACGAGGCCCCGGAATGCCGGCCACGTTGACCAGGGCGTCCCAGCCTCCAGGGAGTCTTTCAAGCGAGTCGTCGATGGCGGCCGGGTCGGCCAGATCGCAGGGCAAGAATGCCCCGCGGCCATGGGTGGGCTCGGCGACATCGAGGATAGTGACCTCGGCGCCGGAATTGCATAGCCGTTCGACGACAGCCGCACCGATCCCGGTTGCGCCGCCAGCGACCAGAACCTTTGGCATCAGGGTAGTTTCCTCGCATATGGCCATTCAACTGACAGTCCATCGTTGGGCGCGTCACCAGGACTGACGAGTAGGCCAGTTGGTCACGGCCGTCAGCCGGGAAACGCCTTGGTGATTGCGCGCTGAACCGCCGCATGCGCCCCGGACTTCAGGAACGTACCGTGCGCCGCCAGCAGGGCGTCAAAAGGGAGCTCGAGCAGTCGCTCGAAATCGGCGCGGAGTGTACCGCCGTCGGGGGTGGCGATCTTCAGCCATATTGGTCCGATCAGGGTAGACTTGGTAAAGCCGACAAAAGGTAACAGGAGGCGCGCGGGGAGATTGCTGTTGCTGAAGTCGGCGTACGTCTGCAGCGAATCACAGGTAAGCAGGACGCCCTTGTCGGTGGTCAGCAGCAGTGCGCATTCAGGGAAGCTGGCGCTCTTGAAGCAAATCAGCCGGGCGCCCGCGAATGGCAAGGGGCCCTCTTCGGTCAGCACGTGATCGATCGGAGGTTCACGGTACATCGTGCCGCCTTCCTGGCACCAGAATGCAGGCTTGTAGCGATCGACATAGAAGGGATCGTCGCTGCCGTGCGCACCGCCAAGGCGCATGATGTGCTTCACCGCGCCCAATGCATCGAGTTCGCGAAGTCCCGCGTCATCCAGCCGGATAGGGTTGATCAGGGTGAGCTCATCGCCGGAGCGGACGATAGCCATATTGCGAGAAATCCTCAGCAGCGGATTCATCCTTATGCTGCCTCGCGCGATGAACAGGTCGTCGCCGATCCGCTCGATCGGTTGATGGGGATAGGCAGGCGGGAAACTCATTGTGCGGACTCCGATGGCCGATGGATCAACGGGAGCAGTTCGCCGCCCCCCACCGCATGCATTCGTCCCACAAATGGTCGGCCGCGAAAAGGACCACTCAGGAGCTGCCTTGCGACTGGTCTGGCTGTGTGAACGGCCGCATTCCGCGCGCCCCGAGCCTTGCTGAAAACCCGTACAGGGTACGGATTTTGTCGTTCCAGCCGCCGCAATGCGGCAAATGATGATCTGGGCCATTGACCGACAACATCGTCCATGTCCAAAAGCGCCCACTTGTTCGTTTCAATATGTGGAGGATTCGCGATGCTTGGATTGGCAAGCCGGGTTTCGTTGGCAGCCCTTATGGCCAGCGCAGTGGCTCTTAGTGGATGCGCAACGACGGATTCCGTGAAGGCCGCTCAGGCAGCCGCGGAACACGCTCAAAGCAGTGCTGACGCGGCAGCGAGCGCTGCTCAGGCGGCCGCAGCCGCTGCGTCGAAGGCGCAGGGCACGGCTGATGGAGCAGCCAGCGCGGCTCAGGCGGCCAATGCGGCGGCTGAAAAGGCCCAGGGCAGCGCCGATGCGGCTGGTGGCGCGGCATCCGCGGCTCAGAACACGGCGTCCGCGGCGGCAGCTAACGCCGAGGCGGCCAAGGATTCTGCCGACCGCACCGCGGCTGAGCTGAAGAAAATGCGCGCTCACAAGCATCACCATCGTCATCACCACCATCACCATAAGGCGGCGGCAGCCGCGGCTCCGGCGGCTCACTAGCCGCCGGAGTCCCAACTACAGCGATCGGGAAGTCCGGCCGCTGTAGTTGACAATACTGCCTTTTCGGGCAGTCCAGTTATCACGCAACAGGCGGCCCTGGCAGTTACTGCTGATGCCGCCTTTTGTCGTTTGAAATGCTGATAGCGCTCAGAGAGACTCTTCGGCAGGTAGAGCGCTTCAGGCCTCTGATGGCTGTCCGACGGCCAGATGCCAGACCGGCTCGGGGGCGTCGGTCCAGGGGGGAAGGCCGAAGTTCCGCAACGGCTGGCCGGTGAAATCGGCGCGCTCGCGCATGCGGACATCCCAGCGCTTGCGCGGGCCAAGCTCGATGGGGAAGCCGGCCCAGACACCAATGTTCTCGCCGGTACGTCCGTCCTTGAAGAGGTCGATCATCAGGCGGGCAATGTCGGCGGGATCCATGAACCCGGCGACCACCTCCGGCGGCGGGCCTTCCGCAGTCCCCAGATGGGCCAGCTTGCCGCCGGGCATAAACAGGGCCCGCAGCATGGCTGTATCGGTTGGGCCCATGCATAGTGCGTTCACGCGAACGTTGTCCTCGGCGAGTGCCTGCGCGGCTGCGTCGGTGAGCCCGTTAAGCGCCCACTTGGAGGCGTTATAGAGATCGGTATCCGCTGCATTGACGCCGTCGCGGCGTAGCGGCAGCACATAGTCGGTGGAAATGTTGACGATGTCGCCGCCACCTGCCCTGAGCATGTGGGGGACAACCAGGCGACTCATCACCATCACAGCCTTGACGTTGATATCCATCATCTCGTCAAAATCCGTCAGGGCCTTTTCCCATGGGTCAGTGACGGGTGTGGACCGCCAGAGCGCGGCGTTGTTGACCAGGATATCCACGGAGCCGAACTTCGCCGCGGCGTCGGCAACCAGCGCCTCGCAATCGGCACGGCTGGTGATGTCGAACTGCCGGGCCAGGACGCCATGGCCCTTTGCCACGAGTTCCACGCCCACAGTCAGTACGTCCGAAAGGATGTCGCAGATGGCGACATTGGCGCCTTCCGCCGCCAGGCGCTCGGCGAAAGCCTTGCCGAGGCCCTGTGCCGCGCCGGTGACGATGGCGGTCTTGCCGGAAAGATAGGCCATGAATCGTCTCCCTACGCGTGAACAGGGGCCGGCTTTGCGGCCGGGATTGGTTTCAGTTCGATTTCGAAGCCGACCCAGACGCCGATGTTTTCCCCGGTACGGCCGGTGGGTCCCTCCTTGATCATCTCGATCGCTAGGCCGCAGACCTTTTCAGGACTCATCCATTTGGCGACCTCTTCCGGAGGCGCGGCGTGATTGTGGAAACCGCGCAACATGAAGGAGTCGGTCGCCCCCATCGAGAAGCTGTTGACGCGGATATTGTTGTCTTTCAGCGCCTTGGCCCATGTCAGGGTAAGGGCCAGCACTCCCCACTTGGCGACATCGTAGAGATCCATGCCGCTGCCGCCGGCGGTCGGGCGTCCCGGGTGGGTATGAACATGGTCGGTGGCGATGTTGATGATGTCGCCCCCGCCCTGTGCAATCATATGCGGGATCACCGCGCGGCCGAACATGAAGATACCCTTCATGTTGGTTCCGATGAGTGCCTCGTAGTCCTCCAGAGATTTGTCGACGCTGTCCTTGGCCCCGCCGCCGCGCCAGATACCTGCGTTCGAGACCATTATGTCGATGTGGCCAAAATTGGCGAGGGCGCTGTCGACCACCCGCTTTACATCGGCGGCGACAGATACATCCGCGATGTGGGCCTCTGCCCGGACGCCCAGCCTCCGGACCTCATCAGCAACCTGGGTCACCTCCGATCGGATATCGCAGAGGACCACATCGCAGCCCTCCCTGGCCAGTGAGATGGCGTATTGACGTCCCAGCCCTACCGCCGAACCGGTCACGATCGCGACCTTGCCGCTGAAGTCACCCATCGTTCGCCTCCTGCCCTGTCGGATGCCCGTGCCCTTTCGCCGGGGGCGTGGTGCTCCATTGGTCTGCCCAATTGTAGAACGCGTTACGGAGTGTTTGGCAAGCGGGAAGGTGAACTGGCTTGCGGATCCTCGTCCGGTCGACCCCGGCTGGCTTCAGCTCCCGCCCGTTACATAGAGGCACTGACCGGTGATCCAGCCTGCCGCGCGCGATGCAAGGAATACCGTTGCCGCGCCAATGTCTTCCGGGGTTCCATAGCGGGAGAGGGGCAGGGCGATACGCTTGCGGAATTCCTCCGCCGCATCCTCGTCGGCCAGCCGGATCGATTCGTCGAAATTCTGGGTTCGCACCGGCCCTGGGGCTACGGCGTTAACTCGGATATTCGGCGCAAGTTCGAGGGACAGAGTGCTTGTCAGGCTATTCACGGCGGCCTTGGCCGCGGCGTAGGGGCCATTCTTTACATGCCCACCCGCAGAGGCGCGCGAGGAGGTGTTGATGATGACGCCACCGCTGTCTTTCATCTGGCTGGCGGCGGCGACCGCCCCAACCCAGACCGCCTTGAGATTGACTGCCATCTGCGCATCCCAGCGATCTTCTGGCGTGCGGGTGAGGTAACGCGGCGTCGCGTCGGGCAGGCCGCCGGCGTTGTTGACCCAGATTGTCAGCTTGCCGAACTCGGCCGCGGCCGTCTCGGCCAGCTGCTGCACCTCTGCGGAGTTGGTGACATCGACCACATAGGCGGCTGAACGACGTCCCATGGCGCGAATTTCATTGGCGACCGACTCGACGTCGGCGCGTGAACGGGCGGCGACCGCGACATCCGCGCCGGCCTCGGCCAACGCAAGGGCGATGCCGCGGCCAATGCCCTTGCCTCCGCCGGTGACCACCGCAACTTCGCCGTCCAGCCTGAATAGATCGAGTACCGACATCGTTTCGTCCCGTGTTTGAATTATTTATTAAGTCAGGAGCTAAGCGCGCCGTGGCGCGACATTCAACCCTATCACGTTATGATTTTCGGGCGTGAATCGGGTTTGGGGGGGACCGGCCCCTCTAGGGGATGGTGCCGCCGCGGAGGATTGAACTCCGGACCTCAGCCTTACCAAGGATGCGCTCTACCACTGAGCTACGGCGGCAATTCCCATCGGGAAGCGGGGGGTCTAGCGAATGACAGCGCCTCTGGAAAGCGAATTCAGCTTGACGCGAGCGCACTTGGGGCTAGGCGAGGCAGAAATGGAACAACGGCCCACATCATCGCCACCGAACGAGAGGGCGCAGGCTAAGCCCGCCGAGGCCTCCAGGGAGGCGCGAAGGGCCGCGGCGCTGCGCGCCAACCTGAGGCGACGCAAAGCCGGCGCTTCCACTTCCTCGCCGGGGGACGCGTAGGTGGCGGTGGGCGGGCCATTGCGTCTACTGGCGCAGGACGCGGAGGATCTCGCGGTGATTTCCGCCGCGTTGCAGGATGCGGTCACCCGAATCGGCGACATCCAATGGGAATCGGGCGCGGGCCGGTTGACGCTCGCATTTAATCGCTTCCGCTGGGAGGTCGAGGGCGGCGATGCCGAAAGGGTTCGCGCGGGGCTGCAGTTCGGTGGGGTGCTCAAGGTGAAGGCGCGCAATTTGCGGCGAGAACCAGGTGACGCGGTCCTGGAACTGTTGGCAATGACGTTTGAGGCCGGGGAGGCGCCAGGTGGCGTGGTGAATTTCGCGTTTGCCGATGGCGGGGATCTGGCCGCGGTGGTTGAGTGCATCGACGCGGCGCTGGCCGATCTTTCCGCGCCCTGGCCGACCATGCGCAAGCCGGGACACGAAATCTGAATCACCATGCGTATATTCGATTTTTCAGATAGCGGCTTCGACGCAGCCTTTGACGCGTTCCTGAGTGAAGCGCGGGGATCTCCAGCCGATGTCGACGCCGCCGTCGCGGCTGTGATCGAGGCGGTGCGTACAGAGGGGCTTTCGGCGGTGCTGCGGTTTTCCCGCGATTTCGACCGGGTCGAGCTGAGCGAGCAGACGTTGCGGGTTACCGCAGAGGAACTTGCGGCGGGTGCGGGGCAATGTCCGGCCGATGTGCGCGCCGCGCTGGCGTTCGCCGCCGCGAGAATCCGCGCCTATCACCAACGGCAGAGGCCCCTTGATACCTGGTTCACGGATGAGGTGGGTGTGCAGCTGGGCTGGCGCTGGACACCGCTCGATGCGGTAGGGGTCTATGTTCCCGGCGGCCGTGCCGCATATCCTTCCACCGTGCTGATGAACGCCATCCCCGCGGTGGTCGCGGGGGTCGGACGTATCGCGATGGTGACGCCGCCGGGTAGACTGGCGCCGGCGGTCATGGCGGCCGCCGTCGAGGCGGGGGTATCGGAAATCTGGCGGATCGGTGGCGCGCAGGCGGTCGCGGCGCTGGCCCATGGCGCTGGTCCAATCCGGCGCGTGGACAAGATCGTCGGTCCAGGTAACGCGTATGTGACGGCCGCGAAACGTAAAGTCTACGGTCAGGTGGGCATTGATTCTCTGGCCGGCCCTTCGGAAATCGTCGTGGTTGCCGATGGCGGCAACGATCCGGCCTGGATTGCCGCGGACCTGCTTTCTCAGGCCGAGCACGATCCCGACGCACAGTCGATACTGATTACGGACAATGTTGGGTTCGCCAATGCCGTCGCCGCAGAGGTTGAGAGGCAACTTGGGGTCCTGGCGACGGGTGTGGACGCCTCCGCGTCGTGGCGAGATCACGGAGCGATCGTGATCGCTCCGCTCGGCGAATCTCCGAGTATCGTGGATCGGATCGCGCCTGAACACGTCGAGTTCGCGGTAGAGAATCCGGATAGTCTCGCGGACAGGGTGAGGCACGCTGGCGCGATCTTTCTGGGCAGATACGCTCCGGAGGCGATCGGGGATTATGTCGCCGGTTCGAACCATGTCCTGCCGACCAGTCGTGCGGCCCGTTTCTCCTCGGGGCTGTCGACGATGGATTTCATGAAGCGGACATCGATGGTGAAGTGCGATGCGACCTCGTTCGCGGCGCTCGCCGGCGCGACCGAGACCCTGGCGACAGCCGAGGGGCTGCCTGCTCACGCCCGATCCGTGAGCATCCGGCGCAATCCGCAAGGTTGATCCGTGGACGAACGCGTGAAGCGGATATCGGTCGCGCGAACATCGGTTGGGCGGCGGCGCTAATACGGGTAGATAGGGGGCTTCGCATGACCGTCGATCCTTCCCAACATCGCCTTCAATCCGTCGAACTGGACGATGCGTCGCTCGGCGCGGCCAACCGTGACCAGGAGCAGGAACGCCAGATCGCGATCTTCGATCTGCTGGAGGATAATCACTTCCATCCGGAGGGCGCCGAAGGCGGCCCCTACGATCTGCGGATCGCCCTGATCGACAACCGCCTGGCGCTGGATATTACCGGGCCGAGCTATCAACGGCGACACATGCTGTCGCTCTCGCCACTCAGGGGCGTCGTGCGAGACTACCATATGATTTGCGAGAGCTACTACCAGGCGATCCGTAACGCCACGCCGCAGAAGATTGAGGCGTTGGACATGGGGCGTCGCGGTATGCACAACGAGGGCTCGACACTCCTGCAGGCGCGCTTGGCCGGGAAGGTCATCACGGACATGGACACGGCGCGGCGCCTGTTCACGCTGATCTGCGCCTTGCACTGGCGGGGGTGACATGCCGGGGCTGCCGGGGGCGATCCTGTTCGCGTGCAATCTGAACCGTGTCCGCTCGCCGATAGCCGCCGGGCTCATGAGGCGTCTGTTCGGGGCACGCGTTTACGTCGACAGCTGCGGGCTTCGACAGGACCCCAATTTCGAGGTCGATCCTTTCGCGGTTGCCGTCATGGACGAAGTTGGCGTCGACCTGAGCCTGCACAGGTCCAAGGCGTTTGAGGATGTTGATGACGGTTCTTTCGACGCGGTGATTTCGCTTGCGCCTGAAGCGCATCATCGGGCGCTCGAGCTTGGTCGCCGCAGCGCGGTGGATATCGCCTATTGGCCGACGCCGGATCCTACACTGGTGACCGGCTCGCGTTCCGTGGTCCTCGACGCGTATCGGGATGTACGGGCGCGCCTCGAGGCGAGAATTCTGGAACGCTTTCCTCAGACGCGGACCTTTGGAGGGTAGGGGGCATCCGCGCCGACTCCACTATCAGGGGCCGTCGGCGATGTAGCCTTCGATGCGATCGAACCTGAAGCCCCTGCCGACGGCATCCGCTTCCCCCTCCGCTGTCGCGGTCAAAACGACATGGCCTTGCGATGGGTCGCTGAAGTGTTTGAGGGGGCGTGTCCCGGGTTGCGGGTCGGCGTAGATGTAACCCTGGACGCCGTCGAACCCGTAACCGGCTGCCAGCACCTCGCGCTCGTATTCGGGTGTGGCGACTTCTTCATGTGCGGCGCGTGATTCGCTCCAGAATGCTTTCAGCGGGATCAGGCCCGGCGCTGGTTCGGTGAAGACGTAGCCTTCGGTTCGCTGTCGCTGGTAGTGGGCTGAGACGGCCCGGTCGACGCTTGGCGTTGAGGCGGCGGCAACATAGTCGCCCCTTGTGGCGTCATAGTACTGATCGAGCGGGGCTCTTTCAGGTGGTGCGGCGACTGAGTCGTTACTCCTCGGCTCCGCTTCGCATTGTTGATCAACGCGGCCGTAGGTGATCCTGCCGCCTTCAAAAATCTGTCGCTGGCCGTCCGGCGTGTTGACCACATCGCTGATCGGTAAGCCAAGCCAGCCGCCTGGGCCGCCGTACTGGAAATACAGTCGGTACATGCAGCCGGAAACCGAATAGGTCTGTCCGGCGCGTGGGCCGGAAGCGTGCCAGAGTATCGCGCCACCGGTAAATTTGACTTCCCGGCCGTCCGAACCTTGCGGCGAACGGGGTGTGGCCATCTCCGGCGCCAGCGGACAGCCAGGACCCGAGACGCCGCCGATCATCCGCCATTTGTTTTTCACAGGCAGACTAAGGTCCTTGGCGCAGGAAACGTCTACGTCTTGTCCGGCGGCGCTGGTTGCATCCTGCGCTGATGCCCAGCCGGCAAGCCCCGATCCCGCCAATGCGAAGACCAGTCCCAGGGCGGCGCCGCGGCAATAAGTCATCGCCTCTCCTCATGCATCCAGGCCCATCTCGCTATACCGAGGTGATGGCCAAGAGAAGACCGTGTTGGCATTGTCTATGCTCGACGCTCAAGAGATGCGCCCGCTGACCATCGACCTCGACCGCTGTGGTGCGCTATGGTGGGGTTTGACCACGGTCCGCGCGCCGATATTCGCGGGCCGTGGTTGTTGTTTGAACCGTTCGAGAGGCCGCATGGCGAAAGAAGATCTGTTGGAACTACCGGGCACTGTCATGGAGTTGCTGCCCAACGCGACTTTTCGCGTGCAACTGGAAAACGAACACGAGATTATCGCCCACACCGCTGGGAAGATGCGCAAGAATCGCATCCGTGTATTGGCAGGAGACAAGGTTCTGGTCGAAATGACCCCCTACGATCTGAGCAAGGGCCGGATCACCTACCGATTCAAGTGAATGGTTGACTTCAGGGACCGCCGCGTCGTTCTGGTCCTGGGGGCTGGAATCGCCGTGGCCGCCGGGCTTGGCATCGCGGTCCTGCTCGCCTCGGGGCACTCAAGAAACGGTGATGAGCCTCCACCCGCCTCGCAAGGAGGCCTTGTCGTTCAGACGGGCCACGACGAAGATTTAAAACTCGATCCCAAGAAACCACTGCATTGTTTTGTCGCCGGCAAACTGATCGGAGATCTGCCGCTCAGTGATTGCGCGCAGCGCAATGGGGTCGCCACCGGGGCACTGGATGTTGGATTGGATCCCAGCGGAGCCCTGGCAGCCTCCAACGGTGCGACGCCTTTAACGCCCTTGCCCCCAGCCGCTACGCCGCAAGCTCAGGTCGTCGACGGGGCGGAGCCGCTTAAAGCCGATGAAGAAGCCGTCGTCGGTGACAGCGCCGCTTGCTGGCGGTTCAGCCGCGCCGGATGGCGTCGTCTACCGGTGCGGATGAATCTCGATGCCTGTGTGCAGACGCTCTATGGTGGCCGCTGTCCTCCTGCGGGCGGAGGCGCAGAATACGGACGTTGGGGCGACAGCACCTTGCGTTCAACTCCTGGCGAGGTGGATATCTCGAGCAATAATCGGGATTTCAGTCACCTGGCGGCACAGGCGGCAGACTGCTCGGTGAGCCCGGTTTCCGCTCCAAACTAGCCAGAACCAGTCGGGTGACCGGTGGTGCGGCAACGGGAAGGCTGGTTTTGCCGACCAGCCGACGCCGAATTCAACCTGTGGATTTTGCCATTGCCGTATGGCGGGTTAGACTTGACCACATGACCCGAGCCATCACCTGTTCAATAATCCTGGCGTTCGCCGGCGCCGCCGCATTGGGACTTATGTCCTGCAGCAAGCCGCTTGAGGCGCCAACGGATCGAGGCGTCTGTTGGGCGCTTGCGCAACTCCCTGGCGGAAAGGTGAGGTTCAACAGGCTGGCCACAAATCAACCCGACCTGGAACATTGCGCCGCGCAGCTGGAGATCATGCGGTTGCGGTTCAGGGCGCTCGGTAGCACCCAGACCGAGGTGACAGGGGCCTATCAAGGGCAGTTCCTGTTCATCCAGCCCGAGGGCGTATTTACCGCGCAGACCGTTGACGGCTACCGGTTTCCGTTCCTGGTGCGGACGGGTGATGGGCGGCTGGCGATGCCGGGAGCAATGCCCCAACAATAGAACATAAGTGGAACATTCGGGTTGCGTGCGGCCGAAAGGCTGCTAAGGTCGAACAACGATTCCGGCGCGATCATGGTCGCCGGGCGAGCGGGAGATAGGAAGATGGCGGGCAGCGTCAACAAGGTCATTCTGGTCGGAAATCTCGGCAGAGATCCGGAAATTCGTACGTTGCCGTCAGGTGATAAGGTCGCCAACCTCAACATCGCTACATCGGAGACTTGGCGCGACCGTAACTCTGGCGAACGCAAGGAGCGTACCGAGTGGCATCGCGTGGTGATCTTCAACGACAATCTCGTGAAGGTTGCCGAGAACTATCTGCGCAAGGGCGCAAAAGTGTACATTGAGGGCTCGCTACAGACCCGAAAATACGAGCAGGGCGGCGTCGAGCGCTATTCCACGGAGATTGCACTGCAGAAATTCCGCGGAGAACTGACCATGCTGGACGGTCGCGGAGAAGGGGGCGGCGGAGCGCGTGACGATATGGGCGGCGGTTACGACAGCGGTCCCCGAAATGTCTCGTCGGCGCCCAAAGAGCAGTTTCCCGCCGACCTGGACGACGAAATTCCATTTTGATCCACAAGATCATCCGCGCCGCGAACCGTTCGCGGCGCGGACAATCGCCATGGCAGCAGGTTAGTTCACGGTGATCAAGACCGGCGCCGACGGTATGCCGTTGGCGACGACGACGAGTGTGCTTGCTCCCGTCTCGGCGCCGGCTGGGACGTCAAAATTGGTCGAGACCGTTGCTGAGCCTGTGGCTACCGCCATTGTGCTGTGATCGTGCGTCCGGGTGTAGAAGACGTGCCCTGTCGCCGCGTTGGTGATCCGCACGAGGGGAAAGTTGGTGTTGGTTTGCAGTTCATCACCAAAAGCGTTGGCCTGGGAGAGGCCGTTGAACTGGGTTCCCGAGATCGGATAGGCCGAGCCGCGTGTTACCGCTGATGGGAAGGCGGCGATCGTCGGCTGCCACGCAGGCTTGAAGCTGCCCACACCAGTGAAAATCCGCGCACCTCCGATCAGCACCTGGCCGGTGGGCAACAGCATCAGCGAGGCGCCGTTTCCAGTTGTACCTGTGTCAGTCAGCGTGCTCCCGTTGAAGTCATACAGGCGACCACTACTGCCCTGAACGAGCACATTGCCGTTCGGCAGCAGGGAGGCGAAATTATCTCCGGCATCATCCCCGTTGGGGAAGTCCGGACCCGTCGCCCAACCGACACCGGGGGTGTAGATCGCCGTGTGGCCCGCGCCGCCTCCGCGAGGGGATGCGCCGGTCGCGAACACGGTTCCATTCGGGCGGAGGATTGCCGGGCCCACTTCTCCCGGTGGGTTGTAGCATTTGTTCTTGGGCGGATAGCGGATACAGGTGCAGCAAGGCGGCCCGGCGAGCACCGTGATTGTGCTGCCCAGTCCCGACCATGTCCCACTGGTGGGATTATAGCTCTCGGACTGGGGATAGTTAAGCACATTAACCGTGAACACAGTGCCGTCTGGCATCAGCGTCCAGCCTTCTTCAGCGTTGAAGTCGAGTTTTCCAGTGTTGCCGACCACTGTCCATTTCATGTTCTTCGGATTGAGCTCGGCATCGCTCATATTCAGCTTGTTGCCGAGCAGGTAATGGCCGTTTGCCAGTACCGTCGAGGGGGAATCTCCGATGTTCGTCCAGCCACGTGGCGGAGCGACCGCCGTCCATGTTGCCTTGGTCGGGTCATAGATCGCGCCAAGATTGGTAAGCGTGAAGCTGCCGAAGTTGTATTCGCCCCCCTCGATGATCACGCGTCCGTCAGCCAGAATAGCCGAGGACATGGCTGTCGGTGAATAACCGGTCGGCAGGTTGCCAACCCTTTTCCAGGTTCCGTTGACATAGTTACCGGTAATGTCTGGGGTCAGCACCCAGAAACGGTCGCTATGAGCGTTTCCCTGCGCGAGTACGGTTCCGTCGGTTAGCTGGAACGTAAGCTGGGCTCCGTCCGGAGGAGGGTTCTTCAGCGTTTGCAGGCTTTGGGCCTGCGAGGTCGCCGGGATCAAGCTGGCGGCTGCCGCAGCCGTGGAGAGCACGACGAGGGCAGCATTGAGCAAAAGTCGATTTTTCATGGGTTGCCTTTTGGCGTTGGGAAACATAGGCGAAATCAGCGCCGGGTTTGCTACCCGGTGGGGTGGCGGAAGGTCAGCAGCTCTAATTCAGGGCCACTGGGGTTGGGCGTTTTGGAAGCCCGTTGACCATGATGACAAGAGGGCTGCCGCTCGTCTCCTTAGCGGATGATACGTCGACGGCCGTGGATTTGTTTGCGATGCTGTTTGTAGCCGCTGTCTGTCTATTGGGCATCCAGGCATTTTCCCTTTGGCTGTAAGGAATGAGGCCCCGGCCCCTTGCAACTTATTGCCAGATTAAGCTTTTAGGTTGTGTCAATGTCAATCCTACGGGTGCGTTTGGCGCACGATTCTTTCGCCTTCGCCGAGAACTGGGGATTGCATACCCAGGTTTGTCAAAAGCCCCTGGTGGCATTGTCGCAAGGTCAACATGGCAAGAAGCAAAACTCTTCGAAGACCAGCTTCGGCCAACAGGCGGGGCGGTTTTATGGCGGGAGGAAGTCGCCCGGGTAACGGAGTTAAAAGGAGGCGATGGCCGCCCGTTCTTCGCAGTTGTCAGGCCCAGCATTCGGAAAATCTTCGCTGGACTGGACATCCCCGACACATCATCCGGTTGTGTTCAGGATTTCCTGTCCAGGGAGCTGCGTCTTAGGCGTTCCGTGGCGCAAAAAGTGGCGTTTTTTGCACGTTGCTGCTAGCATAGGGAACGGACGTTCGGTGTCCGATTCTGAGCGTTGAAACCCCCACTTGACCGACGACACCACGATACCGCCGGATGACGGCCGGCGGGGGCACGTGAGCCCAATTTCAATCGAGGCCGAAGTCAAGCGGTCGTACCTCGACTATGCGATGAGCGTCATCGTCAGCCGCGCTCTGCCGGACGTGCGCGACGGCCTCAAGCCGGTGCAGCGGCGCATCCTCTACTCGATGAACGAGCAGGGCCACACGCCCGACCGAGGCTACGTGAAGTCAGCCCGCGTCGTCGGTGATGTGATGGGTAAATACCACCCACACGGCGACCTCTCGATCTACGACACCTTGGTGCGGATGGCGCAGCCATTCTCGATGGGGCTTCTACTGATCGACGGCCAGGGCAATTTCGGGTCGGTCGACAACGATCCGCCAGCGGCGATGCGTTACACCGAGTGCCGACTGACCCGCGCCTCGATGTCGATCCTCGCCGACCTCGACAAGGATACAGTCGATTTCAAGGACAACTACGACGGCAAGGAACAGGAACCGGCCGTTCTGCCGTCGCGGGTGCCCAACCTGCTGGTCAACGGGGCGGGCGGCATCGCCGTCGGCATGGCGACCAATATTCCGCCGCATAACCTGGGAGAGATCATCGATGCCTGTCTTGCTCTGATCGACAATCCGGGAATCGGGCTGGACGAACTCCTCGACATCGTTCCGGGGCCTGATTTCCCGACTGGTGGCGAGATCATCGGCCGCACCGGTGCGCGCCAGGCGCTGATGACAGGCCGTGGCTCGGTGGTCGTTCGCGGCGTCGCAACCATCGAGGACATCCGCAAGGACCGAGAGGCGATTATCATCACCTCGCTGCCGTTCCAGGTGAACAAGGCCGCGATGGTCGTGCGCATCGGTGAACTTTATCGTGAAAAGCGCATTGAGGGCATTACCGAGGTCCGCGACGAAAGCGATCGCACCGGCATGCGCGTGGTCATCGAGCTCAAGCGCGACGCAAGCGCCGAGGTGGTGCTGAACCAGCTTTATCGCTTCACGCCGCTGCAGAGCGTGTTCGCGGTCAACGCCCTGGCGCTCAACCGCGGTCGTCCGGAGCAGATGGGCCTGCGAGAAATGCTCGGCGCATTCGTCACCTTCCGCGAGGAAGTGGTCGTCCGGCGAATTCGCTATGAACTGGCCAAGGCCCGTGACCGGGCCCACGTACTGGTCGGCCTTGCGATCGCGGTCGCCAATATCGACGAGGTGATCCACATCATCCGCACGTCGAAGGATCCGGCCGAGGCGCGCGAGCGCCTGACGGAACGCGACTGGCCGGTTGGCGACATGATCGACCTGATCCGGTTGATTGCCGATCCGCGGACCATCGTCATCGATGAAGACCGCGTCAGACTGACCGATGAGCAGACACGCGCCATCCTGGCGTTGACGATGTCGCGCCTGACCGGCCTTGGTCGTGAGGAAATCTTCAGTGAAGGCAATGATCTGGCGCGGATCATTCAGGGCCACCTCGATCTGCTGTCGTCTCGCGACGCGATCATGGGTGTTGTCCGCGCCGAGCTGGTCGAGGTGCGTGACGCCTTTGCGGTTGCGAGGCGGACGATCTTCGTCGAGGGAGACGCCGACGTTGAAGACGAGGATCTCATCGCTCGCGACGACATGGTGATCACCGTCACCCATGCCGGTTACGTAAAACGCACACCGCTTTCCACCTACCGCACGCAGCACCGAGGTGGGCGAGGGCGCTCTGGTATGTCGACCAAGGAAGAGGATGCCGTGACGCGGGTGTTCTCGGCCTCGACGCACGCGCCGATGCTGTTCTTCTCATCGGGCGGCAAGGCCTACAAGCTGAAGGTCTGGCGTCTTCCGCTTGGTACGCCGACCTCGCGCGGCAAGGCCTTCGTCAACCTGTTCCCGATTGAACCAGGCGAGACAATGACTTCAATCCTGGCGCTTCCGGAGGATGAGGCCACCTGGGACGCCCTGGACGTAATGTTTGCGACGCGCTCGGGCAGCGTGCGGCGAAACAAGCTGTCTGACTTTGTGCAGATCAATCGCGCCGGCAAGATCGCCATGAAGCTCGACGAAGGCGACTCGATTGTTGGCGTTGCGCTTTGCACCAGCGCCGACGACGTGTTGCTGTCGACCTCGGCGGGACGCTGTATCCGCTTCGCGGCGGATGACGTGCGGGTGTTCGCCAGCCGGGATTCGACGGGTGTCCGCGGCGTGCGGCTGGCGGATGGCGACAGTGTCCTCTCGATGGCGATCCTGAGGGCGGTAGAAGCCACGCCGGCCGAGCGCACCGCCTATCTGAAGATAGCCAGTGCGTTGCGGTCGGCTCAGGCAGGCGAAGGTGAAGAGACGGGCGCGGCCGAGCCGGTTGCTGAAGAAGAAGAGGAATCGGTTGACGGTTCAGTGGCGCTGACGCCCGAACGCATCAACGAACTCGAGGCAGCCGAACAGATCGTGCTGACTGTGTCCTCCGAAGGGTTTGGCAAGCGGACGTCCGCTTACGATTACCGTCGAACTGGCCGGGGCGGTCAGGGGCTGATTGCCCAGGACCTTTCGCGGCGCGGCGGCCGACTTGTGGCGTCATTTCCGGTGCAGGACACGGACGAGCTATTGCTGGTCACCGACCAGGGGCAGCTGATCCGTGTACCGGTCGCCCAGGTTCGCATCGCGGGACGCAACACGCAGGGCGTCACCATCTTCCGAACGGCTGAAAACGAACATGTTGTGTCGGTTGAGCGACTGGAAGGTGAGGCGGCGGAGACCGAGGATGGCGAGGTGGAAGCCTAGGCCCGGTTGTCTCAGGTCTGACGAATGTCGGCTCTCGTGATTGACACGGGGCAAAAAATTGCGTGGAAGGGCCGGGCGGGCCTCGAAGCACGCCAGACTCGGTGGAAAAGATGAAGCGTACGGGGCTTTATCCGGGCACATTCGACCCGGCTACGAACGGTCACCTGGATATCATCGGCCGCGCGGTCAAGCTGGTCGACAAGCTTGTGATCGGTGTCGCCATCAATGCCGCCAAGGGGCCGCTGTTCAGTCTCGAAGAACGCGTCGAAATTGTCCGTGAAGAGACCAAGTCCTGCGCCGAGATCGCGGAAATCGAAGTGCGTCCGTTCGACAATCTTACCATCCAGTTCGCCCGTGATGTCGGGGCGCATGTCATCGTGCGCGGTCTGCGCGCCGTGGCCGACTTCGAGTACGAGTTCCAGATGACGGCAATGAACCAGCAGCTCGATCGCGACATCGAGACTGTGTTTCTGATGGCCGATCCACGGCATCAGGCAATTGCGTCGCGTCTGGTCAAAGACATCGTGCAGATGGGCGGCGACGTTAACCGGTTCGTTCCCGAAGGCGTCAACCGCAGGCTGCTGGCCAAATTCGGCCGTCGTTGAGCGTGTCGCCTGGTCTTGCCCGTTGCGTCGCGGCGGTCTAGGCGGAGCGACATGAAGTTCCTTGCTACCCTGGCATCTGCGTGCCTGCTCGGTCTGGCCAGCTTTGCCACCGCCGCGCCACCGCCCATCGCTCCTCCTACCGAGGCTGACTGGCGCACACCCGATCCGCAATATGTGTTGGTCGTCGACACCAGCAAAGGTCGGATCATTGCTGAACTGGCCCCGCGGGTGGCGCCCGCGACGGCCACCCAGGTTCGCGATCTCGCGCGGCTGGGCTTCTATGACGGGCGCGCGTTCTTTCGTGTGATCGATGATTTCATGGATCAGACCGGTGATCCGATCGACAACGGACAGGGCGGGTCATCGAAGCCCAATGTGCCGGCCGAGTTCACCCTCCGCCGCGCAACCAGCTTTCCGTTTGTCACGGTGATGAAGACCAACGGACTTGAGGCCGGTTTCGTCGGCAGTCTGCCGATGCTCAGCCAGTCGATGGACCTCGGCCTGCTGATGGCCGACCAGAAAGTGAATGCATGGGGGACGTTCTGCCCCGGCGTCCTGGGCATGGCGAGAGCTGATGCTCCCGATAGCGGCAACAGCCAGTTCTTCTTCATGCGGGACTCGCACGACGCGCTGGACCAGAAATATACCGCGTTCGGCCGCGCGATCATTGGTCTTGATGTCATCAAGGCGATCAAGGTTGGCGAGCCGCCCGCGCCGCCGATGGACACCATGACCAAGGTGCGTGTCCTGGCGGATATCCCGGCCGCCGAGCGGCCCACGGTTCGGGTTATCGATACCTCCGGCCCCTGGTTCCGCGCGATGGTGCAGCGGATGAAGGTGCAGAAAATTATCGATTTCTCGATCTGTGACCTCCAACTGCCGGCCCAGGCCAAATAGCCAATCAGTCAGAAACACAGCCTAGAAAGTACCCGAATGTCCGATACTCCCGAGACCCTGATCCTGACACTGGACACCGGCCCGGTGACCATCCGCCTTCGCCCCGACCTCGCCCCCGGGCACGTCGCCCGGATTACCGAACTGGCGGGTGAGGGGTTCTATGACGGCGTGGTCTTTCACCGCGTCATCTCCGGGTTTATGGCCCAGGGCGGCGATCCCACCGGCACCGGCGGCGGCGGCTCGTCCAAGCCCAACCTGAAGGCCGAATTCTCGAGCGCCCCACACCTGCGCGGCGTCTGCTCGATGGCGCGGACTAACCAGCCCCATACGGCGAACAGCCAGTTCTTCATCTGCCTGGCTGATTCGAACTTCCTCGACACCCAATACACGGTGTGGGGCGAGGTCATCGAAGGCATGGAGCACGTGGACGCGCTGCCCAAGGGCGAACCGCCGCGCGCCCCGGGTAAGATCGTCTCGATGCGGGTCGGCTGAATCCCTTCTTCCCGGGGGTGACGAGAAGCGAGCGTTGGCTTAGGCGGCCAACCGTCCTAGATACGCGACATGTCAAAGCGTCTCGTCATCGCCTCGGTGCAGGCCAATCCTACCGTCGGCGACGTATCCGGCAATGAAGCTCTCGCGAGGGATTTCATCGCGCGGGCAACCGCGGCCGGCGCCGATATCGCGGTATTCTCCGAACTGTTCCTGATCGGCTATCCGCCGGAGGACCTTGTTCTGAAATCGGCGGCGGTGCGCGCATGCGGTGACGCATTGCGGCGACTGGCTTCGGCGACCAAAGGCGCATGCGCGGCGCTGGTGGGATTACCCTTGGGTGGTGAGGATGGCCGGCCGCGCAATGCCGTGGCGCTCATCGCCGATGGTAAAGTGTGCGGTCTGGCCAGCAAGGTCGACCTGCCGAACTACGGCGTCTTCGATGAGAAGCGAATTTTTATGCCGGGCGATGAGCCGGGCCTGTTCGAAGTTGCCGGAGTGCGGATCGGTGCGCCGATCTGTGAGGACATCTGGGGACCCGGTCCGTGTGCGTCCCTGGCCGCCAGGGGCGCGGAGATTCTGCTGGTGCCCAATGGCTCTCCTTTCCGGCGCACCTCGGACGATGAGCGTTTGACGGTAGCGCGGCAGCGGGTGGCGGAAACCGGTCTGCCGCTGGTCTATGTCAATCAGGTCGGCGGTCAGGACGAACTGGTTTTCGATGGCGGTTCGTTCGCGCTGCAGGCCGACGGAACCCTGTGCATGTCCGCGCCGATGTTCGAGGACGCGATGACGCTCTCGACTTGGGAAAAGGCGGATTCGGGCTGGAAATGCCTTGAGGCGCCGACCGTGGAATGGCCGCGCGGTGAGGAAGAAATCTACCGGGCGATGGTGCTCGGCCTGCGTGACTACGTTCGCAAGTCCGGCTTTCGCGGGGCGCTGCTGGGCCTCTCGGGCGGGGTGGATTCGGCGCTTTGCATCGCTGTGGCGCGCGACGCCCTGGGGCCGGAAAACGTGCGCGCCTACATGCTGCCCTCTCGATACACCAGCCGGGAGAGCCTGGAGGACGCGGCGGCGTGCGCCCGGGCATGTGGCGTGATGTTGGCGGAAGTCGCCATCTCTCCCGCGGTGGATGCCTTCACCGGCATGCTGGGGCCTCACTTCGAGGGCAGGGCGCCGGACATCACCGAAGAGAATTTGCAGGCCCGCATTCGTGGCGTGACTCTGATGGCGCTGTCCAACAAGCTTGGCCTGATGCTGATGACCACCGGGAACAAGTCGGAAATGGCGGTGGGCTATGCCACCCTCTACGGCGACATGAACGGCGGCTATAACGTGCTCAAGGACCTCTACAAGGTCGACGTCTACCGGGTCTGCCGCTGGCGCAACGCGAACGCGGTTGCCGGCGGTCCCTTGAACCTGATCCCCGAGCGCATCCTTACCAAGGCCCCGTCTGCTGAGTTGCGTCCCGATCAAACCGATCAGGACAGCCTGCCTCCATATGAAGAACTCGACGCCATCCTGCGTGGACTGGTGGAGGAAGAGGCGACGCTGGATGAGATCGTCGCCGCCGGCCACGACCCGGCGACGGTGGAGCGGGTGCAGAGGCTGCTGTATGCGTCAGAGTACAAGCGACGTCAGGCCGCGCCCGGCGTGAAGATCGGCGGCAAGGCGTTTGGCCGTGACAGGCGCTATCCCCTGGTCAACGGTTTCCGCGACCGCGTCAGCAAGTAATCTCTCATCTTTCCTCGATCCGAAGGGCAGGGAGGCAGGGGATTTGGCTAACCTACCGACAGCGGCAACGTCAGCGTTGCACGTAAGCCACCCTCCGGACGATTGGTAAGGACTACATCGCCGCCATGGCCGCGGGCGATGGCGCGGGCAACCGCAAGGCCTAGGCCCAGTCCACCGGTGTCTCGGCTGCGCGAGCTTTCCAGACGGTGGAACGGTTCGAAGGCTCGCTCGATCAGCTCGGCGGGAATTCCCGGGCCGTCATCGTCGATCTCCACCACGGCCATGCTGGCTCTTTCGTAGGCGCTGGCGCGGGCCTTACCGCCAAACTTCACCGCGTTGTTGACCAAGTTTACCAGAAGGCGTTTCAGCGCCAGCACGTCACCGTCGACAACCAGTCGGTCCGCATGACCAACCGAGGCGGGGGCGCCGGTTTCGGCTGCCTCGTCCATCACGGTTTCAATCAGAGAGCCGATTTCCAGGCGGGCGCGCACGCGCGGCTGCACGGCCTCTCGGACGAAATCCATCGTCGCCGAAACCATGGCGTCCATCTCATCGATGTCACCGATGAGCTTCTCGCGCAGGCCATCCGGCGCGGCTTCGATGCGAAAACGTAGCCGGGTGAGCGGGGTTCGCAGATCGTGCGCGATCGCTCCGATAAGCGATGTTCGATACTCGAGGTGTCGACGCAGGCGTTCCTGCATCTCATTGAAGGCGTTGACCGCGATGATGACTTCGGTCGATCCATTGGGCTCCAGCGGTGGCGCTCGGGTGTCACGGCCAAGCCGCTCGGCGCCGGCGGCGAGCGCGGCGATCGGCGCGGCCAGTCGGCGTGCGAACCACCAGGCCAGCGGTATCAGCGCCAGGGCGGAGATCGCGAAGATCAGCAGCATGCGTTCCTGCCAGGCGTCGATACCGACCCTGTTTGCCGGATGCACAATCAGCCACCGGCCGTCGGGCCGTTTGACGGCGGCTTTGAAGGGCCCATACAGCATCGGCTGATCTTCGCTGGCGATGCTATGGAGCGTTGGATTGTGGGCGACGATAGTTCGCAAGTTAGGTTGGGTGATCTGAATATCCGCGGGATCGATTTTCAGCGACCGCGCGAGCTCGGCGCGAAATGCGCGGCGTCGGAATCCTTCAGTTTCACCAATGGGAGGGGAATCGGCCAGAGTCGCGACCAGGCGCCGGCCGCTTGGTGTAGTCGCAGATTCCAGACGTACCGCTTGGGCGACCTCGCTCACGGTGTAGATCTCCAGGGCTGGCGGCGGCAGGCTGAGGATGACCAACAGGGCGGTGATCTGAGTCGCCACCAGCGTGGCGATGACGAGCCATAGGACCTGAGCGAAAAGCGGGGAGGCGCGAGGACGACGCCTGTTCAACTGCGGGTAACCTTTGCATTGAACAGATAACCTTCATTGCGCACGGTCCGGATGAGTTCCTCTCCTTCGCCGCCGTTCTCAAGTTTTCTACGCAGTCGACTGATCTGTACGTCGATTGCGCGATCGAACGCATCGGAATCCGGGCCGCGAGCCATTTCTAGAAGCTGATCGCGGGTCAGCACCCGTTGGGGTCGTTCAACAAAGGCCCGCAGCAGCGAAAACTCGCCGCTTGTCAGGTTGACGAACACGCCTTGCGGTGAACGAAGTTCGTGACGAACCAGATCAAGGCGCCAGCCGGCGAATTCACATGCCGCGGCCAGGGCTGCATGCTCATCGAGGTGTTCGCTGCGGCGGCGAAGCACTGCTCGGATGCGGGCCAGCAATTCACGCGGATTGCAGGGCTTGGCCAGATAGTCGTCAGCGCCAAGCTCCAGGCCGACGATACGGTCGGTCTCCTCACCCATGGCGCTGAGCATTATCAGCGCCGGTCCGCCTGGACGCGATAGCCGTCGACAGATCGACAGGCCGTCCTCGCCGGGAAGCATCACGTCCAGCACGACCAGGTCGGCCATCTGTTCGGAAAGGGCGCGTTCCATTGATTTCGCATCGGCGGCCGTCGCGACTTTGTAGCCATTGAGGGTGAGAAAATCGCCGACAAGGCCCCGTATTCCGGGATCGTCATCCACCACCAGGATATGTTCGACCGAGGTGTCCATGGTCATGAGGTTCATGCCTATGGAATATGCACCTTTACGGCGGCGAACTTATGACCGGACCGAAACATTACCGCAAACTATCGTGTGGGGTATTTGATCGCGCCGAAGCCAGGGCGCCGTCGCAGACAAATGGATTCATCCGCCGCTCGGCCCCGAATGTCGATGGCTGATTGTGACCAGGAACAAAGGTGACGTCATTGCCCAGCGGCCACAGCTTCCCGGTGATCGAGGCTATCAGGTCGTCATAGTTGCCCTGCGGGAAGTCAGTTCGGCCGATCGAGCCGGCGAACAGGACGTCACCGACCTGCGCGAAACGCCCTTCGCGATGGAAGAAGACGACGTGACCCGGCGTGTGTCCCGGGCAGTGGTAGACCTCGAACTCCGTCTCGCCGAGGGTGACACGGTCGCCATCGTCAAGCCAGCGATCAGGAGTGAAACCGCGCGCGCCGGTCATTCCGTACTTGGCGCCGCTTTCTTCTATGCCGTCGATCCAGAACTGGTCGGCGGGGTGTGGGCCTTCGATAGGAACCCCGGTCGCGTCTTTGAGCGCGGCGGTTCCTCCGGCATGATCCAGGTGGCCGTGGGTGATCCAGATCTTTTCGAGCGTCAGCCCCTTGTCCTTGAGCACGCTCAGCAGGCGAGGAACCTCGCCGCCCGGATCGATGATCGCGGCCTTGTTGGTGCGCGTGCACCAGACGATCGTGCAGTTCTGCTGCAGGGGCGTAACCGGGACCACAAGGGCGCGGATGGGTGGTCCGTCGGACGCTTGACTGGTCATGAGGTCTTCTGATCCGCTTGAAGGAGGGGCATTTTGCCAGAATAGGGTCAGGGGCGGGTTTCGCAATCGCCTCCTCATGTCGTTAGCTCGTGAAATGTCCGGAGTTTGTAGCTCGTGAAGTGACCGGTTTTGATGTCTCTCTGGATTGGAGAGCTGATGGACCGGGCACGGATCAACGAGGGCATTCGACGGATGCGATTTGAGGCTCTTTTGGACCG
>JANXTX010000103.1 GCA_025352165.1 Caulobacteraceae bacterium | reverse complement strand
TGAAGGCGAAAGCCAAAGCCCCTCTAAAAGCCGTTCCGAAGACCCGCGCGCCGGTCAAGGCCAAGCCGGCGCCCGTGATTGCCGCACCGCCGTCGTTCGAGCCGCTGGAGCGGCTGCCGGTGGGCATTCCGCTGACGATCGAATCGGATCTGCGACCGCTGCTGGCGGCCGCGAGCGGCCCTATCGAACGCGACGGGACCTGGTTTGCCCTGCGCGAGCGGCTCGGCCGGCTGGGCCTCGCCCAGGGCTTCGACGAACTGCTGTGCCTGCCGCACCTGCGCGGCCTGGACATTTTCTGGCACCAGACCGAAACGGCGCGGAAGGTCCTGAAGCAGTTCAGGGGGCGCGTGCTGCTCGCCGACGAGGTGGGTCTGGGAAAGACCGTCGAAGCCGGCATGGTGCTGAAGGAGTATTTGCTGCGCGGCATGGCAGAGCGCGTGCTGGTGCTGGTCCCCGCCCCGCTGGTCGGACAGTGGCGGGAGGAACTGGCGACCAAGTTCGACATCGACTGCGCCACCACCCACGATGCGTTGTCGCGGGAGGATCCGGACCGCTTCTGGGCCGAGCCGCGGATCATCGCCTCGCTGGCGATGGCCCGGCGAAAGGAGCACGCCGAGCGGCTGCTGGCGCAATCGTTCGACATCGTCATCGTCGACGAGGCGCATCATCTGCGCGACCGCGCCAGCGCCAGCTACAAGCTGGTCGACGGGCTGTCGAAGCGCTTCCTGCTGCTGCTGTCGGCGACGCCGGTACAGAACAATTTGATCGAACTCTACAATCTGCTAACGTTGCTCAAGCCGGGGATGTTCAAGACCCAGGCTGAATTCCGCGCCGCCTACATGACGCCGGGCAAGCCGCGCCTGCCGGCGAACGCGGGCCGGCTGCGCGACCTGCTGCGCGGCGCGATGATCCGCAACACCCGCGCCGTGGTGGCGCTGAAGCTGCCGCGCCGTCACGCCGCCACTCATCGCGTCGATCCCGCCGGCGAAGAACAGGCGCTCTACCAGGAAACGGCGAGCCGGATCCGCGCGCTCGCGGCCGAGGGCGCGCGGGGCGGCCATCGGCTGGCGCTGCACCATCTGCTGAGCGCGGCGGGCTCCTCTCCGGCGGCGGCGAGCGCGGCCATCGGGCGATTCGCCGAGCGCAATGGCGAGGATCCGTCCTGGACCGTGCTGGCGGCAAGATGGGCCGCCCTGGGGGCCGGCGGCAAGCAGAAGGCCCTGCTGGAGCTGCTGGCCTGCAATCCGAGCGAGAAGAAGCTTGTGTTCGTCCATCACAGGGAGACCATGGCCAGCCTGGCGGACCTTCTCGCCCGGGACGGCATACCGTTCGCCCGTTTCGACGGCAGCCTGAGCGGGCCGGAGAAAGACGCGGCGATCGCCGACTTCCGCGATCGGGTTCCGGTATTGCTGTGCACCGAATCCGGCGGTGAAGGCCGCAACATCCAGTTCTGCAACACGCTGGTCAATTTCGACATCCCGTGGAATCCGATGGCCATCGAGCAGCGCATCGGCCGGATCGACCGCATCGGCCAGACCCGCGAAGTGTTCGTGTTCAACCTCGTCGCCCGCGGGACCATCGAGGAACAGGTGCTCAAGCTGCTCGACGAGAAGATCAACATGTTCGAACTGGTGGTCGGCGAGGCCGGCGCGATTTTGGGAGAACTGGAGGAAGAGCGGGGCTTCGCCGAACTGGTGCTGGATGCATGGCTGGAGACGACCGACGCCGGCCGCGACCGGGCCTTCGACGCCCTAGGCGAGCGGCTGGAGCAGGCCCGAGGCCAATACGGCGAGGTCAAGGCGCTGGACGACGCCCTGTTCGGCGAAGACTTCGAGACCGCCTGAGACGGGAGGCCAGCGAAATGTCCGACCTTCGCGATTTCGTCGCCGACCTGATGGAACAACAGGGCGCGGCCGTCGACACCCTGGAACCCGACGGATTGGAGGTGATCGCGCCCGACGCCGTGCGCGCGGCGTTCGGCTGGCCGGAACTGGCCCGGCTCGGCTTCGGCGCGCAACTGCCGCCCGCTGCCCAGCGCGTCGGCCTGGAAGGCGATTGGCTGGAACGCTTCGAAACCGTGCTAGGCGGCCACGGACGCCGCGCCGAGCGCCAGATCGACATCCCGCAGACGCCGGTCCTCACCGATCCCGAGCGTGTGCTGCGCCAGGCCCTCGATCTGCCAAACGCTGTCTGGCGCTTCCAGGGTCAGCAAACGGTCTGGACGCGCCTTGTCCTGATCGCGTTTCGCACGACCGCGGTCTCCGACGAAAAGCGCGAGAACATCCTTTGGATGGGCTTCAACACCGGCTCCGGCGCCGCGATCGGCGAGGCGCTCACGCGCCTTTACGTCACGCCGGACAGCGCCAGTTCGTGGCGCGCGCCCGATCCGGCGGTGAGAGAGGCGGCGAGCCCGGCCTGGGACGCCGCCACCCTGGAAGCCCGCGTGCGGCCGGCGCTCGACGCGGCGGTGGAGGCCGAACTGGCTCCGTTCCTCAACGCCATGCGCCGCCGGCTAGCCCGCGACCACACGCGGCTTCACTGCTATCACGACGATCTGCGGCGCGAATCGATGCGGCGGCTGCGCGGGCTCGAAGGGACGTCCGGCGCCAAGGCCGAGAGCGATCGCCAACGCGAACGCGCCCGGATCGCCGCCATCGAGCGCGAATACGGGGCCAAGCTCGACGACCTGCGCCACAACTATGCGCTGCGTGTCACCGTCGACTGGATCCAGACCCTGGAAGCGTTCGTCCCGGTCCAGCGTCTGGCGGTGCTGGTGCGGCGCCGCAAGGGCGAGCGCCTGATCCATCTCGACTGGCATCCCATCGCCCGCCGCGCCGAACCCCCGGTCTGCGACTGGGGCCCAGGTTCGAGCGTCACGCGCCTGGTGTGCGACCAGCGTCTCCACCTGACCGAGGCCGGCGGACAGGACCCCTGCCCCGGCTGCTCGAGGCCCTTCTGCCGCGCCTGTCACCCCGCCGCCTGCCCGCGCTGCGGCAAAGCGGTCGTCGCGGGTGTCGAGCGGCTGAACTGACGGCGCGAAGGAGGCCGGCGGTTTCGCACTTGAGATAGCCCGTTCCTATCGCGAGAGCGGTAAGGGGCAAAGCGGGTCCCGCCGAGAAAGTGCGGGCGCTCGTGTCGCGTGTTAAACTCACCGCCCATTCATCTCGGCCAGAGCCAATGTCCTGTTCCCGCCCGCGTCCTTCCGTCGCCGTCCAACACCACAGTCAGGCGATCCACGACATCATCGCGCGGCACAAAGGCCATAACCCGCGGATTTTCGGATCGGTGGCGCGTGATGAGGACAGGGAGGCTAGCGACCTCGATCTACTGATCGATCATGGACCCGGCCGCACCCTGTAGCTGTTCGACCTCGCGCCCATCGACGTCGAGGTCGCCGCTCTGCTGACTGTGCCGGTCCAGGTGGTGACGCCGGCCAGCCTGCCGCCGAAGGTTCTCGCGGCAGCAGAACGCGCAGTCGCCCCATTGTGAAAGCACGGCGAGCCGTCGATTACCTCGGCCACATGATCGAGGCCATCGACCGGATCGCCAGCTATATGTCGGGCCTGACGAGTGAAGTGTTCCGGCGGACCGCGCTCGTTCAGAACGACGTCGTCCGCAACTTCGAGATCATCGGCGAGGCGGCCCGGAATATCGAGGGCGAAGCTCCCGAGGTTGCCGCCACCCACTCGGAGATACTCTGTTCAGTGATGGCCGCGATGCGGAATCGGTTGGCTCACGGATATTTCAATGTCGATTTTGCAAGCGTCTGGGTGACTGCGTGCGATGAGCTTCCGCCGCTGCGGAGCCAGATCGAGGGTTTGCACAACGAACTCCTGAGGCAGGATTTGCTGTGACCCCGCTGCCCATGGCGCCTGTCAATTCAGTATAGCGTCCCCAGATATCCAGAGATCCCGGGATGGGGACACGAACGCGATGCGAAGACGCATGGCGATCATGTCCCCACCAGCGCGTTTCTACTTCGTCAGATGTCGAATTTCACGCCCTGGGCCAGCGGAAGCGTCGCGCCGTAGTTCACGGTGTTGGTCGCTCGGCGCATGTAGGCGCGCCAGGAATCCGAGCCCGCCTCACGGCCGCCACCGGGTTCCTTCTCGCCCCCGAACGCGCCGCCGATTTCGGCGCCCGAGGGACCGATGTTGACGTTGGCGATGCCGCAGTCGGACCCGGTCGCCGAGACGAACCGTTCGGCTTCGCGCATGTCGTTCGTGAAGATCGACGACGACAGCCCCTGAGGAACATCGTTGTTCAGTGCTATGGCTTCATCAAGGTCCCGATAGCGCATGACGTAGAGGATAGGCGCGAAGGTCTCGCGGCGCACGACAGCGACCTGGGCTTCCATCTCGACAAGCGCCGGACGGACGTAATATCCCTCACCGGCTACATGCACCTCCCCGCCGCCGCTGACCTTTCCTCCGGCCGCGCGAGCGTCGTCCAGAGCCCGTTGCATGCCGTCGAAGGACGCCTTGTCGATCAGCGGTCCGACCAGGTTTTCCGACTTGCGCGGATCGCCGACGCTGACGGAGGCATAAGCCTTCTTCAGACGCTCAACGAAACCGTCATACAGGCTCTCGTGCACGAACAGGCGACGCAGCGTCGTGCAGCGCTGGCCGGCCGTGCCCATTGCCGCGAAGGCGACGCCGCGAAGGGTCAGGTCGAGATCGGCGCTCGGAGCGATAATCGCCGCATTGTTACCGCCAAGTTCGAGTAGCGAGCGGGCGAAGCGCGCCGCCAGCACCGGCCCTACCGCCCGGCCCATAGCCGTCGATCCGGTCGCGGAGATCAGCGGCACCTTGTTTGACGCCACCAAAGCCTCACCGACCTGGCGATCGCCGCCGACGACGCTCGATAGCCCCGCCGGTGCATCGGCGAACTTTGCCACGGCGCGATCGAACAGAGCCTGCACGGCAAGCGCGGTCAGCGGGGTCTTTTCTGAGGGTTTCCAGACCACGGAGTTGCCACAAACCAGGGCCAGCGCCGCGTTCCACGACCATACCGCGACCGGGAAATTGAAGGCGCTGATCACGCCCACCACGCCCAGCGGGTGCCAGGTTTCCATCATCCGGTGATCAGCACGCTCCGTGGCGATGGTCAGGCCGAAAATCTGCCGTGACAGGCCGACCGCGTAGTCGCAGATGTCGATCATTTCCTGGACCTCACCGAGCCCCTCGGAAATCGTCTTGCCGGCTTCCAGCGTTACCAGCATCCCGAGGTCCGCCTTGGCGCCGCGAAGTTCCTCGCCGAGCAGTCGTACGAGTTCTCCTCGACGTGGGGCCGGAACCTTGCGCCAGGTCAGGAAGGCCTGGTGCGCCAGATCGATGACTGCCGCTACTTCATCCGCCGTCTGATCATGGACCTCGCCGATGACTTCGCCAGTAATCGGCGAACGCACGGCGCGGTTACCACCGCTGAACGACGCAACCGGCACTTCCAGCCGCTTCAGAAGGCCCGCGGCCTCTTCGGCGATCGGCATGGAAAACAGGGCGTTCATGCGGAAACCGCCGTTTGCAGTCGGGCCGCCTCGGCCTGGGTCTCAGCCGTGGCGTAAGCGGAGCCGAAACGGTTGGCCAGGAACTCACCAAGGCCGATCTCTTCCTGACACACGAATCCAACCGCGGACAAACGGCCGGATGCCAGCATGTCCAGCACAGCGCAGATTCCCGAAGCCGTCGTAATCTGGATGGCGCTGACCATATGACCTCCCATTTCCCGGGCGTAGATCTTGTTGGCGTAGGTTTCCTGCACCAGGTGACCGTTCTTGATCCCCGAGACGGTGACAAACACGATGACGACATCCTGCATCGTCGCCGGTACAGATTTTTCGAGAATGTCTTTTAGCAGGTCGCGGCGATCACGCAGACGCAGGTCATTGAGCAGCGCCTTCATGATCGCAGCATGCCCGGGGTAGCGTATGGTGCGGTAGTTCAGGTTGCGCACCTTGCCTGAGAGCGTCTCGCAAAGCGTGCCAAGGCCACCCGAGGTGTTAAACGCCTCATAAGTCACCCCGTCGAGCGAAAAGGCTTCGTTCTCCTCGAGAGCGCGGGTCTGCCGGGGCAGTCCGTCGACGATCGCCTCGCAAGGCTCACAGTATTCGTTGATCACACCATCGGTAGACCAGGTGAGATTGTAGTTGAGAGCGTTGGACGGGTATTTCGGCAGCGCGCCCACACGCAGGCGAACGTCGTGCAGTTCGTCGAAATGACTGCAAAGGTCGGCCGCGACGATCGAGATGAAACCTGGAGCCAGGCCGCATTGGGGAATAAAGGCTATCTTGGCGTCGGTCGCCAAGGCCTTGACCTTGCGGGTCGACGCGACGTCCTCAGTGAGGTCCAGGTAGTGTGCGCCGGCCGCTTTAGCCGCTTCAGCAACCTTGTAGGTCAAATGATAAGGCGCAGCGGACAGTACCGCGAACTTGCCAAGGAGGAGCGCAGTCAGGCCCACGGCGTCGGTGACATCAAGTACCTTGTGCTCAACACGCGGCAAGGCGCCGATCTGGGCAAGTTGATCGGCCGCCCGGTCGGCGACCGTGACGCGGTAGTCTCCGCAATCACTGAGCAGTTGGGCGATGGTCGAGCCGATGTGGCCCGCGCCAATTACAACAACGTCTTTCATGATCCGGATCCTCCAGTGCTTAAAGCAATCCATAGGATGGCTCGCTCCAAAGTCGATTTACATTGCCAAACCGACGAAATGCCGATCAAGATATGGCGTTCCGCCGAAGAGTTTATGCATATGGACGAAATCGACCAGCGACTGATCGAATCGCTACGCGAGAACGCGCGCTCACCGACGGCCAAGCTTGCTAGGGATCTGGGACTGTCACGAACGACCGTGCAAAGCAGGCTAGAGCGTCTTGAGCGATCCGGAGTCATCACAGGCTATACGGTGCGCCTCTCAGAAGCCCACGAACGCGGCCAAATCCACGCGCACATCATGATGACGGTCGCTCCGAAAAATACAGCCAGTGTAATTACCGCCATGCGCCGTTTACCGGCCGTGCGAGTCCTGCAATCGGTCAGCGGCCCCTTTGACCTTATGGCAGAAGTCGTCGCGCCCAGCGTCGCCGATATGGACGCGGTGATTGATACTCTGGGCCATCTCGATGGTGTCGAACGGACCACCAGCTCAGTCGTGTTGTCGACGAAAATCACCCGCTGAGACGCCGCTTCCTCTTACCCCGTAGATTCGGCCCGTCGGTTCCACGCCCGTGCTATAATTGCTTCAAGCGTCGATGCGTTCACATCCGACAAACGCTTGATATAAAGGCACCCCTTGCCGATTGTGTACTTGCCGAGTCCGTCCAGCAGTGGGTTGTCTTGCACACCCATGCCATAGAGCACCAGTGCCTCCCTGCGGGGTGAGAAGCCGATCCGGCAAATTTCGCCCTCTCGACCACTCTCATATCTATAGTGATTTACACCGAAGCCAACGATGCTCAGCCCCCACATCCTCGGCGGCTCGCCAGCAAGCCGGGACATCAGATCACACAATGCGGATGCATCGGCGCGCTTTGGCTCAGGCGTCACACCTGCCAGATAATCCTGCGCAGACAGCGTGGTAGCCTGAGTCTTGTTAGGCTTTGTCGCCATTCAATTCTCGATGAAAATTCACCAGCCTGAAAAGGCTATCAGCTGTACCGTTTTTCGTCCAACCATGGTTCAACGCCACAGCAAACAGCCCCGCCCACCCAAAGCAAGATGGCTAGTTGAAGCGGCGCTTCTTCAGCCGCGCCGCCCGGTCACTGGTGCGGACCTCGACATCGAAAACGTCGCGTTCACGCCGAAGCGTTAGCGGTGCGGCCGTGCCTGCCGGGCCCAGCGCCCACAGGCGCGTATATAACCCGGCCAGATCAGTGACTGTTTCACCGGCGACCGCGAGGATCACGTCACCGCCGCGAATCTCCGCCCGGTCGGCTGGTCCGCCCGTCGATACATCCATGACAACGATCTGGCCCTCGGCGTCGTGCGCGAAAACGCCCAGCCATGGCCTTGGCTCGTGCGCGGGACGGCCACGGGCCAGATCATCAAGGATCGGCGGAAGCAGTTCGATCGGTACGCTCATATTGATCGTCTGCACCTGTCCCGACGGACCTTCCTGGTTCATCTGCAAGGATCCGACGCCCAACAGCTGACCTGTCGATCCAATCAAGGCCGCACCACTCCAGTGCGGATGGGCAGGCCCCGTGAACAGCGCTTCATCAAGCAGATATTCCCAATATCCTGCAAACGGCGCCCGAGCGACCAGGCGCCCCGCCACGGCATGCGCCCGCCCGCCGCCACCGGCGACAATGACCGGGTCATCGCCACGCAGTTGTCGAGAGTCACCGATAGGAAGAGCTGGGAGATCCAGTGGCTCCAGCGCATGCACGAGCCCAAAACCGGTGACGCCGTCATAGCCCAACACGTGCGCCGAGATAGCACGACCGTCATTGGTCAATAGTGTTACGTCCTCGGCCTCCGTGATCAGATAGCCGATTGTCAGGACCATGCCGCTCTCGCTTATTACGATGCCGTTGCCGAGTCGCTCAGTACCTAGTGTCTCGGCGCTGAACGCGTCCGCCGGCACGCGAGCATGCAAAACCACCAGGGAATCCAGAGCCACGTCCAGGTCGAACGCCAAGCCTTCAGCCGCGGGACGCAATGCCTGCTCCACCTCATACCCGTCAAATGGTGATGCCATGGCCTGCGCCTCCGTCATTTGAGCGCAATCTAGGGCGGGAGCGCACTGCAGCAAAGGGGGCTGGGTGTTACTGGATCAGCAAGTTCCCCTTTATCGGGAGTTAAGTTCACGCTCCGCATCCAGGCGAGTCGACCGGGACTGCCCGGCCAACCCGCCGCTCTTGAGCCCCGACGTTGGGCATACTGAGGACGATACTCCTGCTAATAGGCCAGCCAGCTGAAGATGCGTACCGTGTTGTTATCTGAGGCATTGTGTCCAACGCCATCCCAGTTGTTGGAAGCTCCATTGAACTGGGTGAACAACGTGTACTGGATTCCGACGCGCATATTAAATCTGGGCCCAAAAGGCGACCCGGCTGCGCCAAACGGCGTACCATCGACCTGGAACATGAGGCCGGTGCTATCGGGATTCATAGTCCGATTTCCACCATAAAGGATCGGGTCCTGCGAACCCCAGGTGTGGAAAAATCCGAATGTCCCGCCGACCTTCCCTTTCCAATAATAGGAAGTGTCAAATCTCAGATCATCAAGCGAGTTGGAAGCAAACTGTGCGGCTCCAAGAATCTGGGAAGCGCTCAATTTTTGATCCTCATGCGTGTATCGCATGTTCACTGTGAGCGTGCTCTTTTGCGGCAGATTACGCTGATAGGACGCATCAAACCCCACATCTGTGTATCTGTCAGACGTGCCGGTGCTGTTATCTCTCCCTGGAAAAAGGCGGGCGGACATGAGGAAGGCGCCGGCCTGATAGTTCCAGTCACCATAGTTCTTCTGGTACGCGACGCGGACATAGGGTGCGAGTCCGTGTATGTTTCCGGGACTATAGGGGTCCGCGCCAAGGCGCCTCAGAAAGTTCGTGCCCGGAGAACCATAGGCGCCAGCCTCGATGTAGATTTCTTTATTGACAAGGGCATAGGCAGTCAGACCCAGCGTGTTTTGGGCGAAATTGCCAATCATCGGCCCCGCCGCCGGTCCGGGTGCGAGCGCCGACCCCGTATAAGGGTAACCCCATGCCGCCAGAGTGTTCCAGGTATCCTGGACCGTGGGCGAGTTGTTGAAGTCGAGGCCCAGCAATACGTCGTTGCCGCCAATCGTCGTCGTCGTGATGGCTCTCAGATCAAGGTTGTCCCACGAGAACGTCCGGCCGATACCGTCGTAGGTATTTTGGACGAACCCGCCGAAATGCGATCCGATTCCACCCGCCAGGAAAAGGCTGACCTGATCAACCGCCCAATTGTCGTTAGCCCCGAAATGAGGGTCCGCTGGTGGGTTTTGGTCTTGCGCCGTATGGACGTAGGAGGCGACCATCATCGCCGAAAGTGGTACATTGAATTTGTCTGACCGCGCGGTGTAGCCGTGCATTTTGAAGTCGCGGCCGTACACGGTCAGTTGCGGCCCGAAGCCGCCAACATGACAGGCCTCGCATGGCTGTCCGGTCTGAACGGCGAAAGCGGGAACCGCCAACGCCCGCGTCGCTGTGAGGCTCAGCATGGTGAGCGCGAAAATGGACGCGCTCGTCAGCCGACGCCGGCACCCAGAGTTCAACTTCCGGCGACTTTGCATGGTCTTATTCTCCCTAGTTCTCGAGAAAGGCCCCAAGGCGCCTAGTCGCAGAGGCGACGGAGTCCCCGGGGGTCGCAAAGCTTGATGGAACGGCAGCATTTCAAGGTGATCATCCCATCGGACTCAAGATGTGTGAGTGTGCGGGAGACTGTTTCGATGGTCAGCCCAAGATAGTCGGCCATATCCTGGCGTGACATCGGAAGTTCTACCGTGTCGCCCCCATCCAATCGGTCGTTGAGC
>JANXTX010000097.1 GCA_025352165.1 Caulobacteraceae bacterium | reverse complement strand
TCGCCGACGACGCTCCGGTCCAGTCAATAAAGTCGCAAAAGCCATGGCGGCGCGCCTATCTGTGCTCTTAAGGTCAGCTTAGGCGCACAAACTCCTCGCCACGCCGACAGCCCGCAAGACGGCCCCTACCGGAGGGGTACTAAGGTTCCATCGACTCGCCGATAGACCGGATGCCCGCCGATGAAATTCGCCGCTGCCTGCCTCACCCTGTGTCTCCTGACGTCAGTGTCTCAAGCCGAGACGGTGTTCGTGCATGCCGGTCGGCTGATCGATCCCGAACAGGGCGTAACGCGCAACGACCAGCGCATCACTATCGTCGATGGCCGGATTACCGAGGTGGCCGCCTGGAAAGCGCCCGCGGCCAACGCCGGCCGCGCGGTCGACTGGACTGGCTATACGGTGCTGCCAGGTCTGATCGACATGCACACTCACGTGTCTGACGGTTATGCCGAGACCAATGATCCCGCCGAACCGCTCAAGCACAGCGCTGTCGAGACCGCCTACAAGGCGGCTGAGACCGCGCGGGTGATGCTCAACGCCGGGTTCACCACCGTGCGCGATGTCGGCGTCTATCGCGGCCTGACCGATGTCGCGTTGCGCGACGCCATCAACGCCGGCGAGGTAGTCGGACCGCGAATGGTAGTCGCCGGCGCCTACATCACCGTGCCCGGCGGCGGCGGGGCGGTGACGGGAGCCTCACCAGACGTGATGATTCCGTCCGACATGAAACTGGGCGAAGTGCGCGACGCCACCGACGCGCGCGAAAAGGTGCGATACCTGTTCCAGCACGGCGCGGACTTCATCAAGCTGATCGCCACCGACGCGGTGCTGGCGATGGGCAGCGAGCCGGGCCAGCTCGAACTGAGCCCCGAGGAAATGAAGGCGGCATGCGACGAGGCCAAGGCGCACGGCAGCTATTGCATCGCCCACGCGCACGGGACCGAAGGCATCAAGGCGGCGATCCGCGCCGGCGTGCGTTCGGTGGAACACGCCTCGCTGATCGACGACGAGGGCATCGCCATGGCCAAGGCCAACGGCGTTTGGCTCGACATGGACATCTATGACGGCGACTGGATCAACGATCAGGGCGTCAAGGACGGCTGGCCGGCCGAGTACCTGCGCAAGAACCGCGATACGACGCAGGCGCAGCGCGATGGCTTCGCCAAGACGGTCAAGGCCGGGGTGAAACTGACCTTCGGCACCGACGCCGGGGTGTATCCGCAAGGACTGGGCGCGCGGCAGTTCGCCTACATGGTCCGCTACGGGATGACGCCGATGCAGGCGATCCAGTCAGCGACCACCGAGGCGGCCGCGTTGCTGGAACGTCCCGGCGATGTCGGCTCGATCAGTCCAGGTCATTTTGGCGATCTGATCGCCGTGCAAGGCGACCCGCTGAAGGATGTCAATGTGCTGACGCGGGTAGCGGGGGTGATCAAGGGCGGCGAGGTGGTGAAGGCCGCGCCCTAGGGGTGTGATCCTGGCATCTGGAGCCCGCCGACGGTCATCCATGCGGTTTGCGGAAGGGCAGACTGGCGTTGCCTGCAAACGGACATCGGGCAGGGCAGTCGAGGGTGATTTGTGTTGAAAAACTCCCGCGTCGCTTTCGGCACGGATAATTCCCACTGATTTTAGTGATATTGGTAGAATATTTTCCGGGTTCATGACCAGAAATAGTTGCGAAATTGCCAGTTTTCGGCCCTGAGAACCGGTCTGGCGAGTTTTTCAACACAATCGGTGGGCTGCTGCTGTTGACTACGGTTGATGCCAGGCCCGGCGCCGATTGACGCGCGCTAGATTATTCCCAATGGTAGCTTTCTATCGCACTTGGACTACCGGGAGCGGCCCGTGATCTGCGATCCCGCTGGACGTAAGGGAAGCGGCGCATGACGACGAAGATCATCAGCGGCACCTATACGAGCGGCTACATCCTATCGGCGACGTACGAAACAGGGTCGGTTACCGCGACAGGGATAGTCTCGGGCGCCCAGGGGGCTTTCAACGGCCCACACACCTCGGGCGGCGCAGGAGGGGCAGGTTTAACGACGCCATATCAGGCGACCGTCGCCAACGCGGGCCTCATTTCCGGCGGCCAGGGCAGGAAAGGCGGGAAAGGCCGCCCCGAGCACCCCGGCAGCGCCGGCGGTGCGGGAGGAGCGGGTGTCTACCAAGCCTCCATAGGAGACGTCTACAATACCGGCACGATCGTCGGCGGCTTCGGCGGCTCCGGAGGCAATGGCGGTTCAGTCGGCCAGGGCCAGTACGGCGCGGGCGGCGCGGGCGGTACCGGCGGTGCCGGCGGCGCGGGTCTCTACCAAGCCTTCAAGGGAGACGCTTCCAACACCGGAACGATCAGCGGCGGCGGTGGCGGTTCAGGCGGCGATGGCGGTTACCAACGTGGCTTCTACGGCACGGGCGGCGCGGGCGGCGCCGGCGGCGCAGGCGGCGCAGGCGGTGCGGGTGTCTACCAAGCCTTCGAGGGAGGCGTTTCCAACACCGGAACGATCAGCGGTGGCGGCGGTGGTAACGGCGGCGATGGCGAGTCCGAATCTGGCTACTATGTCGCGGGCGGCGCGGGCGGCGCGGGTGGCGCAGGTGTCAATCAGGCCTCCACGGGGGGCGTTTCCAACACCGGAAAGATCGTCGGCGGCGTCGGCGGCTCCGGCGGCGACGCCGGTTACTTCGGCTCGGGCGGCGCCGGCGGCGCGGGTGGCGCGGGTGTCCGGCTGAGCGCGGGAGGAAGCGTCTCCGACGCGGGTACGATCAGAGGCGGACGCGGCGGTTCAGGCGGCTACGGCTACCAGCGCAGCTATAGCCACAGCGGCCTCGGGGTGGGCGGCGCGGGCGGCGCGGGTGTTTCTCTGGCCATGGAGGGAAAGGTTTCCGTCACCGGGAAGATCACCGGCGGCCGTGGCGGTTCAGGCGGCGGAGGTTTCCAGGCCGGATTGGGCGGCGGCGGCGGTGCGGGTATTTATCTGGCCTCGGGAGGCAAAGTGTCGAACGCCGGAAAGATCACCGGCGGCGCAGGCGGCGATGGCGGTCTCGCGGATGGATCGGGCGGCGGAGGCGGGGCGGGCGGCGCGGGTGTTCTGCTGCGCGAAGCTGGAATCGTCTCCGACATGCTGACGATCATCGGCGGGTCCGGCGGCGCTGGCAGTTCCGCCAGCGACCCAGGTCAAGGTTTCTATTGGGGCGGCAACGGTGGCGCGGGCGGCGCGGGTGTTGAACTTGTCGCTGGCGGAAGTGTGTCCGCCATGGGGCAGATTACCGGCGGCGCGGGCGGTTCAGGGGGCAATAGCTACTTTGTCGCCGGCGGCGGGGGTGGTGCGGGCGGTGCGGGTATTGCTCTCGTGTCGGGAGGCGACGTGTCTAGCGTTGGAACGATCACCGGCGGTGTCGGCGGCGCTGGAGGGCATTACGGTGATCGCGGCGGCGGCCCGGGCGGAGCGGGCGGAGCGGGTGTGGCGCTGGCGTCGGGAGGCTACGTGTCCAACACAGGCAGGATCACCGGCGCCGCTGGCGGTGACGTAGGGATCTATAGCTACCGCACTCCAGGCGCCGCAGGCGGCGCGGGTGTTGCTCTGACGTCGGGCGGCGACGTGTTCAACACCGGAAGGATCGCCGGCGGGGCCGGGGGGGCCC
>JANXTX010000095.1 GCA_025352165.1 Caulobacteraceae bacterium | reverse complement strand
TCGCCGACGACGCTCCGGTCCAGTCAATAAAGTCGCAAAAGCCATGGCGGCGCGCCTATCTGTGCTCTTAAGGTCAGCTTAGGCGCACAAACTCCTCGCCACGCCGACAGCCCGCAAGACGGCCCCTACCGGAGGGGTACTCTCGAAGGCGCCGAAGGGGCGATCCTCGTTCCGTCGCGAAAGTCGTCTCCAAAGTTCGCCAATCGGCGGATCGAGGACGCACAAGACTACCCTCGCCCCGATCTCGCGGGCTGCGGCTCGGTAGAGATCGCGCTCTTCCTTCCCCCAGACACCCCAGTCGAGCACCACGTTGCACCCAAGCTTCAGAGCGCGCACCGCGATTGGCCATTGAATGCGTTCAACTCTCCCCCGGAATGGCCCCAGTTCGGCCTCCGGCGTGGAAATGTCTGGGTAGAGTTCGTGCAGCCACTCGTCGGCCGTCAGGCGAAGCGCGGGCAGCTCTTCTTCGAGCTGCTTCGCGAGTGTCGTCTTGCCTGAGCCTGGGAGGCCACATGTTAGATACAGCGTCGGCACGGGGCCGTTTAGCAGGAAAAATGTATGTCTGCATCGGGTCGATTCTCACGATTGAGCTTCGTCCATAAAGCGGACATCCCATCGAATCAAAACCGTAGTGCGAAATGGCGCCGCGCAAGTCGGCGACGCGGCTCGCGTGGCGATCGCAGACACCCCGTGACGTCTTCGAGAACAGAGGCTCGAACGCGCGCGGCGCCCGCTCCTCGTTCTCACATCCGTACCCCTCGACAGTTGCCTCATATACGGTTATCCCGTATTTCCATGGCGGATTTGGCATTCGAATGGGATGACGCCAAGGCGAACGCCAATCTCCGAAAACACGGCGTGAGTTTCGAAGCGGCGCGACTGGTCTTTCAGGATGTCTTCTCGGTCGACGAGCAGGATTCCCGCGAGGGATACGACGAGGACCGTTTCGTCGTCGTCGGCATGGCCAATAGTCGCCTTTTGGCGGTCGTCTACACGGAGCGAGACGCTGGAATCCGCATCATCGGCCCGCAAGGCAAGCAAACGAGAAGAGCATGGCTACTATCAGAACCAGACGATTGAGTGATGGCTCCTATGCCGAGATCCTGCCCGACGGCTCGACCACGCCATCGGGCGATCGGATGGATTGGGCGCGTCTCGACGCCATGACCGACGATGAGGTCATGGCCGCCGCTTTGGCCGACCCTGACGCGCAGCCGCTGACCGACGAACAACTTGCCCGCATGAAGCCCGTCTCGCGCGCCAAGGTCATCCGCCGGGCGCTGGGGCTGACCCAGGAAGCGTTCGCGGCCCGCTATCATATTCCCGTCGGCACGCTACGAGACTGGGAACAGGGCCGGGCCGAACCCGATCAGCCGGCGCGCGCCTATCTGCGGGCGATCGCCGGCGACCCGCAGGCCGTCCAGCGCGCTCTGGAAGCGGGGCCGAGGCCCTTTTCGGCCGAAAGACGCCGATGAAAGACAAAATAGGACCTGAACGCCGCCGCGTTCGCCCCCGAGGGAGCCTGACATGGGCGTGAAGACACCGAGCCTGGAAGAGTTGGCGGCCAAACAGGCGATCACCGAGGTAATCCACCGCTATTGCCGGGGCATGGACCGCATGGACCGGGAGATCACGCTATCCTGCTGGCATCCCGGCGGCACGGACAACCACGCCCCGCTCTACAAGGGTCCGGTCGAGGGCTTCGTCGAATGGCTGTGGCCGATGCATGCGGCGATGACGGCGACGCGGCATGTGGTCAGCAATATCCTTATCGATCTGGACCTGGAAAATGATCGCGCCGGGGTCGAGACCTATTGGTCGCTGGTGCTGCGGGTTCCGCGGGGCGAGGAGACCTATGACATCATCGCCGGCGGACGGTACATCGACCGGTTCGAGCGCATCGACGACGTCTGGGCGATCCGTCATCGATCCTCGCTGATGGATGTCAGCCGCGTCGAGCCGGTGCGCCTGACCTCGGCCGACTTCGCCGACCCACCGCTTATCGCACCCAACAATCCGGAGGCGGCCACCGTACCCTGGGCGCGCGACCCCGGCGATCATTCCTATAGCGTCATCGGCCACGTTGAGGCGAAGGACGTCGGTCCCCGGGCCGGACAATGAGTGTCGACTCCGGCCGGCGCTTTGCCGGCAAAACCGTCCTGGTGATCGGCGCCAGCTCCGGCATCGGCCAGGCGTCGGCGATCCAGCTTGGCCGCGAAGGCGCGAGCGTGATCGTCGCGGCGCGCCGCGCGGCGAGAGGCCAGGAGACGGTTGACGCGATCACCGCCGCCGGCGGGTCCGCCTGGTTCCACCCCGTCGATATCGGCGATGAAGCCAGCATCGACGCCTTGTTCGCCGCCATCCAGGCGCGGCAAGATCGGCTGGACGCGGCGCTGAACAATGCCGGGACGGAGGGCGACCCGGCGCCACTTCCCGACCTGGCGATCGCGGAATTCGACCGGGTGATGAACATCAATGTGCGGGGAACCTGGCTGTGCATGCGGCACGAGACCCGCATAATGCGGGCGCAGGGCTTCGGCTCGATCGTCAACACCTCTTCGATCGCCGGCCTCGTCGGCTTTCCGATGTCGTCCGCCTACACGGCAAGCAAGCACGCGGTCGTCGGCCTGACCAAGTCTGCCGCGCTCGATTTCGCCGAGACCGGCATACGGGTGAACTGCCTGTGCCCCGGCGGCACGACCACCGAGATGTCCGCCCGCTTCGTCGCCCGCGTGCCCGGCGGTGAACCCGCCGCCGCGCAGGGCGTGCCGATGAAACGCTTTGGGCGCGTCGAGGAACTGGCCGAGGCCGCGGTGTTCATGCTGTCGGACGCGGCGAGCTATATGACGGGGTCGGTGATGACGGTGGATGGCGGGTCGACGACGCGGTGAGCTTTCGGGGGGGCGCGGCTGCGTCCAATTGAACGGTTCGTTGCTCACTTGCCCCCTCCACCGCTTCGCGGTCCCCCTCCCCCGTAAAGAAACGGGGGAGGATTTATTTGGTTGGCAATCCTCCTCCATGCCCTTGCATGGGGAGGGGGACCCCGGAGGGGTGGAGGGGGCAAGGGCCGCGCGCCGGCCCTGCGTGCAAATCCACCTCCGCCATTGCCCCTGGATGATGTGAACACGACATCGTTGACAGAAGCCCCCCTTACCGCGAAAACGCGGCGCTTCCCGTCCCTGCGTTTCCAGCGCGGGGACGTTCCGCTTTGGGAAGCCAACCATGACCCTCGCCGAACACCCCGCCGTACCCGCCGATCACCTCCTGGGCGTCTATAGCCGCGCCCCGCTGGCGTTCGAGCGAGGCCGAGGCGCGCGGCTGTATACGGCGGAGGGCGAGGCGTATCTGGACTGCTTGGCGGGCATCGCCACCACGGGTCTCGGGCATGCGCACCCCAAGCTGGTCAAGGCGCTGGAAGACCAGGCCGAGAAGCTCTGGCACGTCTCCAACATCTTTCGCATTCCAGGCCAGGAAGCGCTGGCCGGGCGTCTGACGGCTTCGACATTCGCCGACGTGGTGTTCTTCACCAACTCGGGCACCGAGGCGGTGGAGTGTGCGCTGAAGATGGCCCGCAAGTTCCATTGGGCCAACGGCAACCCCGAGCGCATCGACGTGATCGGCTTTGAGGGCGCGTTCCACGGACGCAGCTATGCGGCGGTCCATGCCGCCGGTAACCCGCACTATACCGAGGGCTTCGGCCCGGCCCTGCCCGGCTATGTGCAACTGCCGTTCGGCGACATGGAGGCGCTCGACGCCGCCGTCGGTCCGACTACCGCGGCGATCATCATCGAGCCCGTGCAGGGCGAGGGCGGCGCGCGCGCCGTTCCCGAAACCTGCCTCACGCAGCTTCGCAAGCTGTGCGACGAGCGCGGCGTCCTGCTGATCTATGACGAGATCCAGTGTGGCATGGGACGCACCGGCAAGCTGTTCGCCCACGAATGGGCGCCCGACGCGACGCCGGACATCATGTGTGTGGCCAAGGCGCTTGGAGGCGGCTTTCCGGTCGGCGCCTGCCTGGCAACCGCGCACGCGGCGGCGGGGATGACGGTCGGCTCGCACGGTTCGACCTATGGCGGCAATCCGCTGGCGATGGCGGTCGGCATCGCGGCGTTCGATGAGATCAGCAGACCGGAAACGCTGCAGCATGTCCGCGATCTGGCCGGTTTCTTCACCCAGGGGCTGAAGGGCCTGCAGGACCGTTATCCCGACGTGATCGCCGACATCCGCGGCAAGGGCCTGCTGATCGGCGTCAAGCTGATCCCCAACAACCGCGAGTTCATGGCCCTGGCGCGCGACCAGCACCTGCTGGTGGCCGGTGGCGGAGACAACTGCGTGCGGCTGCTGCCGCCGCTGGTGATGACCACGGAAGAGGCCAGCGAAGCGCTCGCCAAGCTTGAGCAAGCGTGCGAAGCTGTCAGGGCGAAGGCTGCAGCAACATGACCGCGCCCAGGCACTTCCTCGACCTCTGGCGGATGGACGCGGCGACGCTGCGGCTGATCCTGGAGGACGCCAAGACGCGCAAGGCGGCGCGCGCCGGCTGGCCGAAAGCCAGGGTCGACGCCGACGCGCTGGGCGTCGACCGCACGCTGGCGATGATCTTCCAGAGGAACTCGACGCGGACGCGGTTCTCGTTCGACGCCGCCATTCGTCAGTTGGGCGGCGACAGCGTCATCGCCACGGCGACCGACATGCAGCTGGGCCGCGGCGAGACCATCGAGGACACCGCCCGCGTGCTCTCGCGCATGGTCGACGCGGTGATGATCCGCGCCGTCAGCCACGCCGCTGTCGAGGCCTTCGCGGATGCAGCCACCGTGCCGGTGATCAACGGCCTGACCGACAAGAGCCATCCCTGCCAGATCATGGCCGACCTGATGACCTATGAGGAACATCGCGGCCCGGTCGCCGGCAAGACTTTTGCCTGGGTCGGCGACGGCAACAATGTCTGCGCCAGCTTCATCCATGCGGCCGCCAAATTCGGCTTCAAACTGGTGATCGCCGGGCCGCAGCGCTACTGGCCCGCCCCGGCGGACCTGGCCAAGGGGCCGGGCCTGATCCAGGTCAGTGAGGACATGTATGCCGCGGCAGAGGGCGCCGACTGCGTGATCGCCGACGGCTGGGTGTCGATGGGCGATGCGGACTATGAGGAGCGGGTCGAGGCGTTCGCACCGTTCACGGTCGACGAGGCGCTGATGGCGACCGCCGCGCCGGACGCGGTATTCTTGCACTGCCTGCCGGCCCACCGCGGCGAGGAAGTCACCGGCGGTGTGATCGACGGCCCGCAGTCGCTGGTCTGGGACGAAGCGGAAAACCGCATCCACATCCAGAAATCGATCCTGGCCTGGTGCTTCGGCGCGTTGGGGTGATCGACATAGGTGTTTGACATCCACAACGCGTCCAGCGACAGATAGCGCTGGCGCAAGCCCGCCCTGTGCGAGGAATGGCATGACAAACTACTATGTCAAAGCGCTTTGGGACAGCGACGCCGGAGTCTATTTCTCCGAAACCAACGTCCCTGGGCTCAATATCGAGGCAGAAACACTCCACGATTTCATTGCGATTGCGGAGGAACTCGCGCCTCAGATGCTTGAGGCCAACGTGCCGGGCTATTCACCAGATATGTTGCGCGGCCCGGCGACCGCCGCGCTGGAACTGGCGGTCGCGTAGCTGGTCGATGAATATTATTGAGACCTGACGCGACTGTTGCGTGACGCCGGATGCCAATTCGTCCGGTCGGGCAAGGGAAGCCACGAGATCTGGTTCAGCCCGATAACGCAGCGCACGTTCACAGTTCCTCGCGCCAGACGTAGCCACACTGCAAATGCGGTCCTGAAGGATGCGGGACTGCCCAAGGCGTTTTGACCAAGGCCCGTCTGCAATCCTGTCGTCCCGCATCGGGACCGCGATGATGGGGTGAAAATGTCACGGGCGGCGCCTATATCCCCGCCGTGACCCAACCCATCCTCGATGATCTCGTCGCGCCGTTCG
>JANXTX010000090.1 GCA_025352165.1 Caulobacteraceae bacterium | reverse complement strand
CCCAAGGCATGGACGCCGGTGTCGGTGCGGCCGGCCGCCTGGATTCGAATGGTTTCGCCTGTGAAGGCAAGGATCGCCGCCTCGATCGAGGCCTGGATGGTCGGCAGGTTCGCCTGCGCCTGAAAGCCGCAATAGGCGCCGCCGTCATACTCGATCGTCAATCGATAGCGGGGCATTACCCGAGCCGGGCGCCGGCGGGGATCGGAAAGCCGCGCAGGAAGACGTCAACATCCTGCGGCGCGCGCCCCTCACGCTGGACACGTAACAGGCGCACCGCGCCGCCGCCGCAGGCCACCAGGAAACGGTCGTCGAGCGTAACGCCCGCCTCGCCATCGGCGTCCTCGACGCACGACAGCAGCGCCTTGATGCGCACCGGGCCGCGATCGGAGTCGATGGTGAACCAAGCCCCCGGGAAGGGCGAGAGGCCGCGAATCCGCCGGTCGACCCTGCGGCCGGGGCGGTCCCAGCGAATGTGCGCCTCGGTTGGTTTGATCTTCTTGGCGTAGGTCGCGCCTTCCTCGGACTGAGGGATTTCGACCGCTGTTCCGTCCGCCACCGACCGCATGATCCGGGCCAGCAGTTCAGCGCCGGCCGTCGCCAGCCGATCATGCAGCGTTCCGGCGGTTTCGAGCGCATCGATGCGCAGGGTGACCGACCCAAGCACCGGACCCTCGTCGAGACCCGGCGTCATCCGCATCACTTGCGCCCCCGTCACGGCATCACCGGCCATGATCGACCGCTGGATCGGCGCCGCGCCACGCCAGCGCGGCAGCAGGGATGCGTGAAGGTTGAAGCAGCCCAATCGCGGGGCATCCAGAATGTCGCTGGTCAGAATCTGGCCGAACGCCACGACCACCGCCGCATCGAGGTTCAACGCCCGAAACGCCTCGATGGCGTCCGGCTCACGAAGCGATACCGGCGCCCGCACGGACAACCCATGAGATTCAGCGAAGGCCTGCACCGGAGAGGGACGCGGCGCCTGGCCCCGGCCTCGCGGCGCCGGCGGCTGCGAGTAGACGCAGGCGATCTCGTGGCCGTCGTCCACCAGGGCGGCGAGGGAGGGCACGGAAAAGTCCGGCGTGCCGAGAAAGGCGATACGCATGGTGAAAGGGTTTAGCGGCGCGTCGCGCGCGCGCAAAGCGTCAGGCGTCTACGCGGGCGGCTTTCTTGACCTTGGCGACAGCGCGGGTGCGCTTCAGGCGCGAGAGGTGGTCGATGAACAGGACGCCGTTGAGGTGATCCATCTCATGCTGGATGCAGACCGCATAGAGGTCCTCGGCATCCTCCTCGATGGTTTCGCCCTGATAGTTCAGATAGCGCAGGCGCACCTTGGCCGGTCGCTCGACCTCGTCGAAGATGTCGGGCACCGACAGGCAACCTTCTTCGTACGGAGCGGTCTCTTCGGACGCCCAGAGGATTTCGGGATTGACGAAATAGCGAGGCTCGCGCGGCGCGTCCTCGCCGCGGGAAATGTCCATCACGATTACGCGCCTGGCGACTCCGACCTGGATCGCCGCCAGGCCGATGCCGGGGGCGTCGTACATCGTCTCCAGCATGTCATCCATCAGCGCGCGCAGGTCGTCATCCACCGCCTCGACAGGCTTGGAGACCTCTTTCAGCGTGGCCATGTCGGCGTCGACGGTGAGAATGCGGCGGATCGTCATGACGTCGAGTTAGGCGCCGCCTCTTCCACCGTCAAGACTGGCGCGAGTTTGACCAGTTCCCGCACGCCGGTCTCGACGGGGGCCAGCACCTCGATCGCCTTGCCTTCGTGGTCGACCTGCAGATCCTCGAACCGTCGCGCCTGCGTCAGCACCTGGGCCTCCAGGGAACCGACGAAGCGGTTGTAGGCGCCGACCGCTGTCTCCAGCGATTTGCCGACCCTCTGGGCGTGATCGCCCATGGTGGCGAGGCGTTTGTAGAGTTCGCGTCCCAGCGCCGCGACCTCGGCGGCATTGGCGGCCTGCTTCTCGACCCGCCAGCCATAGGCGACGACCTTGCACAGCGCGAACAGGGTGGTCGGCGTGGTCAGGATCACCCGCCGCTCCATGCCGAGGTTCATCAGGTCGGGCATGCGATCGAGCGCCGCCGCCAGGAAGCCGTCGCCGGGCACGAACATCGCGACGAAGTCCGGCGAGCTGTCGAGCTTGTCCCAATAGGCGCGCGCCGAAAGCCCCTGCATGTGGCTCCGCAGGCTCTGCGCGTGGCGCACGAATGCCGCCTCGCGAACCACGTCGTCGGTGGCGTCCTGCCCCTCGAGGAAGGCGGTCAGCGAGCACTTGGCGTCGATCACGAACACGCCGCCGCCCGGCAGCTTGACGACCACGTCCGGGCGATGCGCCGAGCCTTCGGCATCGACGTGCATCTGCTCCTCAAAGTCGAAATGCGCGCGCAGGCCGGCCATCTCCAGCACATTGCGCAGCATCTGCTCGCCCCAGCGCCCCTGCACGCCGGCGCCGCGCCGCAGCGCCGCCGACAGCTTGCGCGCCTCTTCCTGGGTCGCTGTCGACGCCGCCAGCAGTTGCTCGATCTGCGCCTTCAGGCCGCCGCTGGTCTCGGCCCGCGCCTTCTCCGCCGCCTCGACCTGAAGCTGAAACTTCGCCAGCGTGTCGGCGACGGGCTTGAGCTGCGCCTCCAGCTTGGCCTGTGCGAGTGTGTCCTGCGCCTTGAAGGTCTCGGTGGCCCGTTTGACCAGCTCGTCGGCGACGGCGTTGGCCGACATCGCCGCCTGGGCCTTGAGGATCTCGGTATTGGCCCCAGACTGAACCTCCAGCAAACGCGCACGTTCCTCCACGCGCGCCGCCCTGGCCCGCTCGTTCATCGCCCAGACGACCGCGGCGAGCGCACCCAGGGAGGCGGCGACAAAAAGGGCGAGGAGAAGAAGGTTCATGGTCCGTTCCATAGTTGGAATCTTGGCATTGCGCCAGCGGCCAGGTCTTGGAAGCGAAATCCGATGAGCTATCGAGAGATCGCGTTCTGTCAGCAAGGAATGGGAAGAAAGGTAGGTTCAACCACGAAGTTCACGAAGGAAACGAAGGAGAAAGGGATGGGTAGATCTGGCGC
>JANXTX010000067.1 GCA_025352165.1 Caulobacteraceae bacterium | reverse complement strand
GGATTCGGCCTGCGGTTCGGCTCGCTGGAGAAGCGCCCCGCGTTCCTGAGTTACTGGGAGCGCATCTCGAGCCGCCCGGCCTCCGTGCGCGCCAACGAAATCGACGACGCGTTGTTGCCGAAGGAATGAGGTCAGGGGCGGATTTGAGGCAGCCGCACCATTGGCCGACCGGCAACTACCGAATGAGCTCAACCTCGATGCCCAGGGTCAACGCCGCCCAGGCGCGGTCGCCTGTCAGAGCGATCGACCCTGATTCCTGGGCGAGCGCCAGACAGGCGCGGTCGCCCAGGGACAGGCCAATGGCGCGGGTCTCGCGGCGTAACAGGCCCGCGCGCTCCGCCTGGGGCCGGTCCATGTCCACGACGACAATGTCCAGTTCCGAAAGGCCGGCGACCACGGTCGGGCCGTCCAGTTCCTTGTCGATCAATTTCGAGATGACTTCGATGAGATTGACGGCGCTGATCCTCGCGCCCGCCATCACCGCCGCGACCCTGTCCGCGCCGGGCTCCCGATTGAGCAGGGCGAGGAGGGCCGAAGCGTCCAGCACATAGGGCTGTTTACTCACGCGCCGCTTCCGCCCGCCGATCGGCGATCAGTTCGTCCACCAGGGAGACATCGCGCGGGACGACGTCGCGTACCGAGGCCTGCAGTCGCTGCAACGCCGAAGCCGCCGAGCGCACTCGCAACTCGTCGCCATGCAGCTCAAGCAGCACGGTATCACCCTTCTGCAGCTTCATGGCGCGCCGTATCGCCGCCGGCACGAGGATACGCCCGCCTTCAACCACCTTCGCACGGACCGCCGCCATGGTCATTTCTCCAGATAGGGCTCCTGGCGCGGTATAGTGCAGTTTTCGACGATCTGCACTGCTTTCCACTGGCGGCCTCGCTCCCGTTCAGGGGAAGGAGAATTTAGTTTCGACGCATGACGACCGGTTTGGCGGTGGGGCCGGATTTGAGGCGGCCGCGCCATTGGCCTTGCAGAGATTTTGTCAGGTCGATGTGGAGGGGAGGATCGGGCGTCTCGGTGATGGTGAAATGAAGGGTGACTCCGGTGCGGCGGAGGTCGGTGAGGGGGCCAAGGCGCTGGGCGGGGTCGCGCCAGGCGCCGCCGATAGTTTCGCCGGTGTCGATGAGCTGCAGATCGAAGAGGCGGCGGCCGCCGGTATCGCGGAGGGTCCAGGCGCCGTCGAGAGGGCCTTGCAGGGCCTGTTCGGACTGGCGCGCGGCCTGGATGCGATTGCCCACATCGGCGTCCGCGGTGGCGAGGACGCCGGCGGCGAGGATCGCGGCGAGCATGGGCTGGACTCAGCCTGCCTCTAGCGCCGTGATGGCGTCGGCGATGGCGACGAGGCGGATCGACTGGTCGCGGTGCAGCAGTTCGGCGAGACGACCCTGCACGCGCAGGGCGCCCTTGCCGGCGTTGGCGGGGTCGGCGAAGGCGGCGATCACGGCCCGGGCCCAGGCGACATCCGCCTCGGCGGGGGTGAAAACGCGGTTGCAGATCTCCAGGTGGCTGGGATGGATCAGCGTCTTGCCGTCGAAGCCGAACTCGACGCCCTGACGGCAGACGGTCTCGAGCAGCGCGAGGTCTTCGATCTCATTGTGCACGCCGTCGAGAATGACCAGCCCATGCATGCGGGCGGCCATCACCGACAGCGAGAGGGCGACGACGAACGGGCCACGGTCGGGGGGCATGCGGGCGCCCATCTCCTTGGCGAGATCGTTGATGCCCATGACGAAGCCGGCCAGCCGGGTCGAGGCGGCCATCGCGGCAATGGCCTCCAGGTGAAAGATCGCCGCGCCGGTCTCGATCATCGCCCAGATGCGCGTGGCGGGCGGCGCGCCGGCGAGCGCCCGTTCGCAGGCGGCGATATCGTCCGGGCCGGAAATCTTCGGGACCAGCACGGCGTCGGGGCCGGCCGTGGCCGCGGCGGCGAGGTCGTCCTGGCCCCACGGCGTCGACAGGGCATTGACGCGGATGACCATCTCGCGCTGGCCAAAGCCACCGGCGGCAAGCGCGGCGACGGCGGCGGACCGGGCGTCGACCTTGGCCTCGGGCAGCACGGCATCCTCCAGATCGAGAATGACCACGTCGCAGGGCAGGCCGCGCGCCTTGTCCACGGCGCGGGGATTGGAGGCCGGCATATAGAGGGCGCCGCGGCGCGGGCGCGAATTCAGGTTCATCGTTGCAAGCTTTCGTGACGGCGGCTCGAGAACGGGTCATAACGGGGCGCATGACGATCCGCTACGATAAGGACGCGCGCAATGTGCTGGGCGGCGAGCTGGTCCCCTGCTCCCTCGAGCCGCTGACCGGCTTCTACCGCAATGGCTGCTGCGAGACGGGGCCAGAGGACATCGGGCAGCATACCGTCTGCGCGGTTATGACCGACGCCTTCCTGAAATTCTCGATGAGCGCCGGCAACGACCTTTCGACGCCGCGGCCGGAGTACGGATTTTCCGGGCTGCGGGCGGGCGACCGCTGGTGCCTGTGCGCGCCGCGCTGGAAGGAAGCCCTCGACGCCGGCGCCGCGCCGCTGATCGTGCTTGAGGCCACTCATGAGGAAGTATTGGCGATCGCGCCGCTGGGCGTGCTCAAGGATCACGCCGCGTCGCGGTAGGTTTTGCAGGAGACTGAAATGATGCGTGGTTTCATCCTGGGCGTCGCTGCATCGGCCCTGCTGGCGCTGGTCGGAGGCTTCGTGGCGATCCAAAGCGGGCTGATCCCCGCCAATGCCGATGCCACGCCCGGCGGCCTGGAGCTGTGGGCGGCCGGAACGTCACTGAGCGCGACCGTCAGCCGCGAGGCCCCCAAGATCGCCAATCCGGTCGCGCTGAGCGATGAACACCTGACCGAGGGCGTAAAGCTGTACGGCGAACACTGCGCCATCTGCCACGGCACGGCGGCCGGCGACGCGTCCGCGTCTCCGGTGGCCAAGGGGCTGTATCCGAAGCCGCCGCAGCTGGCGACCGACGGCGTCGAGGACGATGCCGAAGGTCTTTCCTACTGGAAAATAAAGCACGGCATCCGCCTGAGCGGCATGCCGTCGTGGAAGGGCTCGCTGAGCGATACGCAGATCTGGACCCTGGCGCTGTTCCTCAAGCACATGGACAAGCTCCCGCCGAATGCGCAGGCGGCGTGGAGTCAGGTGAGGAACTGAACGCGGGCTTGATCGGCGAGGCTGAAGGACGAAAGAAAGAGTGCACCACGAAGACACGAAGGACACGAAGAAGAGCGGGAAGGGTAGATTATTTGCGCTTCGCGCGAAGTGGATGCCAACGTTCGCTCCTTACTGAATATCGTCCACCCCGCCCTACCGTCATGGCCGGGTCCTTATCCCGGCCACCCATCGTCCCGTCCGCTTGCCATCGACGGCTTCCCCCGGTCGCGCCATGGGTGGCCGGG
>JANXTX010000058.1 GCA_025352165.1 Caulobacteraceae bacterium | reverse complement strand
TTTCTCGACCTCCCGGGCCCACGCTCGATCACAATGTCGTTAGCGTTGCACAGCCCTGGGGAGACGCTCTACCAAGTAGCCCCCATAGTCCGGCAGTAGTTGGAATGCGCAATCCGAAGAGAGCTTCTCGATGTCCCGCCTAGCCAAGAAGGGACCGTGATGACGGACACGCCGGTATTGGACTTCTCGCGCTCCCCACAAGCGGCCGAACAGTGGCGCGCTTACGCGGCAGGCAGCAATACTGGGTCACTCAAGAGGGTATCCTCGATCAGGGCAAGATTTCCCCCTGAAGTTGTTGAAAGACAGGTTGCCGGCGTAACCGTGAGAGACATCACACCGTCTTCGCTGGACCCGGCGAATGGTAAGCGTCCCTTTTGGGCCGCCTGCCGCTGAGGTCGCCTGATCTGTAGTGTCCGTTTGTGGAAGAAGCGGACACTTGTTGATGAGCCATCTGATTGTACGGGACGGATCGGCGCCGGCGAAGCTGTCGCGGCGAAGGTGGACGATCGGAGAGAAGCTGGCGATCGTCCATGCGGCGAAGTATTCGGGCGACCCGGTGAGCTTGGTAGCGCGGCGGCATGGGATGAACGCCAACCTTCTGTTCAACTGGCTGCAGCGGGACCGGGACGGAACGCTGGACCGAGGGGCGCTGTCTGGCGAGGCGGTTGGTGCGGCGGGATTCATCGATGTTGGCTTGATCGGGGTCGAGGCGCCAGGTCGTGAGACGCCGGCGCTGGAGATCGAGCTTCCGTGTGGGGCCAAGGTAAAGGTGGCGGCCGGTTCGGATGCAGCCATGCTGGGGTCGATCCTGCTGGCGGTGAGAGCGGCGTCGTGAGCCCGCTGGCGCCGGGGACGAAGGTGTACCTGGCCTGCCAGCCGGTGAGCATGCGCAAGGGTTTCGACGGGTTGGCGGCGGAGGTGGCCAATGTCGTGAAGGCCGATCCCTTCAGCGGGGCGGCGTTCGTGTTTCGGAGCAAGCGAGGCGACTATCTGAAGATCCTGCACTGGGACGGCTCTGGTCTTTGCCTGTACGCCAAGCGGTTGGAGCAGGGCCGGTTCGTCTGGCCGGCGCGGGTCGATGCGCGCCTGAGGCTGACACCGGCGCAACTGGCTCTGCTGCTGGAGGGCATCGACTGGCGCCGGACGGTGGCTCCGGCGGAGGCCCGCACGCCGGCCTTGGCGTGAGGCAAGCTCTTGAGATCACGAAGGATTCACGACCGATTCACGAAAGATTCAACTGCGCTTCGGCTCGGGTCTGGTAGTGTCCGGTCATGTCGCTGTCGACCGCGGAGCTGCCCGCCGACCCCGCCGCGCTGAGGGCGCTGGCGGCGGCGATGCAGGCGCAGTTGAGGGCGCGGGATCTGATCATCGAAGCCTTGCGGGCGCAGCTGGCGGCCCTGCGGCGCGCGCGCTTCGGCGCCTCCTCGGAGAAGCTGGACCGCCAGATCGAACAGTTGGAACTGGCGCTGGGCGACATTGAGGAGACCGCCGCCCATGACCAGGCCGCCGCCGAGGCGGCGCAGGCCAAGGCGGACGCACCGCCGACGCCGGCGGACCGACCGACTCGCAAACCGCGCGGCCCGCGCCGCCCGCTGCCTGAGCATCTGCCCCGCGAGATCATCCGCCACGAACCGCCGTCCTGCTGCGCGGCCTGCGGCGGCGACAAGCTCTCGGTGATCGGCGAGGACAGCCGCGAGGTGCTGGAGTTCGTGCCCGCCCATTTTAAAGTGACCGTCCACGTCCGGCCCAAGGTCAGCTGCCGCGCCTGTGAAGCCGTCGCCCAGCAGCCCATGCCCAGCGTGCCCCTCGACCGCGCCCTGCCGGGGCCGGGCCTGCTGGCCCATGTCGCGGTGGCCAAGTTCTGTGACCATCTTCCCCTCTACCGCCAGTCGGAGATCTACGCCCGCTCCGGCCTCCAACTGGACCGGAGCCTGCTGGCCGAGTGGATGGGCCGCACCGCCTTCCTCCTGCAGCCCCTGGCGGAGGTGATCGGCCAGCATGTCCGCGCGGGCTCTACGTTGCATGCCGACGACACACCCGTTCCCGTGCTGGATCCGGGCCGCGGCAAGACCAAGACCGGCCGTCTGTGGACCCTGGTGCGCGACGAGCGGCCCTGGGCCGGACCGGCCCCGCCGGCTGCGTTCTACCTCTACTCGCCCGATCGCAAGGGTGAACACGCCGCCACTCTGCTGGCCGGATGCAAGGGCTTCCTGCACGCCGACGGCTACGCCGGCTTCGAGAAACTCTATGCGCCAGATCCGGCCACGGGAAAGCCACGCCTCGCCGAGGTCGCCTGCTGGGCGCACGCCCGCCGCAAGCTCTACGAAGAGCACCAGTCCACCGGCTCGCCCGCCGCCGGCGAGGCGCTGACGCGCATGGCCGAGCTCTTAGCCATCGAGGCCGACATCGCCGGCCGCTCCCCCGCCCGCAGGCTGGCCGAGCGCCAGGCCCGGTCGGCCCAGAAACTCGACGACCTGAAGGGTTTCCTCGATCGGACCCTCGCCCAGATCAGCCGCAAGAGCGTCCTGGCCGGCGCCATCCGCTACGCCACCGCCCGCTGGGTCGCCCTCTCCCGCTTCACCACCGACGGGCGCCTCGAAATGACCAACAACGCCGCCGAACGCGCGATCAGGCCCCTGGCCCTGGGGCGCAAGAACTACCTGTTCGCCGGCTCCGACGCCGGCGGCGAGCGCGCCGCCGTGTTCTACACCCTGATCACCACCGCCCGTCTCAACGACCTCGACCCCGAGGCCTGGCTCGCCGACGTCATCGGCCGCATCGCCGACCATCCCGCGAGCCGCATCGGCGAACTCCTGCCCTGGAACTGGCGAACCCTCCAAGAGCAACAGGCCGCCTGAACAGCAACGTGTCCGCTTGCGCGTTAAGCGGACACCTATCCGCGCGGCTCAACTGAGACGCTTACGGCGAATGGAGGCCGCGTGCTCATCCATTTGCATGGTGGCGGTTACGTCCTCAGCGGCGGTGAGGCTGGTCTGGGCGAGGGCATTCTGGGCGCGCACTATTCGCGTATGGGGGTGATATCCGTCGATTACAGGATGCCGCCCGACCACCCTTTTCCGGCCGCAATTGAAGATGCCCTGGCGGTCTGGAACGAAGTCAGCACCGAATATGCGCCCGCGGCGATTGGCGTGTTTGGCGCCTCAGCGGGTGGTGGCTTGCTATTGGCGCTTGCGCTGTGCCTGAAGGCGAGCGGCGCAATGTTGCCGGGCGCGCTGGCGGCCGGAACGCCCTGGGTCGATCTTGCCGGTGAGAGCGACTCCTACGCGGTCAATGCAGGCGTCGACAGTATCCTGGTGCAGTACCCAGGTCTGGTTGAGGGGATGGCCAGGGTCTACGCCGGTTCAGCCAGCCTGTCCGACCCACTGGTATCGCCCGTCAATGGCGACTTCAGCGGTTTCTCACCGACAATCCTGACCACGGGCACCCGGGACATTCTCCTGAGAGATATGGTGCGTGTTTATCGTGCAATGAGAGCGGCCGGCGTTGAGGCTCGCCTGGAGGTGCATGAGGCGATGTCGCACGCGGAATATAAGTACGCCTTCACCAGTCCTGAATCCGCAACCGTATTTGGCGATATTGCCGACTTTTTCGATCAGCGCCTGGCCCGCTAGCGCCCCCCTGGTCAGATCGCAAGAGGAAGAATGAGGCGAACCGCCCACCGATATATCGGTCGGCGGTCCAGTCTTGGTCACAACTCGACTTCGATCGTCGAGCGCCTGTTGAGCGGTTCCTTGACGCCATCGCCAGTCTGCACCGCAAGGTCGCGCTTACCCTTCCACTCGACGTCCATTTTTGCCGGCGGCACGCCTAACTTGACCAGCGCGTCCGCCATTACCTTCGCGCGTTTTTCTGAAAGAGCATCGTTGTAGCTCACGCTGCCGGATGCGTCAGTGTACCCGATGACCTTGATCCTCGTCGCATTCCCCTGGCTCTCATATCGCGCCGCGTCGTCAACGACCAATTGAGCCTGCGGGGTCAGGATCGCTTCATCGAACGGAAAATAGACGATGAATGACATTGGCGCGTGAACCGCCGGGGGCCGTGGAGGTGGAGGTGGGGAGGGTGTCGGGGCCGGAGGTGGCGGAGGCGGAACCTGATAGTAGCCCCAATAGACCGGTGGAGCGAATGCGGGAGCCCAGTACGGACCTCCCCAGAACCAGGGGTTGTGGCCCCAGTAGAAGCCGCCCCAATAGTGCCCGCGCCATCCACCCCAGTCGCCGTGCCAATAGCTTCCGCGCCAACCGCCGCGGAAGCCGTGGTATCCGCCCCATCCACCGGGGTGAGCAGGGCCGGCGACCGCGGGTGCGCTTGTTGCAATCGCGCTGACCATCAAGGCGCCAGCAGCCAGTTTCAGAACTCTCGACATTTGGCTTCCCTAAATTTACGCGCCGCCCAGCGCTCACCGAACGCGTCGTTCGAAGACGTGAGCTATCGCTGTCTCGACAGTTTTGACTATTCTGACGAAACTGAACCAAACCTGAACGTGATCTTCACCCTCGGCCACGCGGGCTGCCGTTGCTCAAAGGCTATAGCGGTCGGGGAGGGGCCCTACGCGAGCCTTGCCAGGCCGCCATGGCCTCGCCCGGCTCATCGGTGTGAAACGCCTGGGCGAATGAATTGATTCCCGCGGCTATTGCCTGTCCAAGCGGCAGTTCTTCCCATCGCCTGATCAGCGCCTTCTGAAGGCGAACGGCGTTGGGCCCACCTTTCAGCAATGCGGATAGGCGAAGTTCAATAGCCTGATCCAACTCCGGATATGGGTGGATCGCCTCTACGAGGCCCATGTCCAGGGCGGCGCGAGCGTCGAAGGTCTCACCTAGCAGCAGCAGTTCTCTCGTGCGGCCCCAACCTATCAGTCCCGGCAAGAGCGCTGCCTCGACCACAGACGGGATTCCCAGGCGAACCTCGGGCATCCCGAAAATTGCGCTATCGCTCGCGACCCGGAGGTCGCAGGCCGCGGCCAGTTCGAGGCCGGCGCCCAGGGCATAGCCGTTTATTCGCCCGATAACCGGAACGGGGAGGTCCCGAACCGCCGCACAGCAACGATGTACCCGGGTTATGAAGGCGCGCGCTTCGTCGGGCGAGCCTAGCTTGGCCATCTCGTTGACATCCGCGCCGCCAACGAACGAACGTTCGCCTGCACCTGTAAGCACGACCCCGCGGAGTTCGGGATCAGCATGTAAATCAGCAAACACGTCCACGAACTGGTCCATGAGCCGGCTGCTCAGGACGTTTAGCTTGGCCTCGTTGTCGATGGTAACGATCGCAACGCGTCCGTCACTGCGTTCGATCGATTGCAACTTGACGTTTGGGGGCTCGGCGATGTCGGAGCGCCTTTCTGCATCTGGCAATGGCGCTCAGCCCTCGCGCGTCCAGACCTGGGTCTGGCAGAGGAACGGTGCAATACAACCTGTCAGGCGCAGGCGGCCTTCGCCAACGATCTCTATCTTGGCGGAATATGTGCCTCCGTCCTTTGGATTATAAATCCAGCCATCGCCCCAACGGCCGGGTCCTTTTGGATTGAGCTTCAGCATAAGCAGCCCAAGAATCGGGCGATTTCGCAGCGCCGGATCGTGGTTCAGCACGTCCGTCTGGTTTGGTTGATTCTGCAGTCTCGGGGATCCCGCGACATGCCCACAGATCGCTTCTCCACAGCGTTCGATCCGTATGAGGCCGTCGTCGACCGGCGTCTTCCAAACACCAATCGGTGTCAAAGGCGACGAAGTAGATGCGGCTTGCAGAAGGACCGACAGGGCGAAGGAAGCGGCAAGAAACACGGGCGTCTCCAGAGTGGAATTCCTGGGAGATGATCCCGTGAAAACGGTCGACAGTCTAGGGGCGGTCGTGGCGTTTCCTGCCGCTATGAAACCATATTCCAAATCGAAACACTGTCCGCGTCGTACGACATGAACGGGATGAATCCGGACCGCGACGCCTTTCTGCAATCGCAGCAATAGCAGTGTCCCGCGTACATTGGTGGTCCGTTCAGTTGATATCTGAGCAAGCCGCAGAGGTAGCCACCTGCATTGCGATCGGGGTATTCAGTCATGTTCATTTCTGATTGCTTTGAACCGCGATCTCAGCCCTGCGACCAATTGGCTAGTTTTGGCGAAGACATCAAGCGGATTGGTTCTGGCGCAGCATGAATACACCATGGACCAATTGGTCGCGGCTTTCCCACCAACTCATATCCGCTTGGGTGCAATAGGTTTAGCAGTGGGCTGATATTGCCCGCCGCCACCGATTTGAACCATTTATGCGTTCAGGGGAATAAAGTTGAGACATGAGCGGATTGAAATCCTGATGACGCGCGGCTGGGCGGTTGGCCAACGAAGAGAGCTTGCGTCTTCCCCTGCCAATGGGGAAGTGCGCCTGATCGCTCGGGTGGCGAATGGCGATCTGCGTGCGTTCGAAGAACTTTATCGCTCCTATCACCAGCGGCTTACGCGTTTCATCGTGAACATGATTCACCGCCCCCACGTGGCCGAGGAAGTCCTCAATGACACGATGCTGGTCGTTTGGCGACGCGCCGGGGCCTATGACGGCGCCAGCAAGGTTTCAACCTGGATCTTTGCGATTGCCTATCGGCGCGCCCTAAGCGCCATGCGTGGGCACCGAGAGCCCATGGAGGACCACGATGCCGACCGGCGCGAAAGTCAGGATGATGGGCCCGAGCGGCTGGTCGGACGCGGCATGGTCCACAGGCGATTGGTAGAGGCCATGGGAGAGTTGTCCGCTGATCACCGGGCCGTTGTTGATCTCACCTATTTCCACGAAATGGACTACCGGGAGATTGCAGACGTCATGGGTTGTCCATTGGATACAGTGAAAACTCGAATGTATCATGCCCGACGGCATCTAAGGCGTGTGCTGCCTGGCGAGTTGTTAGATTGGTTATAGAGTCCAATACATGGCGAATTTAGACCCATTGGCGGAAGAGTTGCACAGAGAGGCACAGTACCATTTGCCATGGTACTTGACCGGTCGTCTCGATTCACCGCTTCGCGCTCGCGTTGATGCTCATCTTGCCGATTGCGCCGAGTGCCAGGCGGATCTGGCGGGTGAGCGTCGACTTATGGCGGAGTGGGCGGTGCTTCCGATCGAGGCGGAGCATAGTTGGCAACACTTGCGCGAACGGCTGTCTCGGGAGACGCTGAACGATGCCGGGGCAGGCTCCAAACTATCCAGTCGCCTGGTCCGCGCGGGAACAAATGCGCGGGCGATGGTCAGGTCCACCTTGCCAAGCATCGGCTGGGCCCTGGCGGCCGCGCAAGCTGTCGCGCTGATTATGATCGGGGTTTCGTCGCAGCCGGTTTCTTCCGGCGGCGAATATCATTCCCTTGGGGCCGCCGGCCCATCGACCGCCGGAAATATTCTGGTCATGTTCCGTCCTGACACCTCCGAGCAGAACGTGCGGGAGATACTGAATTTGAACCATGTCCGAGTGGTGGATGGGCCCACACCTGCTGGAGCTTGGTTGCTGCAGGCTTCCCCGTCGGACAGGGGGCGAACCTTGATCGGGCTGCTCAAAACGCCGGCCGTCGAGTTGGCGCAACCCGTCGATCCGGGTGTGACGCGTTGATGCCAAAACTAAATCAAGCCATCGCTGCGGCAGCCACATTTTTCGTGGCGTGTCTGATTTTCGCATCGTTTCCCGCGTTTGGAGCCACTCTTGGTGCAGGGGGTGACCCTACCCGAGAGGTATTGGTCCTGCTTCGCCTTCCCAGCGAGCATTACCGTCCTGATGCCGACTATGGCGATAGTTATGGTGACGCAATGTCGCGAGCGGCGCTGAGGCGGATTGCGGTCGGCCTCGCGAGACGGCACGGGTTGAGCCTTGTAGGTGATTGGCCGATGCCCCTTATCGGCGAGGATTGCTTCATCATGAGCGTGCCCGCCGGCCGCTCGCCAGACGATGAAGCGGCAAGCCTGTCGCGTGACCGTGGCGTTTCATGGGCCGAACCGGTCAGATTCTATCAGGGTGAAGGGGGGGCGCCCAATCACACCGACCCGCTTTTTCGTGCACAGCCCGCGACGCGTGAATGGCGGCTTGCCGATCTGCATGAGGTGTCGACGGGGCGTAAGGTGTCGGTGGCGGTCATCGACAGCATGATTGAAGGGGATCATCCTGACTTGGTGGGACAAATTAGTATTGCCGCGAATTTCGTATCCGGCCATCCCGCCGTCCCAGAGGAGCACGGGACTGGAGTGGCTGGTATTATCGCCGCCCGGGATGACAATGGTGTTGGCATTGTTGGCGTTGCGCCAAATGCCCGCTTGATGGCCCTTCGCGCCTGTTGGCAGGTTCGGGCGGATGCGTCCGCAGCGGCAACTACCTTATGCGACAGTCTGAGCCTGGCCCAGGCCCTGCACTACGCGGTCGAACATGGCGCGCAGGTCGTAAACCTAAGTCTTGGAGGACCGCCCGATCCCCTGCTGAGCAGGTTGCTGGATGTTGCGCTGTCGCGGGGGATAGTTGTCGTAGCCGCCTATGATCGCCGGCTTTCCGGCGGAGGTTTCCCGGCGTCGCACGCGGGTGTGGTTTCCGTGATCGATGAGCCGATGACACAGCGAATCCCCGGTGTATACAGTGCCCCTGGACGCGACGTTCCCACGACCCAGCCCGGTGGACGATGGTTTCTTGTCAATGGAAGCTCTTACGCCGCAGCTCATGTGAGCGGCTTGTTTGCGCTGATGCGCGAGCGTGGCATAGCGTCTCTGCCTCTTTCCCTAAAGTTGGCGACCGGTGGATTTGGACTTATCGATACCTGCGCCAGTCTGATGCACGCGGTGGGGCCTTGTGATTGCGCATGTACACGGCCGCTTGATCAAACGGGACGGTCTCCAGCGACGGCGGCGCAATAACAGGCAGGGAGCGCGAATGCTCCGCGCTCTGGGGGCGTCTGCTATAGTCTCGATGTTCTGGGCTGGAGCGGCGCAATCGCAGCTTGCGGCGAGCGCTTCAATCACCAGCGACTACCGTTATCGCGGCGGTTCGATCGGCAGCGATCAGCCAGCGATGACCTTGAACCTGTCGTACGATGCGCCTGTCAATAGGAAGCTGGGGGGGTATGTTGGCGGCGCCGCGACCTTCGGTCAGTTGCCGGGGGCGGGTTGGCAAGTCTTCAGCCATACCGAATATGTGGGTGTCACCGGACCTGCGTTTCGTGACGCGACCTGGGATTTCGGCGCGAGTAATACTTTTCTAACAACGTACTATGGACGAGTTTCGTCCAACTATGATGCCGAATTATATGCCGGTCTGAAGACAAAACGACTTAGTTATTATCTTAGATACTCATCACATTACGTTATCAATGGCGTGGGGGCGCTCTATGCAGAGATCGATTATTCGACGCCAATAACGGAGCGTCTGCGGTTCTTTGCGCACGTGGGAGTATTGACGCCCATTGCGGGGAGCGTGCCCTACTATCCGCGACGGGAGCAATATGATGCACGGCTCGGCGCGGCCGCGATCGTGAATGGGGCAGAGTTCAGTCTGGCATGGACTTTTCAGCGACCGGGTTACGGTTCCATTGAATCTGGCGGTGTCAGGCAGGACGCCCTGATCGTAACTGCGACCTGTTTTTTCTGAGAGGAATCTCCGCAGGCTTACGGGCTTGGTTGTAAGTCAGAACTTGGAAGCTGAGGGGACGGGCAGCATTGCGTCACATTCTCGACGCTAATTTCTGCCATCTGCTGGTTGCACGGGCGTGCATTGGGTAGGACCAGTGTGGTTTCGAGTTGTCGATCATAACTGGATGATGACAATGTCGATTGTCTTGAACCGATGTCAGTCTCCCGGTGACTAACGAACGGGATCGATCTTACAGGGAAGGGCAACTGGATGTCTATCGTAGCGAACTTCATCCCAGTGGTGATCGGTGCGTTGGCGGTTGCAGGGACGGCGGACGCGCTCCCACACGGATTCAATGAGTCCGGCAATATTCTCATTTCCGATCAGTTCAATAATCGAGTGATCGAAGTCTCGCCTTCCGGGGAGATCGTCTGGCAATTCGGGATCGGGCCAAATGACGTCAGTTCCACATCGCCAATAGGTGTGAACGACGCAGAAAGGGTCGGTACGAAGACGCTGATCTCCGCCACAGGCGCGCCGCCCGCCTCGGAACCGCTGTGTCCTACCGGTTGCGCCGATAGCCGCGTCATGCTTGTCGACCCGAATGGAAAGGTGGTTTGGCAGTACGGTCATTTTGGGGTGGCCGGCTCCAGGCACGACCAGTTGAATACGCCGGTTCAGGCAATTTGGACGCCGACACATACAGTGTTGATTACTGATCAGGCGAATCAACGGGTCATCGAGGGTAATTGCTCACCCTCCTTTTCGGGGCTGACCGGGCGCTGAATTTTTCCGGTTGCGGCGCGTGTCTGGATGTGAGTCAAGGTATGGATGACACCGCCGCCTGATTTGGTCGACAAGAGCCTGCCCCCAGCGAAGGCGGGG
>JANXTX010000434.1 GCA_025352165.1 Caulobacteraceae bacterium | reverse complement strand
GTCTCGGTCGGCTCGATCAGCATGGCGCCATGCACCACCAACGGGAAGTACATGGTCATCGGGTGGAAGCCGACGTCGATCATCGCCTTGGCGAAGTCCAGTGTCGTGACGCCGGTCCCCTCCAGCCAGCTGTCGTCGAACAGCGCCTCGTGCATGCATGGCCCGTCCGGATAGGCCGCGCTCATCGCGCCCGAAAGCCGCGCCTTGATGTAGTTGGCGTTCAGCACCGCGTCCTCGGCGACCTGGCGCAGGCCGTCGGATCCGTGGCTCATCATGTAGGCCAGCGCCCGCACATACATGCCCATCTGGCCGTGAAACGCGCACAGGCGCCCGAACCCCGCCCGTGCATCGCCCCCGGCGTGTTCGACCAGCGCGAAGCCGACCGCGCCATGCGTCACCCATGGCGTCGGCGCGAAAGGCGCCAGCGCCTCGCTTAAAACAACCGGACCCGCGCCGGGACCGCCGCCACCGTGCGGGGTCGAGAACGTCTTGTGCAGGTTGATATGCATGGCGTCGACGCCAAGGTCGCCGGGGCGGACGCGCCCGACGATGGCGTTGAAGTTGGCCCCGTCGCAATAGAAGTAGGCCCCCGCCGCGTGGGTCAGCCGGGCGATCTCGATCACGTCGCGCTCGAACAGGCCGCAGGTGTTGGGGTTGGTCACCATCACCGCCGCGACGTCCGGGTTCAGCTTCGCGGCCAGATCCTCGAGGTCGACATGGCCATCGGCGGTCTGGGCGATCTCCACCACCTGATAGCCGGCCAACGCCGCCGTCGCCGGATTGGTGCCGTGGGCGGAGGTCGGCGCGAGCACCGTCTTGCGGGCATCGCCGCGCGCCTCATGCGCGGCGCGGATCGCCAGCAGGCCGCAAAGCTCGCCATGCGCGCCGGCCTTGGGTGACAGCGCCACCGCCGGCATGCCGGTCAAGGTTTTCAGCCAGTGGGCCAGCTGGTCCATCAGCGCCAGCGCGCCCTGCACGGACGAGACTGGCTGCAGCGGATGGATGTCGGCGAAGCCCGGCAGCCGCGCCACCTTCTCGTTCAGGCGTGGGTTGTGCTTCATCGTGCACGAGCCGAGCGGATACAGCGCCAGGTCGATTGCGTGGTTGAGCTGCGAGAGCCGCACGTAGTGGCGCAGGGTTTCTGGCTCCGACAGGCCCGGCAGACGTGGCGGCGCGGCGCGGGTCAGGCCGCCGAGATCAGAGGCGTCGCCGGAATCGGCGGCCTCGTCAAAATCGACGCCGGTCTTGTCCCAGCCGCCGCGCTCGAAGATCAGCGGTTCGTTCTGCAGCAGGCCGCGTCCGGGCTGATCGGCGACGGCGGCCGCGCCACCGGCGTGTGGGCGGGTCGGGCGACCGAGATTGGCGATGGTGGTCATCGAGCGATCTCCAGCGTCAGGGCCTCGGCGAAGGCGGTAATGTCTCCCGGCTGGGTGGTCTCGGTGGCGCAGACCAGCAGGACGCCGTTCATTCCAGCCCCTGGATCGAGCCGGGAGAAGGGTACGCCGGCCAGAATGTCCTTGCGCGCCAGCGCCTCGACCACCGCCGCCGCATCGCGTGGCAGACGCACGGCGAACTCGTTGAAGAACCGCGGCGTCAGCACCTCAACCCCCGGAACGACGGCCAGGGCGTCCCGCAAGGCCCGTGCTCTGGCATGGTTGATCGCCGCCAGCCGCGCCAGTCCCACGCCGCCCAGCAGCGACATGTGGATCGAGAACGCCAGGGCGCAGAGGCCGGAATTGGTGCAGATGTTGGAGGTCGCCTTGTCGCGGCGGATATGCTGCTCGCGCGTCGACAGGGTCAGCACGAAACCGCGCTTGCCGTCCGCATCCACCGTCTGGCCGCACAGCCGTCCGGGCATTTGCCGGATCAGGTTTTCCCGGCAGGCGAACAGGCCGACATAGGGTCCGCCGAAGTTGAGGCTATTGCCGATCGACTGGCCCTCGGCCACGGCGATGTCCGCGCCCATCTCGCCCGGCGACTTCAGCAGGCCGAACGAGACGGCCTCCGTGGTGACCACGATGAGCAGAGCGCCGGCGGCGTGCGCGGCCTCGGCGATCGCCGTGACGTCGGTCACCGTGCCGAACACATTGGGCGTCTGCACAACGACGCAGGCGGTGTCGGCACCAATCGCCGCCAGGACCGCGACCTCGGCGTCGAGCGCCGTGGCCAGCCGCTGCGTCACCACGCCGGCCGAGTGCGCCAGGGTGTGGGTCGCGGCCGCATAGTGCGGATGCAGGCCGCCAGAGAGAACCGCCTTGCGGCGGCGGGTTACCCGCGCGGCCATCATCACCGCCTCGGCGCAGGCGGTCGAGCCGTCGTACATCGACGCGTTGGCCACCGGCAGGCCGGTCAGCTCTGAGACCTGCGTCTGAAACTCGAACAGCACCTGCAGCGTGCCCTGCGCGATCTCCGGCTGATAGGGCGTGTAGCTGGTCAGGAACTCCGAGCGCTGGATGATGTGGTCGACGCTCGCCGGCACGTGATGGCGATAGGCCCCCGCGCCACAGAAGAACGGCCCGGCCCCGGCCGCGCGATTGCGCCCCGCCAACGCGCTCAGCGCCCGCTCCACCGCCAGCTCACTGGCGTGCGCCGGCAGATCCACCGGCCCCGCCAGCCGCGCCGAGGCCGGCACATCGACAAACAGGTCGTCGATCGCGGGCACGCCGATCACCGCCAGCATCCCGGCCCGATCCGCTTCGCTCAAAGGAAGATAACGCATCAACAATCCTTAGAAAAATATGCCTCCCTCCCCTTCTGGGGAGGGAAAGACGGCGTAGCCGTCAGGGCGGGGAACGCCGAAACATGCAAACCCCTGACCGGTTAGCAGGGCCACACGCACCCCACCCTGGACGCTGCGCGTCCTGTCCCTCCCCATAAAGGGGAGGGAGGGAGATTGGCTTCGCCCCTCACAGCGTCGCGAGGAAGGCTTCATAGCCGGCGCGGTCCATCAGGCCGTCTACCTCCGACGGATTGGACAGCTTGACCTTCACGAACCAGCCCGACCCTTCAGGGCCGTCATTGACCGTTTCGGGGGTGTCACCCAGGGCCCCATTGGCGGCGATCACCTCGCCCGAGACCGGCGCGAAGACATCGGAGGCGGCTTTCACGCTCTCGACCACCGCCAGCTGTTCGCCGGCCTTCACCGATTTTCCGGGGTCCGGAAGTTCGACAAACACCACATCGCCGAGCTGTTCGGCGGCATAGGCGGTGATGCCGATGGTCGCGGTGTCGCCGTCGACCTCGACCCATTCATGGTCCTTCGAAAAACGCATCGGAATATCCTTCAACTCAGGTTGTGGGGGTGCGGTGATAGCGGTGGGGTACGAACGGCATCGGGACCACCTCGGCGGGCTGCGCGCGACCGCGGATCAGCACATTCAGGCGTGTCCCGAACCGCGAGAAAGCCGGCGGCACAAATCCCATGGCTATCGGCGCGCCAAGACTCGGCGCGAAACCGCCGCTGGTCACCACGCCGACGACGTTGCCGGCGGCGTCCGCGATCTGCGCCCCCTCGCGCGCCGGAGCGCCCTCGAGCACCCGCAAACCAACCCGCAGGCGCGCCACGTCGCCAGTCTGCTCGCGGCGGATGCGATCCGCGCCGCTCATGGCGCCCCCCTTCAGCCGACGCTTGGCGAGCGCGAAGCCAAGGCCGGCTTCGATGGGCGAGACGGTTTCGTCGACGTCATGGCCATAGAGCGGCAGCCCCGCTTCCAGGCGCAGCGAGTCACGGGCGCCCAGCCCGATTGGCGCCACGCGCTCGTCGGCCAGCAGCCGGTCCCAGAACCCCGGCGCGATCGCGGCCGGGACCAGGATCTCAAATCCGTCCTCGCCGGTGTAGCCGCTACGCGAGACGACTAGGTCATGATCGTCGAATGCGATGGTGCGGAATGTCATGAAGCCGAGTGCGGCGACCTCGGGGACGATCGCCGAAAGAACCGAGACAGCCTCGGGGCCCTGTAGGGCGATCAGGGCGTTATCGTCCGCGCGCGTCAGCATTGCCGCATCGCCGGCGGCGTGCGCGATCAGGCTGAAGTCGCCGTCCTTGGTCCCGGCGTTGACGACGATATACAGGCCGCCCTGCTCCGCCTCGTCGAAGGGACGACCGATCATCAGATCGTCGATGACCCCGCCGGCGTCATTCAGCAGCAGGGTGTAGCGCAGCCTGCCTGGCCTGAGTCCGGCGATATCACCACAGATCAGCGGCTCGATCAGCCGGGCGACCGCGGCGTGATCCGCCTCGCCATCACCGGTCGGGGCCGACAGCCGCAGGAACGCGGGGCCCATGTGCGACACGTCGAACATCCCGGCGTGCTCACGCGCCCACTGGTGCTCCTTGAGGATGCCGCGCGGATACTGCACCGGCATGTCGTAGCCGGCGAAAGCCACCATCCGCCCGCCGAGCGCGCGGTGCGCACCGGTCAGGACCGTCGATTTCAGCGATTCGTCTGACACCCGGACTCCAAGGCTCTAGAGGCACACGCGAGCGGCCAATCACCGCCCCACCACATGAGCCCCCGCTGTCCCTTGGGCCTGAGAGATTCCGGACCGGCCCAACCGCGCGATCCTTGCTCCTTCGGCGAGTCGCGCCCCGAGAGGCCCGTCTCTTTCCAGCGTCTGTCAGATTCTCGCGGTCCGTTTGCCTGAGCGTTTCCGGGGCGGTTGCGCCTTCGGCGACGAGCTGTCTCCAGCCCGCTCTCTCCCGCGAGAGCCGCCCGGAACCTGTGCGACCCCGCCCCCCGAGTCAAGCGATTCGATCCGTCTCCCGCAAGGGGAAAAGGAAAATCCGCTACATCCGGTCTGGCGCCGCGAGACCGAGCAGGTCGAGGCAGAGTTCCAGCTGACGCAGGCTGAGTTGCGCCAGGGACAGGCGGGAAGCGCGTAGCTCCTTGGTATCAGCGACCAGCACCGGGCAGGCTGCGTAGAACCGCGAGAAGCCCTGCGCCAGCCTGAACGCGTGATCGGCGACGAGGTTGGGCGAGCGCTTGTCGTAGGCCTCGGCGAGTGCGTGGTCGAAACCGTCCAGCAGCAGGATGAGTTCCCGTTCCGCATCCTCGCCGACGACGATTGGTCCGGCCGCGACACCGTCGGACTGCGCCTTGCGCAGAAGCGATTTCACCCGAACGGCCTGGTACAGGAGATAGGGACCGGTCTTGCCCTCGAAGCTGGAGAAGCGTTCCAGGTCGAAAACATAGGATGTGCCGCGGAAGTTGATCAGGTCAGCGAACTTCAGCGTCGCGACCCCGACCTTCAACGCGGTATCCTCGAAGGCCTCCGGTTCGAGTTCTGCGCCCAGCCCCGCCTCAAGCAACCGCTCACTCGCCTTGCCCCTGGCCATGTCGATCAGGTCGCGCAGTTTCAGCACGCCGCCCTCGCGGGTCTTGAACGGCTTGCCGTCGGGGCCGTTCATGGTGCCGAAGCCGATATGTTCCAGCTCTCCCTCGCGGGCGTAGCCGGCGAGACAGGCGGCGCGGAACACTGTCTCGAAATGATCGGCCTGCCGCTGATCGACCACATAGAGCACCAGGTCCGGATCGAAGAACCGCCGGCGGTCGAGAATCGTCGCCAGATCGGTGGTGCCGTACATTGCCGAGCCCTCGGAAGAGACCACCAGCAGCGGCGGCACCTCGCGCCGATCTGCTTCGCGGGCGACGCGGATGATTCGCGCACCCTGGTCGTCGACCAGCAGGCCCTTTTCCTGCAGTTCCTCCACCATCGGGCCGATCAGATCGTCGACGTCGCTCTCGCCGCGCCAGAGATCGAAATCGATGCCGAGCGCATGAAAGTCGCGCTCAAGCGCCACACGGGTGATGCGGGCGAAATGGCGCCACACCAGCCGGTGGCCGAAACGACCGGCCTGGAGCTCCGCCGTTGCCCGCCGCGCGCGATCGCGGTAATCGGGATCGACTTTCGCCTGGGCGGCGGCGGCCGGATAGAGCCGATCAAGGTCTTCGAGCGCGATACGGGTATCGAGTTCGGCGTCGACCGCGTCCTCATCGGACTGCGAGAAACCCACCGGCCTGACCTCAAGGCGCGACAACAAAGCCTCGATCGCCGGATCGGTGTCGGCGCATGCGGTCAGCAGCAGACCCATCTGGAAGCCCCAGTCGCCGAAATGGGCGTCGCCCAGCACCTCGTCGCCGCGGAACCGGTAGATGCGCTTGATCGCCTCGCCGATGATCGAGGCGCGCAGATGGCCGACGTGCATCTCCTTGGCGACGTTGGGACCGGCGTAGTCGACCAGCACCCGGCGCGGCGCGGCCACCTCCGCCGCACCGGCGCGTGGGTCGTTCGACAGGGTGTTGGCGCGCTCGGCCAGGGCCGCCGCGCTGACGCGCAGATTGATGAAGCCGGGCCCGGCTACGCCGACCTCGGCGATCGAGGGGTTCGACGCCAGCGAATCAGCAACCGCCTGGGCGATCTCGCGCGGATTGCGCTTCAGCGCCTTGGCGGCCGCGAGCGCGCCATTGCATTGGAAGTCCGCCAGATCCGGCCTGTCGGACACAGTGACCCGGCCCAGTTCAGGCGCAAGGCCCAGGCCCGCGAAGGCGGCGCCGACCGCTTCGCCGAGCCCCGATTTCAGATCGCTCATGGCGTGCCGGGCGCCGCCTCCGCCGCGCCCTGGCCGGCGTTGGGACGGAAGCGCTTCCCATCGCGATTGAACGTGGCCATCCGCGGCGTCACGACGAAGCCGATCAAAACCTCGAAGTTCGCGCCGCTGACCTTGGTGTCATGCCGGGGGATGACCACTGAAGGTAGCGATTCGGTCTCGGTCACCCGGTCCGCGCCGGACGGGAAGGTTACCGGCAGGTCGAAGAATTCCTTGGCCAGCACGGCCCGATTACGATCGGTCACCGCGACCCAGTACTGGTAGACCTTTCGGTTGCTGGTCGCCTGCGGGCCACGGCCGAACTCGAACAGGATCTTGATGTTCAGCTTGATCGGATCGGCGCCACGATAGGCGCATTCCGATGCGACTTTCTGAATCTCGCCGGAGTTGACGACGGCGGACGACGCCTCGGCATTGTCCTTGAAGTCGACATACCGCGCGGCATCATAGAGAACCTTCACATAGGGGCAGGGACCGCCGTTGCGGAGTTGCGGCAGCGGCGCATTGCCGGCGCCCCATTCCTGGTCCCGTTTCCTGCGCGCAGAATCGTCGTCCTGCTGTTGCTGATCGGCGCCGCCGCCGCCACCGGGACCGCCCCTGCCGCCATACTGGGCAAAGCTGGGGTGCGCCGGCATAAGGCTCAGGGCCATGCAGGCAGTGAACAGAAGAGGGCGAATGCGACGCATGAGGTGTCCAGACTGAAGGCTCGGCCGGAGCCGTCCGGCGATAACTGAGGTGTTGATAATGGCATATCGGCGGCGCCGCAACGAACCCTCGCCCTTGACGTGGCGCGGCCGGTCACTGATCAACGATTCATGGCCGTCTACACCGACCTCGCCGACACGGACCTGGAGGCGTTCCTCGCCGACTATGACATCGGCGCTCCGCTTTCCTTCAAGGGCATCGCCGAGGGAGTGGAGAACTCCAACTTCCTGCTCGAGACGCAGAATGGTCGCTACATCCTGACAATCTACGAACGTCGTGTGCGGGCCGACGACCTGCCGTTCTTTCTATCGCTGATGCAATGGCTGCCGGCCGCCGGATATCCCAGCGCCGCGCCGATCGCAGATCGCGGAGGTCAACTGCTGAGGTACGCGCGGGGCAAGCCGGCGGCGCTGATCGCCTTCCTGCCCGGCCTGGCGGTGCGCCGTCCGACTGTCGCGCACTGCCGCGAGGCGGGCGAAGGCCTGGGTTGGCTGCATACCGCGTCTCGTGATTTCCCGGGTCGCCGCGAGAACGATCTTGGCCAGCCGGCATGGGAACCCATGGCGCGCCGGCTGACCGACGCGGCCGACGGCCTCAAGCCCGGACTGGCAGCCTCCATCCTGGGCGACGCGGCGCACCTCGCCGGGCGGTGGCCCGTCGACCTGCCGCAAGGGATTGTCCATGCTGACTATTTTCCGGACAACGTGTTCTTTCGCGATGGTAAGTTCGCGGGAACCATCGACTTTTATTTCGCCGCCTGGGACGCACTTGCCTACGACATCGGCGTGGCGCTGAACGCCTGGTGCTTCGAGCCGGACGGCAGCTTCAACATCACGGCGGCGAGAGCGTTCATCGACGGCTATGAGCGTCGCCGCCAGCTGAGCGCGGCGGAGAAGCTCGCCCTGCCGGTGCTGGCCCATGGCGCGGCGCTGAGGTTCTTTCTCACCCGGCTCAACGATTGGGGCTCGATCCCGGCCGGCGCCCTGGTGGCGCCCAAGGATCCGCTGGAATACGAGCGCAAGTTAGCCGTCCACCGCGCCGGCCTCGCCCTGTTCGAGACCCCGCGATGACCCCTGGAGTGGTCATCTTCACCGACGGCTCGTGCCGCGGAAACCCAGGCCCCGGCGGCTGGGGCGCGATCCTCATCCACGGCGATCACGAACGCGAGATCTGGGGCGGTGAGGCGGCGACGACCAACAACCGCATGGAGCTGACGGCGGCCATCGAAGCGCTGGTCGCGCTCAAGCGCCCTTGCCGCGTCGAACTACATACTGACAGTCAGTATGTGAAGAACGGCATCACCCAGTGGTTGTCGCTTTGGAAAGCGCGCGGCTGGCGTACGATGACCAAGGGCGCGGTGAAAAACGAGGACCTCTGGCGTCGCCTCGACGATGCCCGGCTTAGACACGAGGTCGACTGGCGGTGGGTCAAGGGCCACGCGGGCCACACGCTGAACGAGCGCGCCGACCAACTGGCCAGGCGCGGTCTGGAAGAAATCGAGGCCGCCGCAAAGAGATAGCCATCGCATCGCGAAGAGACGAACCTGAGCGGCTATTTCGTTTCCGGACCTTCAACCAGCTTGAGATGGGAATTGGTCGATGCGGGCGACCCGGGTTTCGGGGGCGGCCTCGAAATCTCAACCGGACCTTCCTGGGTGAGCCGAAATTCCGCGAGGATGCTGTGGGTCTCGTCGTCGACGATACGCACGACGCGGGGGCGGCCACGGCCAGCCTTTTCGCGCGCCAACGCCTCCAGATTGGCCTGCGCCAGTGCCTTTGCGTGCTCAAGCGAGCCCGAAGCCGGCATATCCTCGATCCATGTGTCGCCCAGCCATTGCCGGAAGAACTGCAATCGATAGCGTGCTGTTTCCGTCATGCATCAACCCCTGTGCAGATGCTTTAACGGAGACTTGCGGGTGGTCCGTCGCTGCGACGTTGAATATTCTGACGTCGAGGTCAGCGACTGAAATCCTGGGATTCGAGACTGAAAAGCGGGTCGAATATATTCCAGAAAGATTACACTTCCCCAATCTGGCAAATCTTAAAACCGATTGCTTTGCGGTGGGGAATGGCGGAGACTTTCCGGGCCAGCAGGCATGCCGGATTAGACGACTCTTGACGAATCGGAACAAAGTGGGAACATATTTCTTTCGATATCCGGCGTGATTTCCGCCAAGAGGCTCACCCAACCGATGTTCGAAACCCTTGGACGGGTCATGACGTCCGACGCCCATACGCTGAAGCTGAAATGCACCGCGTGCGGCCACCAGGACGAATGGTGCCGTCAAAAGGCCATGGCGACCCTGGGGCCCGACGCCTCTCCCTACCTCGTGCGTCACAACATGGTCTGCGGGGCCTGCTATGCGCGGGGCCAGGCCGAAGTGTGGATTTGACGATCCGGCCAGGAGCCGAATAGCGTCGGGGACATGTGCAACGCCTACAACCTGAAGACCAACCTGACGACGATCGCCGAAGCGACCGAGCGTGGGCTGGGATTGCCGTTGGTGTTCTCCGCGGGGGTCACCGCACAGACCTCGAACCTGCCGGTCCCCCAGTCGGTCTATCCCCGGCGAGACGGGCTGATCCTGCGCCCCCATGATCCGGCCGAGCCGGGCGCGGGGTTGGAGGCGATGGTGGCTTACTGGAACCTGACGCCGTTCTTTCACAAGGGCGGCCTGAAAACCTGGAAGGCGAGCACCAACAACGCGCGCTCGGAAACCATGGCGACCTCACCGGCATTCCGCGACGCCTACAAGCGGCGGCGCTGTATCATCCCGGTGACCAGCTTTACCGAATGGACCGGTCCGAAGGGCTCGAAGACGGCGCATGCGATCAGCCGGGCCGACGGCGGATTGCTGTTCCTCGCGGGACTTTGGGAGCGTTGTCCGACCCAGGACGGCCTCGCGGAAAGCTACACCATGCCGATGATCGACGCCGTCGACGGCGATGACGTCGCCCCGTTCCATAACCGGCAGCCGGTGACGCTCAATGCGGGATCGGCGGCGCTGTGGCTGGATCTGGGCGCCGATCCCGGGTCAATGCTGCGCGCGCCGCCACCGGGCACACTGATCGCCGACCCGCCACGGCCGGTGGTGGGTTGAAGCACGTTCTGACCGGGCAACAGTGATCACTGGCGCGGTCGGCCCACCAGGCCGCGATAGAAGATCGCGTCGACGAATGGCCCTAATTCAAGCGCACGAGCGAGACACACGAGGCCAACTCGGCTACGAATGAAGGCTTCCAGAGAAGACCACGTCTTGAAGTTCAC
>JANXTX010000430.1 GCA_025352165.1 Caulobacteraceae bacterium | reverse complement strand
GCTCAAGAGTCTCCTGAAGCTGGCCATTGAGGGCCGTAAGCTCTTCGTTGAGCGATTGCAGTTCCTCCTGGGATGTCAGGAGCTCCTCGTTGGTCGACTGGAATTCCTCGCTGACCGAGGAGGCTTCCTCGTTGATCGCCTTATGCTCCTCGCTCATCACCTCGATGTCGCGGATGGCGCTCGTGGCGGCCGATTGCGCGACCGCCAGCTCGTGCTCCAGCTCGGCAACGCGGGAGGCATCACCCTCGGCGACCGGACGATCGCCCCGCCCCGCGTGGACGGTCTGCTCGATAAAGCACACCAAGAGCAATCCGTCGCGGTCGCTCGGGACCGGCTGAATCGAGACGTCAAACGACAGCGGTTGTCCGTCATGAGTACCCGCGAACCCCTTGGCCAGGACGCGCGCGCTGCTTTCCCGTGCCTGTTCGAGCGCGGTCTTGAGCTTCGCACGTCCGCCGTGGCGCGACATGGACAGCAGGTCCTGTCTGAAATGACCCGGCGCCATGCGCAGATACTTCTCGGTAGGCCCCAGAGAGTAGAGACAGTTCTGATCGCGATCGATCAGCACGGCCGCCGGTGCATAGGAATCAAGGACCATCCGCCGACAAAGCTCGGCAAGCCTCGCATCGCCCACCGGCGGGGACCGCTGGCCGGGAATGCCCGGCGTCCGGCCGCCGACGCTCAGCCAGGTCTCGAGTTCCCCCGGCTGGGGGCGTCCTATATGCCGATATAGCCGTAGCGGTTTGGAGATCACCTCGAAGCGACCGTCACCGTCGCCGATCGTTTCCGAGCTGCCAAGCAGCAGAACACCCCCTGTGTGCAAAGCGAAGTGGAACATGGAAACCGCTTTGGCCTGCGCCTCGGGGTCCAGATAGATGAGGAGGTTGCGGCACGAAACCATATCGAGACGCGCGAAAGGCGGGTCGGACAGCAAATCCTGCACGGCGAAGACCACGCAACCGCGCAGTTCCGTCGACGCCCGGTATCGGCCCTCGTCCTGAATGAAGAAACGGGTCAGCCGCGCCTTGGAGACATCCTCCTCGATCGTCGCCGTGTAGAGGCCCTTACGCGCGGTGGCGACCGCGTCCGGGTCGACGTCCGAAGCGAAGATCTGCAGTTTGATGTTGAGCTTCGCCGCCGAGAATGCCTCGAGAAAGAGCATGGCGATTGAATAGGCCTCTTCGCCGGTGCTGCATCCGGCGATCCACACGCGCATCGGCAGGTCTGGCCCGCGATCACTCAGCAAGGCGGGGATGACCGATTGCTCCAGAGCAAGGAACACATCGGCATCCCGGAAGAATCTGGTGACATTGATCAGCAGATCATTGGCAAGCAACGAACTTTCCTTGTCATCGCGTCGCAACGCCTCAAGGTAGCCCGTCATGTCGCCGGCCTCGATGCCGGCCATCGCCATTCGCCGCGCGATCCGACGCCGCAGCGTGCCATGTTTGTAGAGATGGAAATCGTGGGCGGTGCGGGTGCGCAACAGTTCGATGATTTCAAGCAATCGGTCCGGCATTTCGTTGTTCGCCGCGGGTTCAGACCGGTCGATTTGGTCACCCACCGTCCGGGCGAAGCTGACCAGCGCATCGGAGATCTCCGCGAGCGGAAGCACCCGACCGACGGCGCCGGTGGCGATGGCGTTGCGGGGCATGCCGTTAAAGGCCGCCTCGTTCGGATCCTGGGCGATGACCAGTCCGAACCGACCATTGGCCGAGGCGAGGCCGAGGCTTCCGTCGGTTCCCGTTCCAGAGAGGATGACGCAGGCGGTTCGCCCGGCGCTCGTCCGTGCCAGGGATTGCAGCAGAAAATCGAATGGCATCCGCGCGCCATGACGGGCCTCGGGCGACGACAGGTGCAGGACGTCGTTTTCGACCGCAAGATAGGTCCCGGGCGGAATTACATAGACATGGTCCCGCTCGACCAGCATGGCCTCGGTCGCCTGCTTGACAGGCATCGACGTGTGGCTCGCGAGCAGATCGACGAGCATGCTGTGGTGGTTAGGGTCCAGATGCTGGACTAGAATAAAGGCCATTCCCGGGGCGGGGGGCAGGCTCGACAGCAGCTTGGCGCAAGCATCAAGGCCGCCGGCTGATGCGCCGATGGCTACGATCGGCAATGCCGGCGCCACGATCGTCGTGGTCGGGGTGACCGATCTGGTCGCCGGCGGACCAGCCTGACGTGGCGCGCGCTGTGTCATTGGCGTTATGGTTCTTTTTGGCTCCCGACTCGGGAGACAGCCATTCATCTTAACACGGATTGTGGAGCCCGTGGCCCGCTATCCTCCGCTCCTGAAGGGCAATCGGGTGGAACCGCGTTGACCAGCCAGTGCGGTCACCAGCGAGGCGGCCGGAAGAAAGATTGCACCACAAAGCCACGAAGGACACGAAGGAGATCAAGAAAGGCAGGATTTAGCGCTTCGCGCGAAGCGCATTCCAACCTTCGTTCTGCCCTCCTTCGTGTCCTTCGTGGCTTTGTGGTGCACCCTTTCCTTCGCTCGTCGTCAATTCCCGGCTTGGAAAAGGTTTCCCCGATTGCCCTGTCCGTTCCTGCCCGCATGGACGTGTTCTCATCCCGGCCATGAGATTAGTGGGTGGGGGGACGCGCGGCGAACTTGTCGGGAAAAGGTATGAGAGGCGTCTGGTTGATCTCAATTCCTTCCCGTGGACCGAAAAGGGCCGACGGCGCCGCAACCTGGCGCTCGTTCGGGCATTGTTACCAGCGATGGCCAATTCCGTAACAGCGACGTCCTGGATCGGGGCGCCTCCGCGCAATCCTCGGCGCGGGACACGCGACGTGACCGCATGAAGCGCCTCAGCATACTCGTGGTCGAGGATGACGCCCTCATTGGCGGCCTGCTTTGCGACATGCTCGAAACCATGGGCCACTACGTTTGCGCCAACGAAAACTCCCAGGCCAACGCAGTCTGGGCCGCCGCCAATCGCCGACCCGGCCTGATGATCGTGGATGCGGGTATGAAGGGCGGAGCGGGCATGGCCACGGTCGCTGAAGTTCTCAGCCATGGCGAAATGCCCTATTTGTTCACCACCTGTGACCGTCGGCGGCTACGCGCGTCGCATCCAGACGCCGTGATCCTCCAGAAACCATTTCACGAAGCCGAACTGGCGCGGGCGATCAAGCTTGCGTTGTCGGCGCCAACGCCTGCTCCCACTCCCCGCTGAAACTGCCTCCGCTTCGGGAACCGCGCGCTCTCGCGAACGTTGAAGTCACAATCGGCGCCGGTTTTCGTCCTCTTTAGGACCGGTCTCGCTGAGATACCGCGCATGTCGCCAAATGTACGGCGCATCATCCAGAAGGATACGATCATGAACAAGGAACGACTCGAAGGCGCGGCCCAGAAGGGCGTTGGCTCCGTCAAGGAAGCCGTCGGTAAGGCTATCGGCAATCCGAAGCTCGAAGCAGAGGGTTTGGGAGACAAGATCGCCGGATCGGCGAAAGAAACGATCGGCAAGGCGGAAGACGCCATGAAAGCAGCGAAGAAATAGACCTGACGCATTCAGCATGATGCGGAAGGGGGCGATTGCGACGGCCAATCGCCCCCGACGTACCTGAAGATCAGTTTCGCTCAGAGCCCGCGCCCGCCGTCCCCAAGTCTTCAGGTCAAGGTATTCGCAATGCGCTGGTTCGCCAAACTGGATCACGACAGCTCGATCACGGGTGACTTCGGAGCTCTATCAGAAGGCTCGGCGGTTCAACCTATGCGGCAATTTCTAAAGCCCAACGACGAAACGATCGCTCGATCCGTCGCGGCGGACTGAGATGAACGTTCGAGCGCCACAGACCGCCGCGGCATGGCGCGGACGGGGGCTGCAGGTTACTTTATCGAAGCGACTGCGGTTTGAGGCCGGCCCTATCCCCCCATGGGATGACGCCGCCCCGATCCGCTCGGAGTTGTTCAGCGTCGAGCGCCTGGAGGAACATGCGCGCGCGCTGGCTTCCGCCCAGATGGTGGCGCTCCGGGAAAGAAAGGGCGAGCCCCTTTCGCGCCGACTCGCCGACAACGAAACCATGCTGGTCACCGCCTACCGCGCCATTGCGAGCGAGGTCGAAGTCGGCGCGGCGATCACGCCGGCCGCGGAATGGCTGATCGACAACTTCCATCTGGTGGAAAAGCAGATTCGCGAAATCCGCGCCGATCTTCCCGACGGTTACTACAGGCAATTGCCGAAGCTCATCGACGGACCGTTCGCCCGGTATCCGCGTGTGTTTGGCATCGCGTGGGCCTTTGTCGCTCATACCGACAGCCTGTTCGACCCCGAGGTACTGCGCCGCTTCCTGCGCGCCTACCAGGAGGTGCAACCGCTGACGATCGGCGAGATCTGGGCCGTGGCGATCACGCTGCGGATCGTGCTGGTGGAGAACCTGCGGCGGATCGCCAAGCGGGTAATGGACAGCCAGGCGGGGCGGCGCGACGCGAACAATCTCGCCGACCGCTTGCTGGGCGTTGCCGGGCGCCGCGCCGAGCCAGCGGATCACGTATTGCCGGAAGCCCAGAAGATCCTGTCGGCCAGCTATCTCGTGCAACTCGTCTATCGGCTCCGCGATCAGGGTTCCGAGATGGCGCCGGTTGCCGCATGGCTCGACTCGCGCTTCGCCGCGCAGGGCGTCGGCGCCGATACGGTCGTCCGTCAGGAGCACCAGAGCCAGGTCGCGGGAAGCATTACGGTCCGCAACATCATCACCAGCATGCGTCTGATATCGGATGTGGACTGGCGTGAGATGTTCGAGAAGGTCAGCTCTGTCGATGAGGTTTTCGCCCACGGCTGCGACTTCGCGGGCATGGATTTCGCGACACGCAATCTCTATCGAAACGCCGTCGAAGAGCTTGCTCGCGGTTCGGACCTGGCGGAACTCGATGTAGCGAGGGCGGCGGTCGAGTTTGCCGCAAGGCCGCGGGCCCCCGATGTTCCGCACACCGATGATCGCATGGCTGACCCGGGCTATTATCTAATTGCCAGAGGGCGCCCTTATTTCGAAAGCGAGATCGGCTTCAGGCCACCGGCGACAGCCTGGCTTGCGCGAACTGCGCGGGCGATGGGTATCGGCGGCTATGTCGGAGCCGGCTTTTCCGTCGCGGCGTTACTGCTGGCTATCCCGCTTACATTGATGTCTCGCGCCGGCATCCATGCGGGTTGGCTGGCGGTGCTCGCCTCACTGGGTCTCGTACCGGCGCTGGACCTCGCGATCATGCTCGTCAATTGCACCGTGACCTGGCGCTTCCGCGCCACATTGCTCCCGGCGCTGGACTTGGAGGGGGGAATTCCCGCAAACCTTCGCACCTTTGTCGCCGTGCCGATGATGTTGAGCTCCCGCGCGGAAATCATCGCGCTGATTGATCGCCTCGAGGTTCATTTTCTGGCCAGCCCCGGAGGTGAATTGCACTTCGCCCTTCTATCGGATTGGGGCGACTCCGAGACGGCTCATGCCGAGAACGACGACGGCTTGCTCTCGATCGCGTTGGCAGGGATCGAAAGGCTGAACCGCAAGTACGGCGCCGCCCCCGCGGGAAGCCGCTTTCTGTTGCTGCATCGCCGCCGGGTCTGGAACCGGAGCGAAGGGTGCTGGATGGGCTGGGAGCGCAAACGCGGCAAACTGAGTGAGCTCAACCACCTGCTTCGCGGCGCGCTGGACACTACATACCTCGATCCTCCAGCCGTGCCGCAGGGCGTTCGCTATGTGATCACCCTGGACGCCGATACCCGGCTGCCGCGAGAGACCATCGCGCGTCTGATCGGCAAAATGGCTCACCCACTCAACCGGCCGAGGATCGATCCACTTTTGAGACGGGTGGTCGAGGGTCACGCCGTGCTTCAGCCACGGGTGACGCCATCCCTGCCCGTGAGTGGAGTGGGTTCGCCGTTCCTGCGGATATTCTCGACGGCGACGGGCATCGATCCGTACGCCGCCGCCGTTTCGGACGTCTATCAGGACCTGTTCGGAGAAGGGTCCTACACCGGCAAGGGTATCTATGAGGTAGACGCCTTCGAGGCCGCCATGCGCGACCGCGTTCCCGATTCGAGTCTTCTCAGCCACGATTTGTTCGAGGGAATCTTCGCTCGCGCGGGCCTGGCCTCGGATGTCGAGGTCGTGGAGGAATTTCCCGGCCGTTATGACGTGGCGGCCTTGCGCCATCACCGTTGGGCGCGAGGAGACTGGCAGCTACTGCCCTGGCTGGTTGGGTTGGCTTCGCGCGGCGCCGGATCCCGGTCGGGCGCCTCCGTTCCGGCGATGGGGCGCTGGAAGATGATCGACAACCTGCGTCGTTCGATCTCGCCGATCGCGGTCGTGGCGGCGCTGATCGCGGGTTGGACCCTGCCCTTTGCAGCGGCAGCCGTCTGGACACTCTTCGTTCTGGCGACGATCAGTCTGCCGCCGCTCATTCCGGTCATTCAACAGATTTTCGCGCATCGACCGGGCGTCACCCTGGCCAGTGATGTGCGCGCCCTTGCTACAGACCTAAGACTGTCATTGGCGCGGGTCGGTCTGATGATTGTATTCCAGGCTCACCAGGCCTGTCTGATGTCAGACGCCATCGCTCGAACGTTGATCCGCCTTGCGATCACCCGTCGACGCCTTCTGCAATGGGTCACCGCCGCGCAGGCCACATCGGCGCGTCATGCCGATCTCGCGGCTTTCTACCGCCAGATGTACGGAGCGGTCGTGGTTGGCGCCGCGGCCATGCTGGCAGCCGTTATCGCCGGTAGGGCAAGCTGGCCGCTGGCCCTGCCGTTTGTGCTCGCCTGGATCGTCTCCCCCGCAATTGCGCTCTGGGTGAGCCGTTCGCCGCCCATCGCCGCGCGGCAGTCCCTGTCGGAGCCCGACGCGACGGCGCTTCGACTGATCGCGCGCCAGACCTGGAGGTTTTTCGAGACCTTTGTCGGACCGGCGACCCGGCACCTGCCGCCGGACAACTTTCAGGAAACGCCCGCGCCCGTTCTCGCCCGCCGCACCTCGCCCACCAATATGGGCCTGTACCTGATGTCGACGGTCGCGGCGCGCGACTTCGGCTGGATCGGGGATGCTGAGGCGATGCAACGTCTCGAGGCGACGCTCGAGACGATGACCACGATGAAGCGTTGCCGCGGTCACTTCTACAACTGGTATGACACTTCCGACCTGCGCCCGCTTGAGCCGGAATACGTATCGTCGGTCGATAGCGGAAACCTTGCTGGACACCTGATCGCGGTAGCGAACGCCTGCGCGGACTGGCGCCGAAACCCGATCGCACGGTCTCGCCAGATCAGCGGCGTCGCCGATGCTCTCGCCGTGGCGCTCCTCGTACTGCGGCAGCGGGTCAGCAGCCCGGTCGCGGACATTACAACCCGCCGCTTCGTGGACGAGGCCGGCCGATTGCAGGTGAGCCTGCGTGAGGCTGCCCGCGCCGACGAGGAGACCAGTGAGCTTCGGAAATCAATCTTCCAGCAGGCCGCGCTTGTGGCTGACATCGCCCGCGCGCTGGCAATTGATGAGGCGACGCCTGAAGGCGCGGACGTCCAGTTCTGGGCGGACGCCGCCTGTTCATGTCTCGCCGGCCATGGGCGTGACGTCGATCCCCAGCTGGATCGTCGGCTGCGCGCGGTCGAGGATCGGGCCCGGGCCATGGCCCTCGCCATGGATTTCGCGTTCCTGCTCGATCCCGACCGGCTGCTGCTGTCGATCGGCTATCAGGTCCGCGAAGGGACCCTCGACCCCAGTTGCTATGACCTGCTTGCGTCCGAGGCGCGCCTCGCCAGCTTCTTCGCCATCGCCAAGGGCGATGCACCAGCGCGTCACTGGTACAGGCTTAGCCACGCCGTAACGCCGGTGTGTGAGGGCGCCGCGCTGATCTCGTGGTCGGGGTCGATGTTCGAGTACCTGATGCCGTCGCTTGTCATCCGTGCGCCCCTCGAGAGCCTGATCGAACAGACCAACAGGCTGATCGTACAGCGTCAGATCGCCTACGGGGGTGAACTGGGCACGCCCTGGGGCGTCTCTGAATCCGCCTACAACACCCGCGATCTCGAGTTCACCTATCAATATTCAAACTTCGGTGTCCCGGGCCTTGGCCTCAAGCGCGGCCTGGCGAACAACGCGGTCATCGCGCCGTACGCGACGGGCCTGGCCGCCATGATCGATCCGAAGGCGGCGGTGCGTAACTACGAACGGCTGGAGACCATGGGCGCTCGCGGCCGATATGGCTTCTATGAGGCGCTCGATTTCACGCCCAGCCGTGTCCCCGATGGAGACCAGCTGGCCGTGGTTCGTTCGTTCATGGCGCACCATCAGGGCATGACGATCGCGGCTGTCGCCGACGCTCTTCTCGACGGTCTGATGCGCGACCGATTCCATGCCGAGCCGATTGTGCGGGCCACCGAGTTGCTGTTGCAGGAGCAGGTCCCGCGTGACGTGACGGCCACCCCGCCCACGGTCTCGGATCCGACCTCCCTGGCGAGAATCCGGGATATCGCCGGGTCGGACGCCTGGCGTGTCGCGAGTCCCTGGAGCGGCACCCCGACGACCCAGCTGCTTTCGAATGGTCGTTATTCGGTGATGATCACCGCTGCCGGATCGGGCTACAGCCGCTGGCGTGACCTGGCGGTGACCCGCTGGCGCGAAGACGCGACATGCGACGACTGGGGCTCCTACCTGTTCCTGCGGGACGTCGCGACGGGTCAGGTGTGGTCCGCGACCTATCAGCCCGCCGGCGTCGCGTCCGAACCGCAACAAGTCACCTTCAACGAGGACCGCGCGGTGTTCGAGCGTCGGGATGCGGGCTTGCAGACGACGCTCGATGTCCTCGTTTCGGCGGAGGATGACGCCGAGGTGCGGCGTCTGACGATACTGAACCTTACCGACAGGCCGCGGGAGATCGAGGTTACCTCCTACGCCGAGCTGGTCCTGGCGCCCCAGACCGCCGATGCGGCGCATCCGGCGTTTTCGAAGATGTTCGTCGAGACCGAATACCTCACCGCGGCGGGCGCGATTCTGGCGACGCGGCGCAGGCGGACGCCATCCGAAACCGCGGTCTGGGTCGCCCATCTGGCGGTGGTTGACGGGCAGACTATCGGAAGACGCGAGTTCGAGACCGACAGAGCACGGTTTCTCGGTCCTGGCGGGACCCTCCGAATGCCGGCGGCGATGAACGGCCGACCGCTGACCTGCGCCACCGGCACGGTGCTTGATCCCATCCTGTCACTACGACGCACGCTCTCCATCGCGCCCGGCGCGACGGCGCGCATCGATTTCTGGACCATGCTCTCGGAAACGCGCGAGGCGGCGCTCGGTCTGGTGGACAAGCACCATGATATCGGGGCGTTCGAGCGGGCGGGCGCATCCGCATGGACACAGGCGCAGGTGCAACTCTATCACCTCGGCATCGACCGCGGCGCCGCGGGACTCTTCCAGCGCCTGGCGGGGCACGCCATTTTCGCCGCGCCGGTGCTACGGCCACCCTCGGAAATAATCAGCATGGGCAGCAGCGGCCAGACGGGCCTGTGGAGCCTTGGCATTTCGGGAGATCTTCCGATCATTCTCGTGCGGATATCGGACGAGAGCCAGATCGAGGTGCTGCACCAGTCGCTGCAGGCCTTTGAATACTGGCGGACCAAGCGCCTGGCCGTCGACCTGGTCATTCTCAATCAGCTGGCGACCTCCTACGGCCAGGACCTTCAGGCCGCGCTTGAAACCCTGGTGCGAGCCAGTCAGGCCCGCCCACAGACCGGCGAGGAAAGTCTTCCCGGACAAATCCACATGCTGCGGGCGGATCTCATCGGGCCCGTTGCCTGCGCGCTGCTGGCCTCGGTCGCCCGCGTCGTCCTGGTGGGGGAGCGTGGCGGTCTGTCGGATCAGCTCGAACGGACCCGGGAGCCCAGGCCGCTGGTCCGGAACCCGCCCAAGGCTCGCAGGAGCATTTCGGAGCTCCAGGTCCAGAGACCGCGAACCGACCTGGAGTTCTTCAATGGTATTGGCGGATTCGCTGAAGGCGGCCGCGAATACGTCGTGACCCTTGGTCCCGGCCAGTCGACGCCGGCGCCGTGGATCAACGTCATTTCCAATCCGGGTTTCGGCTTCCAGGTTTCCGCCGAGGGAGCCGGCTATGCCTGGTCGGTCAACAGCCGCGAACATCAGCTCACGCCATGGTCGAACGATCCCGTTTCTGACCGTTCAGGTCAGGTGATCTACCTGCGGGACGAAGTCACCGGCGAAGTCTGGAGCCCGACGGCCTCGCCGATCCGGGACCCCGGCGCCACCTACGTCGCGCGCCATGGCTGGGGCTACAGCCATTTTTCGCACACCTCGCATGGCATTGCCGCCGAACTCCTTGAGTTCGTGCCGCTCGAGGACCCGATCAAGATCTCCCGGCTTACACTCCGCAACGAGACGTCGCGCCCCCGGCGGCTCTCGCTCACCGCCTATGTCGAGTGGGTGCTTGGCTCTAGCCGACCGGCAATGTCGCCGTTCGTGACGACGCGTATTGATCCCCAGACCGGCGCGATGCTCGCTGGCAATCGCTGGAATCCAGCTTTCGCCGGTCGCGTCGCATTCGTCGATCTGTCAGGGATGCAGACCGCCTGGACCGGTGATCGCCGCGAGTTCATCGGCCGCAATGGCGCGCTCACCATGCCCGCGGCACTGGTCGGCTCCAAAGGCCTGTCGGGGCGGGTGGGTTCAGGACTCGATCCCTGCGCCGCGATGCAGACCGTTATCGATCTGCCGCCGCGCGGCGACGTCGTGATCAATATCTTTCTCGGCGACACACCCGACGAAGCCGCCGCCATCGCCCTGATCAGACGCTACCGCGCGGCGGACCTGGACGCGGTGCTATCCGAGGTCGCCGGCTTCTGGACCGAAGTCACCAGCGCCGTTCAGGTCAGGACACCCGACCGTTCGATGGACGTGATGCTGAACGGCTGGCTGGTCTACCAGACGCTGGTCTGCCGGCTCTGGGCGCGCTCGGCCTTCTATCAGGCCGGAGGCGCCTATGGTTTTCGCGACCAACTTCAGGACGTCATGGCCCTTGCGGCGATCCGCCCGGAAATGACCCGCGAGCACCTTGTCCGCGCGGCCGGACGACAGTTCCCGGAGGGCGACGTGCAGCATTGGTGGCTGCCGCAAACAGGCCAGGGCGTCCGTACGAGGAACTCCGATGATCGCCTGTGGCTGCCCTATGCCGCGGCTCACTACATTCGCGTCACCGGCGACACGGGCGTTCTCGACGCATTGGCGTCCTTCCTCGGCGGGCCCTTGCTGAACGCCGACCAGGACGACAGCTTTTTCCAGCCCACCGTGTCCGAACAGACAGCGAGCCTCTACGAACACTGTGCGCGCGCGATGGATGCCAGTCTCACGGTCGGCGTCCACGGCATGCCGCTGATCGGCGGTGGAGACTGGAACGACGGGATGAATCGTGTGGGCGCCGAGGGCCGCGGCGAAAGCGTGTGGCTCGGCTGGTTCCTGCATAAGGTTCTCGAGGACTTCGCGCCGTTGGCCGAAGCACGCGGCGATCGGGCGAGAGTAACGATCTGGCGAGCACATATGCCTGAGCTTGCGGCGGCCTTCGAACGCGAGGCCTGGGATGGCGACTGGTACAAACGCGGGTGGTTCGATGACGGTTCGCCGCTTGGATCCTCGGCGAACGAGGAATGCCGTATCGACTCGATCGCCCAGGCTTGGTCGGTGCTGTCGGGCGTCGCCCGCCCGGACCGGGCCATTGCGGCGATGGCCGCGGTGGAGCGGGAACTGATTCTGCCGCAGGAGGGCCTGGCCCTGCTGTTCGCGCCGCCCTTCGACCGGACGCCAAAAGACCCCGGCTACATCAAGGGGTATCCGCCAGGGCTGCGCGAGAATGGCGGGCAGTACACTCATGCCGCTCTGTGGTCGGTGATGGCCATGGCGGCCCTGGGTGAGGGCGACAAGGCGGCGGCGCTGTTCTCGCTGCTCAATCCGATCAACCATGCGCGCACCCGCACGGACATGCACCGTTACAAGGTCGAGCCCTATGTGGTCGCGGCCGACGTCTATGCGGCGCCTGGCCATATCGGCCGCGGCGGCTGGACCTGGTACACCGGCTCCAGCGGGTGGATGCAACGCGCGGGCCTGGAGAGTATTCTGGGACTTCGGGTTGAAGGTCGAATGCTTCATCTCGACCCCTGCGTTCCTGGTGACTGGCCCGGCTTCGAGGCCGTGCTTCGTCGTGGCGCGGCGCGCTATGAAATCATCGTCGAGAATCCGCGGGGCATTCAGCGCGGTATTCGACATGCGGAGCTGGACGGCGTGACGGTTCCCGACCGACCGCTGAAGATTCCACTTATTGACGATGGCGAGGTCCACCGTCTGCGCGTCGAACTCGGCTAACCGAGAACGGCCGTCGTAGTGGTGCGCGCGCGTCGAGAGCGGAACCGTTCCGTCCCGGGAGCGTTAATGCTGCATGCCGTTTCAAGGCGTAACCCCGCGGCGCGGCTCGCGCCGGACAAAGGCTAGTTTCCAATGAAAAAGATCATCCTCTCGCTGGCCGCGGCCGGCCTCCTGGCGGGAGTCTCCGCCCAGGCCGTCGCCGGACCGGTATCAGGCGCGGTTATCGGCGCCACTTCCGGAGCCGTCATTGCAGGACCGCCGGGCGCGGTGGTCGGCGGTGTTGTCGGAGCGGTCGTCGGCGGCCCCGATATCCACTACTACCACCACCATCGCGTCTATATGGACGGTCATCGCCGTTACTACTGGCTGCATCACGTTCGTCACTATTATTGATGAACCCGAGCGCCCTCGCGGCGGCGTCAGGCCCGGCGCCTGAGCATTCGTCAGCCGACCCTCGCGAAGTGTCGCCCTCCGACAAGGGGGCGCACTGGTCGGCGCGGGCGGATGGCGAGACCACATCGATCACCCTGAAGGGTGACTGGCTTGCCCGGACCGATGGGGTTGTCGAAGGCATCGGCGAGCGAAACCTCGGCCCCGGTGTCCGGACCATCAGGTTCGACGCGACCGGTCTCGGGCGCTGGGACAGTGCGCTGATCGCCTTCTTGCTGAGCTTTCGAGATGCCGCGAAGCAACGCGATATCGCGTTCGAAACGGAGGGACTTCCCGTGTCAGCGCAACGGCTGCTCGCCCTCGTCGCGCCGCCCGGGCCTGTACCACGGCAAGCGCCGCGCACGCCCCTGCTGGACCGGACCGGTCTGTGGGCGATGTCCGTGGCTGCTGAAGCCGTCGAGACTTCGGCCCTGGTCGGCAACATTATTCTGCGGGGGGCAATGGCCCTTCGCGGGCGCGCCGCGATGCGCGGGCGCGATCTCATCGACACCATGTATGGCGCCGGCGCGGCCGCGCTTCCGCTGGTGGCGGTCGTCAATGTGCTGATGGGGGGAATTCTCGCTTTCATCGGGGTTACGGAACTGCAGGCCCTGGGCGCCGGCGTCTACGTCGCCGACCTGGTCGCAATCGGCATGGTCCGCGAGATGGCCCCACTGATGACGGCGATCATCATGTGCGGGCGCACCGGCGCCGCGTTCGCGGCCAATATCGCCGCCATGCAGGGAGCCGAGGAGATCGACGCCCTGCGCGCGGTCGGCATTCCGGTGTTCGACTACCTGATCCTCCCGCGCGTCGTGGCTCTGACCGCGATGATGCCGCTGCTCTTTGTGTTCGGCTGCGTGGTTGGCATCATCGGCGGGCTGATTGTTGGGGCGATGACACTCGGTGTGCCCGTGACCTCGTTTCTGGTGATGGCGCAGCAGTCACTGACCCTCGGCTTCCTGGGCATCGGCCTGTTCAAGAGCGTCGCTTTCGGAGCGGTGATTTCCATTGTCGCCCTGCGGGTCGGCCTGCGCGCCGGTCGCAACGCCGCCGCGGTCGGCAATGCCGCCACCTCGGCCGTGGTCGCCGGCATCGTCGGGGTTATCGCGCTGGATGCGGTGATCGACCTCTGCGCCAACGTGCTGGGTATCTGACCGATGGAGCCAACAGCAAGCACAACTCCGAACGCGCCGATCCTCACCGTCAGCGGGCTCTCCATCGGCTTCGATGAGACCGTCATTCAGCATGACCTGTCGTTCGAGGTTTCGCGCGGCTCGATCTTCGCCATCATGGGCGGCAGCGGCTCCGGCAAGAGCACGCTGCTCAAAGCGCTGATCGGTCTTCTGCGGCCGACCGCGGGTTCCATTCATGTCGGCGACGAAGACTACTGGGCCGCCGACGAGGAGCGTCGGGCGCGCATCGACCAGGGTTTTGGAGTTCTCTTCCAGCGTGGAGCTCTTTGGAGTTCGATGACGGTCGCCGACAATGTCGCGCTGCCGCTGCGGCTGCTTTCGTCGCTCGACGAGGGATCGATCCGTAGCCTTGTCAAACTCAAGCTGGCCCTGGTTGGTCTCGACGCCGCCAGCGACGACATGCCTTCCGCCCTCAGCGGCGGCATGACCAAGCGGGCGGGCCTGGCCCGGGCGCTGGCCCTCGATCCGGCGATCCTTATGCTGGACGAGCCATCGGCCGGTCTCGATCCCATTTCGAGCAAGCGCCTCGACGATCTGATCCGTGAGCTCCGCGATGGTTTTGGCATGACCGTCGTGATGGTCAGCCACGAACTCGCCAGCCTGCTGGACATCTGCGACGACGGCATCTTCCTCGACGCCGACAGCAAGACCGCCATCGCTCATGGATCTCCCGCCCAGATGCGCGACAGCTGCGATCACCCGACCGTGCGCGCCTTCATGCATCGTGACGGGGCCGCCCCCGCAGAACAAGTGAGCCGTCCATGAGCCCCAACAGACCCGCAATCGTCGGCGGCTTCGTGCTGGGAGGATTTGCCCTGGCGGCTTTTGCGATCGTCTTTGTCGCCGGCACGCACCTTTTCAGCCGACAGATGCACGCGATCACCTATTTCGAGGGGTCGGTGGCCGGGCTGACAGTCGGCGCGCCGGTCACCTTTCGTGGCGTGAGGGTCGGCGCGGTCACCGATATTGCTGTCAACATCGACATGAAGACACTGTCGGCACGTATCCCGGTCCATCTGGACCTCGACACCTCGGAAATCTCCATCGCCGGGCGCGACAGCGGCGAGCCGAAGGCCGTCTTCAAGAGCCTGCGCCGGGCCGGCCTGCAGGCCCAACTCAGCATGCAGAGTCTGGTAACCGGCCAGCTGGCCGTCGATCTGGACTTCCGGCCGGGGGTGCGCGCCACCTACCACGGTGGAGACGTCGAAGGGAACGAGATCCCCTCCAGCCCCTCCAAGTTGCAGACGCTTGAGGCCGAGATCGCGTCGCTTCCCCTTAAACAGATCGCCGAGAACGCCCGTCTCGCCCTGTTGTCCTTCAAAAAGGTAGGCGACGAGTTGGGCCCGCGCGTGGGCCCGATGGTGGACAGCCTCAAACAGGCCTCCGACTCCGCCCGCCAGACCATGGACGCCGCTCACGTCGCGGTCGGCCATTTCGACGGCATGGCGGTCGAGGGCAAGCAGCAGCTCACCGTCAACGGCGCCGAGCTCGCCCGGCTGCTGGCGTCTTCCGATCGCACCGTGCGCGATGCGGACGCGGTGATCGCATCACTTAACGAGGTCACCGGTCCAAATTCGCAGATGCGCGAGGACCTCAAGTCCGCCACCCGCGACCTGGCCGCCAGCGCCAGCTCGATGCGGACATTCTCACACGAGATCGCTCGCGACCCGAGCGACCTGCTTCGACGGGGAAAGCCGAAATGAGCAAGCTGCTACGAGGCGCCGCGGCCCTGGCGATCCTGGTCCTGCCGCTCTGCGCGTGCGGTTCGTACCCGCTGCCGACACTCTATGTGCTGGGTGACCGAACGCCGGCCACGCCCGGCGTCGTCTCCCGCATCGGCGCGACGATCATCGAATTGAAGCCCGTGTCGGTGCCCGAAGACCTCGACAATACCGATATCGTTAGGCGCGAAGGCGCCAACCGGGCGATCGCCAGCCCGACAGGGCAATGGAAGGACCGGCTGTCCGTCAGCGTGACGAGCGCCCTGGCCGCCGATCTTCGGCGACGCCTGCCCGAAATGATCGTGGAAACCGACCTTGCCTCCGCTCCCGATCGCCGGATCATCGTCCAGGTCGAACGTTTCGAGATCGCCGCGGACGGGGTGTGTACGCTGACCGCGCGATGGCGCGTGGTCGACGCGAAGGTGAAGAGCAGCGCCCTGAGCGAGGAGGGCAGCTTCGTCGAAACCCCCGGCCGCACCGGCGACGTCGCCGCCGCCTCCGCCATGACCACCGCTATCGATGAATTGGCGGCCCACGTCGCCGTCACCGTCCAGAAAGGCCCTGCACAGACATGAACTCTTCTCCTCAAAGAGAGGGTTCGCGACAGGGAACCCGTCACCGTCCCGCGCGTTCATAGGGTGACCAGAGCCGGCCCGCGGCCACAGGACCCTTAATCATGACACCATCGACACATCCGCATATTCAACCCGCGCTACTCCGCAAGACGATCGGTTTGTTCGCTTGCGCCATCGCCGCGCTTTCGCTGTCGGTCGGCGCCGCCGTCGCCGGAACGGCGAACATCGATCGCGCATCGCGCGCGGCCTTGACCCACCTCTATGCGACCAGCCTCCGGTCCAAGGAGTTCTCGAAACTCGCGGTAGGCATTCTGGTGTTTCCCAGGATCCTCAAGGCCGGTTTTGTCGTCGGCGGCATGGGTGGTGATGGTGTTCTCTTCGAACACGGCCGGCCGGTTGCGTACTATAATATCACCGGCGCCTCTTACGGTCTGCAGGCCGGCGCGGAGACCTATGCCTACGCCCTTTTCTTCATGAAGAAATCCGCGCTGGATTATGTCCGCAAGAGTGATGGCTGGGCGATCGGGTCGGGACCCTCCGTGGTGGTGGTCAACAAGGGATTCACCCAGGCCGGCGATTCGACGACCCTGACCCAGGACGTCTATGCTGTTCCTTTCAGCGCCAAGGGCCTGATGGGCTCGCTGAGCATGCAGGGCTCCAAGATTACGCCGATCCACCCTGCACCCTGAACCCTGATCCCTGGACTCGGGTAGCAGGCGGGCGCACCAGACACCGGCGAGTGCGTCCGATCCCGGCATCCATTCCCTATGAGAGCGTCGATGCGAATCCAGACCGGATTTCAGATTGTCTACAATTGTCCGGCGCCCGTGCCGATGCTGCTGACGCTAAGCGTTCATGCTTCGCGGCGAGACGACCTGGAGACGCCGGACTGGCTGCGCACCGAGCCGCCGCTGGATGTCCACCAGTACCTGGATAGCTATGGCAATATCTGTAGCCGGGTGCTCGCTCCCGCGGGCCGCCTGACGCTTTCCGCCGATTTCATCATCCGCGACAGTGGACTGATCGACAGCTACGTTCCCGACGCGGTGCAGCATGCCGTCCAGGATCTGCCGGACGAGGTGATGGTCTTCCTTCTTGGAAGCCGCTATTGCGAAACCGACAGGCTCAGCCAGATCGCCTGGTCGCTGTTCCAGTACACCGCGCCCGGCTGGGCCAGGGTGCAGGCGATCACCGACTTCGTGCACAATCACATCGTCTTCAACTACGCCAACGCCCGACCGGACAAGACCGCTTGGGATGTGTGGCTGGAAGCCACCGGAGTGTGCCGCGACTACGCCCACCTGGCCGTGGCCTTCTGCCGTTGCATGAACATCCCGGCCCGCTACTGCACCGGCTACATGGGCGACATCGGCGTTCCCGTGGCCGGCGTCATGGACTTCAGCGCCTGGTTCGAGGTCTATCTCGGCAACTGCTGGTACACCTTCGACGCGCGCAACAACATGCCGCGCATGGCGCGCGTGCTGATCGCCCGCGGTCGCGACGCCGCCGACGTGCCCATAGCCAACACCTTTGGTCTGGCTTTTCTCGAGGGGTTCGAGGTCACCAGTGTCGAGGCGCCTGACCTGGACTACGGAATCTCCGGGCCTGGTTGATTGCCATGGCCCGTCGCTAACCCGCGCCACACGCACTCCGAACTTCAATGTGGCGGCCGGCGCCGCCGGCAATACGCAGTTTCGAGTACTTTCGCCGAACCCATCGAGATCGATTTACGCCTGCCGCCGCGCGGCGAAAATGCCGGGCGTTTGTCAACCCAGATCCGCAAGGTCTAACCGGTGGAATGAATGTTAGATTCCCGCGGGGCGGCCGAAGAGATAGATCGCACTGCGGTCGCCCCCCGGCGGCGCCCTGCAAGTCGCACCGGCGGAGAGGTCGGCCTTAAACTCTAGTGTTTGATTTGGTCGGGCTCCCGCGCGGCTTCCGCCGACTCCTTGCTGGGACTCTCGGCTCCATTCTCGAGTACTCGTCCGCTCATGGCATCGACGCCGACTTCGATGGTCTTACCGCCGCTGGCGACGTCGAAGGAGTATCGCAGGCCGGAACCGCCACTCTCCTTTTCGAGTTCCTGATCCACAATGTGACCCGGCCGGGCCTTCAAGGCGATGACGCTGGCCTGCGCCAGCGTGATCTTCGCGCCGGCGGCTAGTTCATGGCCAGTGAAGTTGGTGGGTAGACTGGCGGCTGTCGCGGCTCCGGCGGCGAGGCTGGCGGCGGCAACGAGAACGACGAACGATTTCATGAAATTGTGCATCCTTGGTGGGGGAGTATCAACTCGTAACGACGCCCGCGGGCGCATGCGAGGCCACAATTCGTTCATTTTATGTTCCGGTGGCCTGCCTTGGCATGGCGGCACGCATCGTTGGCGGCAGCCACCGTAACAATTGCGGCGCAAGCATTTCGCCAGTTCATCCCGGTCGCCGTTCGCGGACAATGCGAAGATGACGAACTGGGCGCGACGTATCGAGTCCTGCCCGCTTCTCCCGGCCTCTACGGTTTAGCGATGTGCCACTTGCCCCCGTCGGCGCCGTCTCCGGTAGTATCGCCAGGCTTGGCATCCTTGCTCCAGGTGTAGACCGCCTTGCCCTTGAAGGCCCATTGCCGTTTGCCGTCGTCTCTGGGGATAATCGACCAGTCGGCAACGACCTTGGCGTCGATGTCGGCGAGCATTGGAGGCCAGGCTATGGCGCACTGTGCGTTACAATTGGAGTAGCCGGTCATGTCGCGGTTGAAGGTGTAGAGGGTCATCCCCTGGCTGTTGGTGAGCGTGGGACCAAGCGACGTCTGTCCGACCTTCACCGGTCCAGTGTCCTGGGCCAGCGCCGGCACGACGCCGAGGCCGATGATGGCGACGGCCGCGGCCGCGAGAAGAATTGGGCGCATGAGTACCTCCTGTGCGCTTGTGTCTGGATTGAGATGGCGAGACTGGACCGCACTAGCTGACGATCGCCCAGGTTCCGTCAGGCTGCCGGCAGGCCCGACCGCTGGCGGCTTGGGGAGAGCCGTCGACCCATATCTGCTGGGTATAGTTGGCGCAGCGGAAGCCGTCCTGGTCGTTGTAATAATCACCCACCCGGAAGTCGCCATAGTGGCCGTTGTCAGGGTTATCCCACTGCCAGTTGCTGTTAGCCCGTCCTGAGTTGAAGCCATCCGAATAGGTCTTGTAGGCGTAGCTGCGGTCCTGGCAGTCCATGCGGCTGGTCAGAGCCGCGCCGATGGCGCCGCCGATGACGACTCCCGCCACGGTCGCGCCGGTTCTGCCGCCGTCGCGGCCACCAGCGGCATTGCCCAGCAGGCCGCCAATCAGCGCCCCGGTGATGACGCCGGCCGGATCAGGCCGATTGCGACAGTCCTGATAGTAGTGGTCGTCATTATAGCTGTAGGTCTGGCCATAGCGCTGGCGCCAGCGCTGGGTGGGATCGGCGTTGCCATAGTAGTTGGCCGGACCCGGCTGATCATCGTAGCGCGCCCTCTGGCGGGCGGCCTGGTAGCCCGTCCGATAGCCGGCGCGATAGGCTTCGTCATAGGGGTTGGTTCGGGCGCTGTCCTGATACTGCCCTGCCGGGTAGCGGCCTTGACCCTGATAGGGCTGGCCCTGGGAGGGTTGAGCCACCGCGGATTCTGCGGCGAGACCGGTAACGATCGCGGCGGCATATATGGCGAGATGGATGCTCTTGTTGATCATGGTTTCCTCAGGATTGGGTCCGCTTGCGGTGCCTGGCAACGCAGCATCACACAGTCGTGCAACGCCCTCGCCCTTCACAACGCAATACAGGCGCGTCGGTTCCATCGGGCGGTGGCGCGCATCAGAGAAAGTAAGCGAGCGAACGGAGGCGATGCCGCGACAAAGGAGCGCGCCATCGCGAAAACATCATTTTCCGGATGGTTGATTTTAAAAAGTTGACGTAAAGTCAGCAAATGGCCGCAGCCTGCACCCCCCACCGGCGGCGGCACTAGGGACGCAACTCCCGACCGAAGCGGCGGTTCGGGCGTGTGCCCGCTTCTAGCGCACGCCCACTACGCTCGCGGGAACAACACCCAAGGCCCGCATGTTTTCCAGCCAATGCTCCCGACGAGTCCCGCCTTGCATTGCCCGCGGAGACAGTCGACGGCCTGGCGGCGAACGGACGTGGGGAGAAATGGGTCATCATCGGGAAAGCGGCGGAGGCTGTTAATCGCCGTGGCGATCTGTTGCGTGGTTACAGAGGCGCCAGCGGCCTTGGGGGCTTCGTCGCCAATCCGAGCCCTTGATTTTCGGCGCGAATGCGCACCCAGAGGATCGCCGCGTTCAGCAAGGAAAAGATCAGGGCGAAAGCACCCAGACCAAACGCCAACGGCAACGCGGCGATCTCGCCGGCGACGACAAGGTAATTCGGATGGCTTACGAAACGGTAGGGTCCGCGCTTAACCAGAGGCTCACCCGGCAGCACGATGATCCGTGTCGTCCAGCGCGACCCGAGTGTGGCAATGACCCAAACCCTTAACAACTGGAGCGCGATGAAGACGATCAACCATGCCACATTGACTGGGCGATCCCAGGCCAGCAGCCAGAGACCCGCCAGCCAAAAGGTGTGCAAGGCGACGATCAGCGGATAGTGACCGGGTGCGACTTCGACGGCGCCGCGTTTGCGAAGGGAGCGCGTGTTGCGCCTCGCCAGCAAAAGCTCGCCCAGCCTTTGCAGGGTCACCAGACCCAGGACGACGATCGAAAACGTCATGCCGCCTGCTTGAGGGTAACCGTGGTTGCGGTGAAGCCGGGGCCAAGCGCGGAGAGCACCGAGGTGGCCGGAAGACCTTGCCGTCTCGCGTGATCCAGGACGAACAGGGCGGTGGGCGCGGACATGTTGCCGTGGTCGGCCATCACGTCGCGCTCGTGGTCAAGGCGCCCCTGGCCAATGGAAAGCGTTTCTTCGAGCGCCTCAATCACTTTCATCCCCCCGGGGTGGCAGATGAATCGGTCAACGCCATCGATCGAAAGAGACTGCTCTCCCAGCATCGTCTCCATCGCCGGCCGGAGATTGGCGCGAGCGAAACTCGGGATCGATCGGGCAAAAATGACCCCAAGTCCCGTCGGGTCGACTCGCCAGCCCATAATGTCCCCTGTGTCCGGCCAGGTGTGCTCGGCGGAGGATCTTATCGACGCGAACCCTCGCTCTCCGGTGCGGAGAACACACGCGGCCGCACCATCGCCAAACAGTGCGGTGGCCACGATGTCGGCTTTGCTCAGATCATCAAGGCGGAAGGCGAGGCTGCACAGCTCAACGGCGACGAACAGCACCCGCGCGCCTGGGCTCGCCGCCGCCAGCTTGGCCGCCAGGGCCAGTCCCGAGACACCGCCCGCGCACCCGAGACCGAACACCGGAACCCGGACCGCGTCGGGCCGGAAGCCCATGCGCCCCATCGCCCGCGCCTCCAGGCTGGGCGTCGCGATGCCCGTCGAGGAAACCGTGACGATGATATCGACATCCGCTCCGGCGAGGCCGGCTTCATCGAGCGCGCCGGTCGCGGCGTCGACGAACAGCGCGACAGCGCCCTCGATATAGGCCGCTCCCCGCTCAGGCCAGCCGCGAGGTTGCAGGTACCATTCGATCGGACGAACGATCTGTCGCGCCCGAACTCCCGCCGTGGCGAAAACTGGCGCCATCCGCTCAAACTGCGGAAACCGCGTGCTGAAAAGTTCACGTGCGATCTGCTTCGCATCGATCTGTGAAAGGGTGAACGGCGGGGACGCGGTGGCGAGCGACAACATGCCGACGGGCTGAGTCATGGATACCATTTCTACTAATGCGCCGGGCGCGCGCCCGCCTGCGACGTCATCTTCGACGTCTTCTACGCAACCATCGGCCGGCCAATTCGTTCCCTGACCGCGGCGACTATCATCGCCGGATGACCAAGGGATGGCTGATGTCGGGTGTAACTCAAGCGTCCGCCCCTCAGTCGATCCCGCGCCCGACCCTCCTGACCTGGGCCGGTTTTGCCATGATGTGCCTGGGTATGTTCATGGCGATCCTGGATGTTCAGATCGTGGCGACCTCGCTTCCCAGCATTCAGAGAGCTCTGGGCATAGCCCCCGACCAGATGAGCTGGATACAGACGGCCTATCTGACGGCGGAGGTCATCGCGATCCCCTTGACCGGTTTTTTGATCCGCTGGCTCAGCCTCAGATGGCTCTTCGTTCTCGGTCTGTCGATCTTCACGCTGGCGTCGGCCGGGTGCGCCGCGAGCGACGGTTTCGCGGTTTTGATCACCCTGCGGGTCGTCCAGGGCTTCTCCGGCGGAGTGCTCATTCCCGCGGTGTTCTCCGCGGTGTTCCTGCTGTTCCCAAACGAGAAACAGGGCCTTGCAACGACCATCGCCGGCGTGCTCGCGGTCCTCGCACCCACCGTCGGACCGGTCGTGGGTGGCTGGATCACCCAGACCTACAACTGGCACTGGCTATTCCTGATCAATATCATCCCAGGCGTCATCGCCGTCTGTGGAGTGGCGTTGTTGCTCAGCCGCGATGTCATGCGTCCTGGGCTATGGCGCAGGCTGGATGTCATCGCTCTGGGCCTGCTCGCCATCGGTCTCGCTGCCCTGGAGATCGGGCTAAAGGAGGCGCCGAAGCGGGGTTGGGAGTCCGCCCTGGTTATCGGCCTCCTGGCGCTCAGCGCGATGTCGTTGCTGGGGTTTGTACGGCGCTCGCTGGCCGGCCTCCAACCGGTCGTCGATCTACGCACGCTGCGAGAGCGTAATTTTGCTGTCGGCAGCTTGCTCAGCTTCATTCTCGGCGTGGGGCTGTTCGGCTCCGTCTACCTGATGCCGGTCTTTCTCGCGATCGTGCGCGGCCATGAGGCTTTCGGTATCGGCAAGATCATGCTGGTGACCGGTATGGCCCAGCTGGTGACCGCGCCGATCGCCGTGGCTCTGGAACGGCGGCTTGACGCCCGGTTGCTTTCGGCCTTCGGCTTCCTCCTCTTCGGCGTCGGCCTGGGCATGAGCGCGTTTCAGAGCCCTACCACGGATTTCGCGGGCATGTTCTGGCCGCAGATCGTTCGCGGCTCAGCGATCATGTTCTGCATTCTGCCGCCGACGCGGATGGCGCTGGGGCAGTTGGACGCCGCGAGAATCCCCGACGCCAGCGGCCTGTTCAACCTGATGCGCAATCTCGGTGGCGCGATCGGCCTGGCGCTGATCGACACGGTGATCTATGGGCGCACACCCCATCATGTCGCGGCCATCATCGCCCGCCTGCAGGCTGGTGATATCGCCACCGCCAAGGCTGTCGGTATCCCGCTGGCCATGTTTTCCCATCGGACCGCGGGCCCGCTTGACGCCGCGACGGCGGCAATCCTCAAACCGATGGTGGAAAAGCTTGCCTTCGTCCGCTCGATCAATGACGCCTGGGCTCTTCTCGCCGTTCTCGCCATCGCCGCTCTGGTCAGCATCCCCCTGAGCCGACCGGCGCGCGCGCCACAGTCCGGATTTCCAGCAAACTGACCCTGGATTTACCAGCGTAAGTAAATTCCTGGTAATTGCTCACCCCCTCATTTAACCGGTTGATTGGCGCGAGGTCGGCGTGAACGCCCCGCCCGGGCGGTCAGGCGGGTATTGGGATTGGCAGACCCTGTAGGGTGAGGCGTATGGCGTCGATGGCGCGGACGG
>JANXTX010000418.1 GCA_025352165.1 Caulobacteraceae bacterium | reverse complement strand
TGGTGACCGTGATCGACCGTGGCAGCCTGGAAGAGCTCGCCGACGGTTCCTATGGCGTTCCCGAGGCTGAATATAATCGGCTATTTGGGACCCGCGCGGGGTCATCAAGGGCGCAGTCAAGGCGAAGTGGGCGCCGTGATCGTTCCAGGCGCTCAGGGTCCCATTGAGTTGGCGAACGATGGAGCCGACGATCGTCAGGCCGAGCCCCTTCTTGCCGTTGGGATCGAACCCGTCGGGTAAGCCCTCGCCGCCGTCGGCGACGGTAAGGCGAAGCTGATCGCGCTCGTGGCGGCATTCGATCTTCAGCCGGCCGCCCGGCGTGCAGTCATAGGCGTGCTTGCCGGCGTTCAGCGCGAACTCGTTTATGATGATCGCCAGGTTTTCGGCCATCTCCCCGGAGACATTGATCGGGTCGGCCTCAATCGTGCAGGTCAGGCCGGTGGCCTCGGCGATAGCGGGGCAGAGGTCTTCCAAGAACAGCTTGAGATCGACCGCGGAATCGGCGGTGTGGGCATATAGGAAGCGATGAAGTTTTCCGATCGCCCCGAGGCGGGCCGCGGCGATATCCAGCGCCGCTTTTAGCCGCGGATCGTCGAACTGCTTCTTCTGAAAGCCCAGGAGTCCAGTTGCGAGTTGCAGGCTGTTGGCGATGCGATGGTGCACCTCCTTCAGTTCTCGTTCCTTGCGGAAAAGCGCCGCCCTGACGTTGGCGAGCTCGATACCTTGGTCTGCTGAGAATTTCATGCCCACGACACTCACGAGCACCCCCCATCACACGGTGGAACGACTCTGCGGCTCAAGGTCCGGGCTCTGTCCGGAGGGCCCACCCCCCCCTGACGCGCGATTGTTGCGGCCTTTACACTTATGAACGCAACGGGAGTGAACCTGCGATATCGGACCAAGGCCCGGACTTGGGAACAAAGCCTGGCCCGCCAGCGCGCGCAGCTTGCCGCGGCCGGCTGCGACCAGATCATCGAGGAGGTGAAGAGTGGGGTGAAGGCGCGCCATCGGCTCGACCGCCTGCTCGCGTGCCTGGAGGCCGGCGACGAACAGGTGGTGACCGAGTGGACCGGCTTGGCCGCAGCACCGGCGAGACGGCCCTGTTTATGGACGACTTGATCCGGCGCCGGGGTGGTGTTGCGGATGTTCGCCCTCCCCTCCCTCGACATCACCACCAATGACTGCCGGCTGATCGCCGACATCCCAGCCGCGCCGCGCACGAGCGCCAGCGTTAAGGCAACCTCGCGGCCAAGGCCGGCCGACATCTCGGTCGGCCTCCGAAGCTGAGCGGCTAGCAGATCGCCGAGGCGCGCAATAGACTAGGTTCGCCGCCGACGAGGCGGTGCGCGTGGTCGCCCGCGCCTAGCTTGGGCGAGCGACGGCACGGGACAAGGATGTTGATTGCGATTTGCGCGAACCGCGCTTGAGATCGGTTGCGAGCAGATATTCGTCCTCCACAATCAAGACGCAACGGCCTTCAGCCGTTGCATTTCTGCTTTCTGCTTGGCCTCGACATTCATACCTTTGTTAATACAGCCGGCGTCTATGGATGCAGCCGCACGACCTTCCCTTCCGATTGCTTCATGAGATCGACGATACGCGCGGCCAGATCGCCGCGATGAAACGGCTTGGCCATAACCTCAAGGCCACGAGTCTCTTCAGGGCGAAGGTTGGCGTAACCGGTGATCATCAGCACTGGAAGGGCGGGCAACCTAGCCCGCGCCTCGCGAGCTAGCGTCGCTCCGGTCATGCCAGGCATTATGTGATCGGTCACCAGCACGTCCGGCGCCAAGCCTATCCGCAGATGTTCCAGAGCCCCAGCCGCAGAGGCCGCTTCCACAACCTTATAGCCGAGGTCGCGCAAGCCATCGGCGATGGACATGCGCACCAACTCCTCGTCATCAACCAACAGGATCGTTCCGGCCCCTTCCTCAATAGCGGGCGTATCCGTCTCCGACCTGATTTCCGCAGGTCCAGTCGCGACCGGCAGCATGAGTTGGACGGTCGTGCCCTGGTCGACCGCGCTTGTGATTGTGAGCTTGCCGCCAGACTGAGCGGCCAAGCCGTAGACCATCGAAAGGCCCAGGCCCGTGCCCTGGCCTACGCCCTTCGTTGTGAAGAAGGGCTCAGTGGCTTTGGCGAGCGTCGTCTCATCCATGCCCTTTCCCGTGTCGCTGACGCGAAGGGCCAGGCACTCCGGCTCCCCAGAGCCGTCCTTGGGTTCAACCCGTGCGGCGGCGATTGTAAGCCGGCCGCCGCCTTCCATGGCGTCACGGGCGTTGACGCAGAGATTCAGGATCGCCAGCTCAAGCTGGTTGGGATCGATCTCGACCGCTGGTAAATCGTCCGGCAAATCGAACGTGATCTGGACAGAGGGGCCAATCGACCGCTCGATCATGTCGCGCATGCCCTCGACCAACTCAGCAAGATCCACCGCGCTGCTTTGAAGGGTTTGGCGGCGGCCGAAGGACAAGAGACGCTGGATGAGCGTCCTGGCTCGCTCCGCTGACTGCATCGCGCCGGAGGCGATCCGCTGCGCCCGTTCGTCGTTGGGGAGTTTGCGCGCCAGGATATCGAGGCCGCCCATAATGGGGGTCAGCAGGTTGTTGAAGTCGTGCGCGACGCCGCCGGTCAGCTGGCCGAGGGTTTCGACCTTCTGGGCCTCATGCAAGCGCGCGAGCGCTTCCTCGCGCGCTTCGATGGCCTCGGCGACCCGCTGCTCCAGTGTGGCGTTCAGGTCCCGCAGCGCTATCTCGGATTCAGCAATGGCTTGACGGGCGAGCACCTGGGCGGAGATGTCCCGGAAATAGCAGACGACGCCATAGCCGCCGTCGGGCAGCGGCAGGCGAGCGAGCTGCCAAGTGTAGTATTCGCTCACGCCGTGATCGAGTCGGGTCTCGACACGCTCTGGCTCGATGTGCGGTTCGCCCGTTTCCAAGGTGTGGCGGAATCGCGCCGCAACTTCGTCGGCGTAGTCCTTCTGCCACAGGATATGGATGACCTCGTCGAAGTCCCGGCCGATCAGGTCGGGGATGTCGCCGAACACCGGCCGCGCGGTCGGATTGACCTCACGAATTCGGAAATTCGCATCGACCAAGTAGACGCCGAGCGGCGCTTCATTAAGAAGAGTCTCGAACTGGGCGGTTCGTTGGCTGAGAGCGTCGGCCGCTTCGCGGCGGAACCGCGCCAAGGCGATGTTCGCCGCGACACGCGCCAAGAGTTCGCGAGCGGAAAACGGCTTGATCAAATAGCCGTCGGCGCCGGCGTCG
>JANXTX010000393.1 GCA_025352165.1 Caulobacteraceae bacterium | reverse complement strand
GCTCAAGCTCCGCCCGATCCCCTTCGCTCCACGATATCCCGCGCGCCCGCCTTCCCATACCATCCTCCCAAAGGATACCATGGCGAAAGCGTCAACCGATTTGGTTATTTTATCGTTGATTAAACGGAACAGACACTAGCGACGATCTCAGAATCGAGCAACGCCATCATTGCGCATCTGGCCTCACGCCGAAACGAGCGGGACATGGCAGCCACTGGCATGATCGACGACCGCCCCCCGGGGGGTACCCGGCGGCGCCCGCGTTTTATGATCTCCGGCGACCACACTAATTTTTTTCGCGTAGGAATTTGATAGCCCTGGACGATCTGTCACTGTGCGCCATGAACCCAGATCAGCTCGAATCGTCCAAGAACTTGCCAGACTGGACTATCCCCTCCGACTTCGATGGACTCATCAGACAAGTTCGCAAGCTCGCGACTTATCGAAACCAAACAGACGAAGATGTGGTTGATGCGTTCGCCACCGCCTGGGCGTTGCAACGGAATCCAGATGGCGAGCGTCGCGGACCCGGTCGCCCTTCTCAGATCAAGAAACTTGATGCGTTGCAAAAGGGGCTTCGCATAGCGATCGAGCAGGCAATTCTGCAAGCCGGCGCTGAAAAGGGAGTGAGCCAGCAATCGGCCGCTGAAATTGTCGCCCGCAGTTACTTACCCCATGCATCGTCGGAGGAAATTGCGCTTGCGGCGGCGGCGATGATCAAGGCAGGAAATCGCTGGCAAAGAGGCGCGGTCACCAAGCGCGAAAAAGCCAGAAGAGCCGCCCGAACCGTGGAGCTCCGCGAACAGATTGCAGCCCGCAGACTCAAAGCGAGCCCATCACCGTTGGGGCTCAATAGCGGGAACTAGAAGCAGCCGGCACATTCGGGGCCATCGCTGATCTTGGACAAACCGCGACGCCTTCGTCCTTTTTGTCCAAGTCCCTAATGGTCACTCTTCGTCTCACGCCGAGTCTGGCGTTGTCTTTGAAGAGACCAGATCATGTCGACCTTTCATATCGAACCCCTAGCCGACCCTATCCCCGCCGCCTGTCAGCGGATGGGAATAGGCCGCAGCACGTGTTTTCGCGAGATCGCCGATGGTCGGCTTGAGGCGATAAAGGCGCGGGGGCGAACGCTGATCACGCGCGTCGCCCAGGACCGGTGGCTGGCGTCGTTGCCAAGGGCCAAGCATTCCAGCGCGTCCGTCTAGGCGCGATCATGAACGCCCAGATTCAAGACACGATGATCGCCGGCGCGAAGGCCCTCGCCGCTTTTGGTCTGGCGGTCTTTCCGGTCGCCGAGGACTGCCGCAGACCTCTGACGCCGCACGGCTATAAAGACGCCACGAAAGCTCCCGGCGAGATTGAGGCGATTTGGCGCGGCCGACCGCGCGCAAACATAGCGGTGGCTTGCGGGAGCACCTCGGGTGTGTTCGTGCTCGATGTCGACACCCATGAAGACGGACCGAACGGCCTGCAGACGCTTGCTGGCCTTGAGGCAGACCACGGCCCGCTGCCCCAAACGTGGCGGACGCTCACGCCGAGCGGAGGCCTGCATATCTGGTTTCGTCAGCCTGACCGGCGCCTGCGCAATCGCGTGGGCTTCGCGCCGGGGCTCGATGTGCGAACCGATGGCGGCAGTGTAGCCGTCCCGCCATCTCGCAAGTCCAGCGGCGTCTATGCCTGGGTGGCCCAACCATGGGCCATCCCGCTAGCCGACGCGCCGCAATGGCTATTAAGCCTGATCGACCCACCGATGGATTTCCGTCCACGATCCGCGCCCGTGAGTATTGGCTCGACGGGCCGGCTGGCCGCGTATGCCGCAGTGGCGATCAATGGCGAGTGTAGCGGGCTAGCCTGCATGAAGCCGAATAGCGGGCGCAATTCGCGACTGTTTCAGGCAGCCGCCAGACTCGGTGAACTTGTCGCCGCAGGGATTGCCCCGGTGGAGATCGTCGCAAGGGCGCTGGAGGCCGCAGCAGGCGATTGCGGCCTCGTCGCGGAAGATGGTGTCCGGGCGGTCGCCGCGACAATCCATAGCGGCCTCGCTCGTGGCATGCTTCAGCCGCGTGAGGTCGGCTCATGACAGAGTATGTCGCCGCGCATGAGATCGCCACTGCTCTACGGCAGCCGCTCGATGCTCCCCGACGACCTCCATTGGATATCTTCGAGTGGCGTTCCAGCCGTTTCATAGGGGACGCACCCGAAATCAAATACCTGGTATCGGGCGCAATCCCACTGGGAATCCCAGGACTGATTGTGTCGCAGGGCGATACTGGCAAATCTATGATCGCAATGGAACTCTGCCGTCGGGTCGCATTCGGCACCAGCTTTGCTGACGGTCCCATTCTAGGGGGTTCAGTCGACCGGGAAGGAACAGCCGTGTTCATTACCTCGGAGGACGACGAAGGTTCCGTCCACCGACGTCTGGCGTCTCTGGACACGTTGAACACCCGCAACACGTCGCGAGCGGAGAGGCTGATCATTGTCTCGCTTCCGAGCGCCGGCGGCTCGCTTCCGTTGTTCAAACAAGAGCGCAGCGGCATGGTTGTAACCGACGAATTCCGCCGTCTCCGCGACCAAATTCTGACGATCGACGACTTGGCCGTTGTGGTTCTGGATCCGCTTCAGTCGTTCACCATGGGACCAATCAACGAGGATCCCGCCGCTGGCCAGTTTGTGTGCACCGAAACGGGAGCCATAGCCGCTGAGACCGGCGCGACATTTCTCTACGCACACCACATGCGAAAGACAAAAGACAGGATCGCCACTCTCCAGGACGCCCGCGACGCCGTCCGCGGCACGACCGCATTGATCGATGGAGTTAGGGTCGCGTTCGCGCTGTGGCCCGCAAACGAGGACGTCGCGAAGAAGATTTGCAAAGAGCTCGGCCGGCCATTCGCCTATAACGCAATCGCTTTTGGTGGCATCATCAAGGCTAACGGACCAGCCCGCCGGACTGTCCGAACATACGCGCGAAACGACTTCGGCCTCCTCGTCGACGTGACACACTTGCTCAAGGACTCGGCGGTCGAACAAACTGACCATTTCGAAAGTCTAATAACGTCAATTCAAACGGCTGCCCGCCTGGGTCAACCATTTACCAAGGCCGGTCAGAATGGCGTGTTCGAACAAAAGGCTCGATTAGCCAAAGACCTCGCCGGCGTTTCAAAAAATAGACTCGCGGCGATGGTCAACGATTTGCTGGAACGGAAGGTGATTGTCCAGGCAATGGCAGTCGGCGGCGGTTCAAGCGTGAAATGGCTAGACGTACCAAGTGGCCCGTTTGCGAGTGGAGATGGCATGTTTCAGCGAGGCGCCGTCGAAGGCGCTACTAACTCCTAGGGACGAATCATTCGCGTTGGACCACTCCTAGGGCGAGTCCGTCCCCGGGAACGTGGGAAGAAAATACTGAGTCGTTTCAATACGTAAGCCTTCCCGTTCCCGTCACTCCCGCAAAAATCGGGAACCAATAAGCTCTTGTTTTAGCATACTATTTTCGCTTCCCGGATTCCCACCTACTACGTAGGGGTAGGGACTGGCGTTCATGGGAACGCCCAGCCCCCGCATCGCACGTCTCAAGATGATTCCCATCCCGGCCCACGAAATCATGATCAGGTCTGGCGGGGTGGTGCGGCGCTTTACGCGTCGGCCGGGAGGGCGAAATGGGCGATACCCTGATTGTCTGGCGTCATGCACCATGTGCCCGTCGTCAAGGATGGCCGGATAGCTTCCAGCTGACGAAACGCAATGCAGGGGCGGCTCATGCGTGTGCGACCGTGGTTGCCGGACCCGGTTAGTCATGCCGTTTGCGGTAGCGCACCCACATGAGGATCGCCAGAAAGGTAAGGCCCGCGAAAACGAGTAGCGAGTTGTGCTTAGGCGCCCCCGCCCCCGTGTAGCCGTCAACTACGACCGCGCCGAAGAGGGTGATGAGAACACACGCTCCGACGCACAGCCACCATGCGATCTCTCTCAACCGTACCGCGTTCATCCACATTCTCCTCAATGAGCAACGGCGCGCATGCCTCCGGCGCCAAAAGTCAAAATTCACGGCGCGATATGGAGGGTCCCCCGGCCTAGAACAGCGACCCCTGCTTGGGGAGCGTCAGTTCGCGCAGTTGAGCAAGAAGGTGGCTTTCCGACTCTTCCAGGCTGAGGATTTCCTCTGCGAACAATCGCTTCATCTCGGCAATTTCAGCTTCGTGCGCCAGAACAAGGCGGCTGTTCTCGCGCTCAAGCCGGTATTCTCCGATCTTGAAGCTGACGAACATCAGAAAGGCGAACAACCAGAGCAGCGATATGATTGGTGGAAATTCAGATAAAGCCCCGCCCATCGAGTCACCCCACATTTAGGGCGAGAACATGCGCCGCATGGCTCGCCGCTCAAGCAATGAGCCGGCGGCCTAAGGAGGCCTGACTTATCTCGTCCCGCCGCATCGAAAATCGAAGCAACCATAACCCTCCGTAGCACTGCCGCCAGAAGTTTCACAGGCGGCAACCATGGGGCGCTGGGTTTTATCGCCTTCCTATCAATCGGCGGTGAAGGTCATCGTCGGCGCGCGCAAGGCGGCGGGTCTGACCCAGCGCGAACTCGCGGTGAGGATGGGGCGGCCCTATTCCGTGATCGCCAACATTGAACGTGGTGAACGCCAAATCGACGTGGTCGAATTCATCGCGATCGCACGGGCGCTCGGGGTTGACGAGTTGGAGTTGATGGGACGGATCGTGACGGCTGTTGGGCCAACGCTGGAGCTATGAGAGCCGCGCCAGATTGAGCCCGGCGCCTCGGGAAGAGTGATTTAGGTTAAGGCCGCAAATTAATTGAAGAATGTGACCGACGGCCGCGCCCCCAAATGCGAATGACCCGCAATGTCAAGCGTGCTCACAAATCGTGCCCGCACCGAGCACCGTTCAAAATCAATCGTGTAGGGAAGCAGTGAGACAGCCCGGACCGGCGACAAAGGCGCCATTCCGGTTGGCGTTTGGGGTAGCTATAGGCCAGGAGCATCTCTCTGCGATTTTTGAGTCTCCAACGCCGCCGCTCGAGATTTCATTCCTTGCCCAAGGCAGATCGGGTGATCGCAGCCTTCCCACTGGCATTCGAACCCCGGGCGGCCGCAGGTGGCGCAAGGCTCATAGTAATATCGCTCTTCCAACTGCCGTTGCTTGATACCTGCCGCCGAAAACGCCGTTGGCCTGTATTTTGTCAGGATGTCACCGGGCACAGCCCACCAAGCGTCCGCACTGGGCGTCACGTTTGATCGCAACGCCACACTTCCCTTCATGCCTTTGTTCGCGGCAGAGGGAATTTGGATGTTATCATCGTCACCATTTGCTTTACTTGGAGTGGGCTGGCCAACTGAGAGCGCCAAGGCGAATTCAAGGTCGTAAATCTCAATACTTTTCCGATCCTGACGTCCCGTAGATTGTACATCAACTTTGACAACATAGTCGCTATCAATCTTGATCATTGCTTTGAGGCGCTCGACAAGAGGCCTAGCGTTCGGGTCAACCTTGACCGTGAGAGTGCCATAGACAAGGCGCTCCGAATATCTGGCGCCCTGTCCAATCAGTGTCGGCCGGGCAAATTGGAAATGTGCAAAGCCGTCTCGTGGATCCACGCAATAGTAAAGACTTTGATGGACCTCGACCGAGGTGTTTTCCGTCGGCAAGTCAAAACTTTCATCCACAACGGTCCCATAACTTCCATCTGGCTGCAGCAGCTCAATTGGCTTTGCCAACGTCAGTTGCAGACCGTCGTAGGCGATCCAGGCGGCCCCCTGCGCAATAATACGGTCCCCATTCTCTAATTTCTCGGCGCGCGGGCCAAACATCTGCAGCAATCCTTCGCGCACCATGGGCATTTGCACCATTCCCCCAGTCGGCAAGCAAAGCGCGATGTCCTGGGTGGTCAGTCCGACCTCAAGGAGCAATTGACTGATATTGGCAAGTCCACGCCGCACATGCGGGGCCACAACTTTCTCAAGTTCAGCCTTGGACAGCCTAACCCTGAGATCGCGCCCAGGGCCCGATCGGAGGTAACTTGGGACGAGGATGGGAGTGTCGTCGTCTTGATCGAGCACTCCCGAAAGAGCGATTTTGGCCCATTCACAGGCGCTTAGAAGGGTAACAGCCGAGCCTTCCGCCTCCAGCACCGGGAGGTCGTCTATTCCATGTTGCCGCGCATGCTTGTCCTTGACGAAGTTGCGCAAGGCCTCGTCAAAAACGTCGCCACCAACGGAGATATCGCATCGGCTCCGCAGCTGGACGAGCCGGCCACGGTGCAATACGCAAACAGTCAGGTCGAGCGTGCCGCCACCCCAGTCAAAAACCAAAAGCCGCTTGCCCTCGAGTTCTGAAATCTTCTGCCGGTAGTTCGGCTGAGATCGAAGATATCCATAAAGCGCCGCTAGGGGCTCATGGACGAATTGAACGACCGAGATACCCGCCGTTCGGGCCGCCTGCCGGAGCTGGCGACGCCCCAGGCCGTCAAGCGCGACAGGGATCGTGAATACGGCATGATCGACATCAATCGCGCCCCGTCCCCGATCCGCGCCACCAGCATCGCCGCGCAGGAACTCAAGCACCTTTGCGACAACGTCCGATGGGACGATTTCACGGCCCGCCACAAAGACCGGTGCGCTCCCAGCCAGAAGGCGCTCTGGTGACCTGACAAAATCGCCCGACACGGCTTCCGCGCCCGAGTCCAAGTGTTTTCGAGCCTCTCGACCAACTACAGTTCCACCGCCGCGATACCAGACGACCGATGGATGAGGGCGCTGATCGTCAAGGTTGGTGAGGTCCAAAACACGCGCACCATCCCCGTCGACATAAGAAATCAAGCTATTGGTCGTTCCAAAGTCAAGGCCTACGACGCGTTTAACCATTGCAATTCCTTGCCAATTTTATCAATCACGATTGCTAGGTAGTCCGTGGCAAAATCCGGCTGAGGTGGTATTAGTTCGAGAGATGACAGCGCATCTTTTGCAACCGGCAATATATCCGAGTTGAATATCCGACGATACCGGGATTTTATTTCATTGAGATCATGCGCGCCGTTGCGTTCAACGTTTACCAATTTTTGCTCTAGTTCGACTACGCGCTGTTCATAAGCATCAATCTTGAGGGTTTGTGTGGCAATTTCCTCCTGCAGCCGCTCGACCTCAGTCGCCGACTTGGCCAGCCGGCCCTCAAGGTGAGCGGCACGGAGAACCGCCCTATCCGCATCAGCATGTGCCCTTGCTAGAGCGCCTTGTTGGAGGAGCGCAACCGACGCGAGCGTGGCAATCTGTCTGGGCTTACTCCGTTCGATTAGCTTGAGCACAGCTCGCGATGGGCGCTGGTCAGTTTCGCTTTCCCCCGCCTTAACACCGTAGGCAGAGCCGACCACCTCGATGGTCCGCAGCGGTTCAAGGCGGCGGTCATCGCCACAAAACGAGACCGCGATGGCCAACAGTCCTTCGGCCTTGATTTTCTGGACCTTATCTTTGCCGGAGAGGGGTCCTCTGGCCCAATCCGCTACCGCCGCTAGCTTCTCGATGGGTGTAATCAGATCGCCCGAACCCCAGTCTGCGACGTCTTGTTTTATCGTCCAATCAGCGAGATCGACGATGGCGACCCTGACCGAATTCGGGGCTCGTTTTGATGCGCGTAGAAGTTCCGCGATTCGCAGCGCTGCGAAGTTGCTGTCTCTGATGGCTTCCCTGGCCCTATCGATTTCTTGCGCCGACAGCGGAATTACTCCCTTGCGGAGGTCCTCGATGAGGGCGCCCGATTTGGTCGACGGGTCGCGAATGAAATGTTCCAGGGATCGCGGCCTCTCGGGGGCGGCCTTTGTCTCGCTGGCGTCGTTCTGGATCACTGGTGAAGTTCCGAAAGTTGCGTTTCGGCCCATGCGCCGAAACAATCGTTATTGGTTAGCTGATGCAGCGCTTTCTCGGCTGACGAGTGGGCGCCCAGGCGGAGAGCTGCCACAGCCCAGACAGCGCGCGCCTTAGCTCGATCTAACGCCCCAAGTGGGTCCGAGGACGCGAGATGAACGGCATTTGCCTCGTCGTTGATGCTCCAACGATCCAGTCCCCGCATACGGTGATTGAATGCCAGGACCTGGTCCACGCCCGAATCAACGGGGCAGACCGTTTTTGTGTGTTGGAAATCCAATTGCAGCGCCAATAGGATCGACGGAGAATTCTCGGTAAGCGGCCCCAGCGTTTCCAGCCCACAATCCAGCAACGGATAGTTGGTTGTTATCCGCCAATCATTGAAATCGTTTAGCGCAAAACGCATCAAGCCGGACAGAAGTGTCGCAAGAGGTCTAGGTGTCGCAGACAGAACTTGCAGTGATCTCTTGTAAGCCTCCGTCCAATCAGTGAGCGCGCCCCGGACGCCCGTTCCCGGAGCTTGGTCTTTTATCAGAACCCCACGCACAAAATCGCAAAGCGCGGCAACATACTCATCGACGGCCCCCCCGCCTGCTTCAGCCTTTAGATGATCAATCTTGAGCAGTTGCGGAGTTCCCTGTCCGAACAATTTCACGAACACTTTGTCTGCTCGCTTCAATGCGACCGGCGAGGCGATTTTCACCCTGAGCTTATAGTTTTCTTCTTGCATTGCGCCTCCATTCCCGTAATTGCTCACCCCCCTTGAATCTGACCGGGCGCTGAATTTTCCGGTTGCGGCGGGTGGCTGGATGTGAGTCAAGGTATGGATGACACCGCCGCCTGATTTGGTCGACAGGGACGCCTTGATCGCGACGCTGATGGCGC
>JANXTX010000369.1 GCA_025352165.1 Caulobacteraceae bacterium | reverse complement strand
CACTTTCCTTCAGGCCATCATTCCCCAGCCAAGCATCAGGCGGCTCCAGAAAGCCAGGACCAGGCTACGACGACATCTCCACGAGCCGCCTCGACGACGACGATATCAGAACATGTCAGGCTTATTTTAGCGCCTATGGGCAAGCGCCGGGGCCGCCGTTAGAGAGACAACCAGTACTGCAAGAATCCCGCCAAGCCGCATCCAGTTCCCTCCAGATCCCCGCCCCCCGCTTTCCCAGCGAACGCTGGGACCAGACCTTTTTGCGTGTTCCTTTCGGCAAGCGCAAACGCGACCCATTCCTGTCCACCCGAGAGGATTGCCCTTGCATCTGGGCCCCGGCATTCGCCGGGAAAGCGGGGGATGGGGCTCGATCTGTCCGCCGGAGCGCTGGCTTCCGTGCCGGCATCAATTCCCACTAATGGCCGCGGCCTTCACACATCTCGACGGTGATCCACCGACCACCTCGCCCGTTTGGGAGAGGGAGGGGCCCGATCGCGGCTTGCCCGCCGAAGCGAAGCTCTTGCGTAGCGTAGGTGGGAGCGATTGGGAGGGTGAGGGTCTGATGCGCTGCAAGAAAGACCCTCATCTTCCCACGCCAAGAGGCGCGGGCCCCTTCTTCTCCCAGACGGGAGAAGTGATTTTATGCTTTCACCAACCGGCCGGCGAAGTAGCCGGCAGTGGCGCCGGCGGCGGTGACGAAGGTTCCCCAGGTGAGGTCGAGCAGGGTGATGTGGGTGGCCCAGACGATCAGGGTCGCCTGGTTGGTCAGATCGTAGGTGGCGTAGGCGAAGAAGCCGAACAGGGCGCCCTTGCGCGTCGCATCGATCCAGCGGCCGGCCGACAGCGCCGGCGAGACCGCGAAAACCATCACGCCCAGAAGATAGACCAGATAGAAAAGCACCGCCGGCACGGGACGGAAGCCGTCGATCAGCACGCTGTGCAGCGCCGGCTTGTAGATCGCCGCATTGGCCAGGGTCAGCCACACCGCGTCGAGGCCGGCGAAGGCCAGGCCAGCGCCCAGGTAGGCAACCAGATAGCGTCGGATCATGCGGAAGCCTTTGTCGCGTGGCGCAAGCGATAATGGCTGACGGCCCAGATGTCGCCGCCGTGCGCGCCGAACAACCCGGCGGTCGCCAGGAAGAACAGCCGCCAGCGCCGCGCCCAGATGTTTGCATCATCACCGTAGGTCTCCCGCAGGATCGGCAGGATCGTGGCGGCGTTGGCGTCGAAGTTGGCCAGCCAGTGGTTCGCGGTGCGGCGGTAGTGATCGCCGTTCCAGCGCCATTCGTCCTCGACCTCAAACAGGTCGCCGAATCCGCGGATCAGACCGTGGCTCGGCATCAGCCCGCCGGTGAAGAAATACTTTGCGATCCAGTCGTCGGCGGCCTCAAAACGATAGGGGCGGTCGCGGTGGGAGAACACGTGCAGGAACAGCCGCCCGTCCTGCGCCAGCCAGGTCGCCACCCGCGCCAGCAGATTGCGCCAGTTGCTCATGTGCTCGAACATCTCCACCGACACGACGCGGTCGAAAAAGCCTCCCGGCTGGAAATCGTTCATGTCGGCGGTGATCACAGTGAGGTTGGTCAGGCCCATCGCCGCCGCGCGCGCCTCGATTTCCTCGCGCTGGGAGCGGGAATTCGAAACGCTGACGACGGTCGAGCGCGGATAATGCGCCGCCATCCACAGACTGAGCGAGCCCCAGCCGCAGCCGAGTTCCAGGATCCGCTGACCGTCGGCGACTTCGGCGTGCGCGCAAGTCTCAGCGAGCGAGCGCTCTTCCGCCTGGGCCAGGGTTGTGGTCGGCGTCTCGTACAGGCAACTGGAATATTTCAGCCGCGGCCCGAGGACGAGGCGGAAAAAGGCCGGCGGCACCTCATAGTGCTGGGCGTTGGCCTCGGCGGTGTTCACCGCGATCGGGCGATCTTCCATATCGCGCACAAAAGCGTCGTCGTCCGCTCGCCCCTTTGCAAGTTCGCGTCGCGCCCTCTCGACGAAGAAGGCGATCGCCCCGCGCGTGATAGGATCGGGAATTGGCGCGCGTTCGGCCAGTCGCGTCACGGTCTGGGTCAGGCTCATGCGGCGACCCGGCTCGGCTCGGCGGAGGTCCGCTGGTCGATGAAGCCGACGATATCCTCCAGCACCGGCGCCCGATGCCGGAGGGGCGGCAGAAGGGCGGTAAGGATGCCGACATGTCCCACGCCGGGATAGGCTTTCGCCTCGGCCGCGCCGCCGGCGGCGCGGATCGCCTTCGCCAGGCGGAACGAATTGCCGGGGCGCACGGCGCGATCCTTGTCGCCGACCAGCAGCAGCATTGGCGGCGATTCCCCTCCGGCGTGGGCAATCGGCTGGGTCTGGGCGAGGGGTTCCGGACCGAAAATTGTCCGCAGCGTCTCATCGCGCAGCGGCAGGAAATCATAGGGCCCGGCCAGGCCGATCACCCCCGCCAGATCAGTTCCGGGATCGAGGCCCTCGGCGCCCAACCAACGCCGGTCCAGCCCGAGCATGGCCGCGTTGTAGGCGCCGGCCGACTGCCCGATCAGAAACAGCCGGGTGGGATCTCCGCCCCAGGCAGCCGCGTTGTCGCGGGTGAAACGCACGGCGGCGGCGCAGTCCCGCAGGAAGTCGGGAAAGCACACCTCCGGATAGAGGCGGTAGTCGGGCGTGACCGTGACGATGCCGCGCGAGGCGAGGCTGGCGCCGACGAAATGATAGAAGCCGCGATCCCCCTCCTGCCAGGTCCCGCCGTAGAAGAAGAGGGCTACCGGGGCGCCAGCCAGCGGTCGGCGTGGCCGATAGACGTCGAGTCTGCGACGCTCTCCGGGTCCGAAGGAAATATCGCGCGTCACGGTGACGCCGGGTGCGAATAGTCCTCGATATGCCGCGGCGCCGAGGCGCGATGCGAGCCGCATCAGATGCGGACCAGCGGCTGAAATATCCGCCCAAGCCAGTCGCGCGCCACCAGAGAGGCGTCGACCGCGACCAGGCAGACGCAATCGCCCCCGTGGGTCACCCGCGGGCGATGTTCGACATCCTCGTCGCTTTCGCAGAAATCACCGGGACCATAGATCTCGCCACGGTCCTCGAAGGCGCCCTTGAGGACGCATACCAGTTCCGAGCCCAGGTGGGTGTGGCGGGGGACGCTGATGCCGGGGCCGATGCCAAGCAGATAGCTGCGGCGCCCATATGGACCGCCGATCACCGGCGCGACCCAGACGCCGGGCGCGGCCCAGCGCCGCCGCCGGCGGGCCGATTCAACGGCGGCGGCGGGCGCGTCGATCCAGCCCTGGATGCCAGGCGCGGGTTCGCGACGCGGTGGCGCGGGACGCTCTATACGCGCCAGCGCCAGCGCCAGCGCGTCCTCATGCATTTCAACGGCGGGAAGGGCGTCGATGAGCACTCCGCCTACTGCCTCGACAATGGCGATCTCGCCGGCGCATGCGGGGCAGACCCTGACATGCGCGCCAACCACCAGCCGGCGTTCAGGGTTCAGCGACCCGGCCGCATACTCGATCAGCCGGTCGGATATCGGATGGCGCCGGGGAGTCATGCGGCTTCTCCCAGCAGACCACGCAGACGGGCCATCGCCAATCTCAGCCGCGACTTCACGGTGCCGAGCGGCAGGCCGAGCTCGGCCGCAATCTCCGAATGCGGCTTGTCGGAAAAGAACGCCTCGCGAATGACGCGCGCCTGGTCCAGCGGCAGCTGTCCGATGGCCGATGCCACCCGCGTCTCATCCTGGGCCGCCGACAGGATGGCGTCGGGCAGGTCGGGCGCGATCGTCTCATCGAACGGATCGTCGTGCTTCATCCGCTGGCCGCGACGCGCCGCGTCGATCCGCAAGTTGCGGGCGATGGTGAATATCCAGGTCGAGGCGGCCGCGCGCGCGGGATCAAAACCGTCGGCGCGGCGCCAGACAGTGAGCATCGTCTCCTGGGCGAGCTCCTCGGCAAGTTGCCCGTCGGCGCCAAGGCGCAGCATGTAGCTCTTCACCCGGGGGGCGAAATGATTGAACAGGGTGGCGAAGGCGGCGCGGTCGCCGCGCTCGGCGATCGCCACGATCAACGCCGAAAGGCCCGGGAGCCCGGCCGTGGGCTGCGCGCCGCTTATGGCCATGGGGCTACGCTTCGCGGCGCGCACTTCCGGCGCCCGCTCAACACTATGCCCCTGCCGAGAGACTGTGACAGCATTCATGGCCCTTGTTACGTTGTATTCGACCGCCTGGATCACTGACGCCCCGGTCAGGACGCTGTGTGATCCGGCGCCGGTCGACATCCGTAGAGTCTAGGCTATCACACCAGCGCGATCCATACGCGGACGGCGATCTGGCGCGGACGACGATCTGGGATCACACATTTTGGCGCGGGCACAGGCATTGACGCATCCGACATCAACGGTGGCGAAAAAGATCGCGGTGATCGGAGCCGGGATTTCAGGCATGTCGGCCGCCTGGCTGCTCAGCAGCCGGCACATCGTGACGGTCTATGAGGCTGCGGACCGCCTGGGCGGCCACAGCCACACGGTCGACGCGCCATCACCCCGCGGACCGATCCCCGTCGACATGGGCTTCATCGTCTATAATGAGGCAAGCTATCCCAATCTCGTAGCTCTGTTCGAGCATCTGGACGTGCCGACCAAGCCGACCGACATGGGTTTCGCCGTCAGTGTCGACGACGGGGCCATGGAATATGGCGGAGACAACTTTTTCACCCTGTTCGCGCAGCGGCGGAACCTGTTCCGGCCGCGCTTCTGGTCGATGCTGGCCGACCTGGTGCGCTTCTATCGCGAGGCTCCGGAACATGCCTGCGCGCTGGACGCCGGCATGACCAGCCTGGGCGACTATCTCGATGCGCAGGGCTATGGCCGCGCGTTCCAAAATGATCATCTGCTGCCGCAGGCCGCGGCGATCTGGTCGACCCCGCTGAAGGACATCCGCGACTATCCGGCCGCCTCGTTCATCCGCTTCTGTGAGAACCATGGGCTGCTTAAGCTCGTCGACCGGCCGATCTGGCGCACCGTCGATGGCGGCAGCCGCGCCTATGTCGCCCGTCTCACCGCCGCCTTCGCCGACCGGGCGCGCCTGGGGCAGGCCGTGAGATCCGTTCGCCGCGCCGCCGACGGGGTCTGGGTGCGAGACACATCTGGCGAGATCGAGCGGTTCGACGACGTCGTCATCGCCACCCACGCCGACCAGGGACTGGCCATGCTGGAGGATCCCAGCGAGCGGGAACGCACGTTGCTGGGCGCCTTCGGCTATAACCTCAACCAGGCGGTGCTGCATTCCGACGCCAGCCTGATGCCCCGACGGCGGGGCACGTGGTCGGCGTGGAACTACGTGGGTCGCGCGGGCCCGCGCGGCGAGCAGGAGCTTTGCGTCACCTACTGGATGAACCGCCTGCAGAACCTGCCGGCCGATACGCCGCTGTTCGTCACCCTGAACCCGACCACGCCGCCCGATCCCGCGAAGATCATTCGCGCCGAGACCTTTGAGCACCCGCTGTTCGACGCCACAGCGATGCGCGCGCAACGCCAGCTGTGGTCGCTGCAGGGCCAGCGCAACACCTGGTGGTGCGGCGCCCACTTCGGCGCCGGATTCCACGAGGACGGCCTGCAATCGGGTCTGGCGGTCGCCGAAGCGCTGGGGGGCGTGAGGCGGCCGTGGGCCGTGCCGAATGAGTCGGGGCGGATTCACCTGACGCCGCCGATGGAGCTGGCGGCGTGAGCGGCGGCCACGGTTCCCTTCTCCCCTTGCGGGAGAAGGTGGCTGCGAAGCAGACGGATGAGGGGTTATCCACGCTGGCGCAACCGGGTCTTCCACTACCACGGGCCGGGTGGTGCGACCCCTCATCCGGCCCTCCGGGCCACCTTCTCCCGCAAGGGGAGAAGGCTCGGGCTTCAGCCCTTTACGCCGGCGCGGTCACGCACCAGCGGTTCGCGCCGACGCGTCATCGTCTGCGCTACGGCATGTTCCAGATGCTGTTTGATCTGGATGAGCTTCCCGCGCTCTCGAAACGGCTACGCCTGTTCTCGCACAACGGCGGCAACCTGCTGAGCTTTCATGACCGCGACCACGGCGACGGCCGCTCCTCCTTGCGTGAGTGGGTGGAACAGACGCTCGATTCCGCCGGCATGCCGATCGCCGGCGGCAAGGTGCTGCTACTGTGCATGCCGCGCGTGCTGGGGCACGTCTTCAATCCGATCAGCATCTACTTCTGTCACCGCCCGACCGGCGAGTTGGGGGCGACGATCTACGAGGTCAACAACACTTTCGGCGAACGGCATAGCTACCTGATCCCGGTCGCCGACCCCGCCGGGGAGACCATCCATCAGTCCTGCGACAAGGCCTTCTACGTTTCGCCGTTCATGGACATGGCGATGCGCTACGATTTCGAGATGACGCGCCCGGGCGAGACCATCGCCACCACCGTCCATGGCAAGGACCCGGCCGGAGCCCTGCTGATTGCGGCGGCCTTCGCCGGCGAGCGCCGCGAGCTGACCGACGCCACCCTGGCCTCGGCGCTGCTGCGCTACCCGCTGCTGACCCTGAAGGTCGTCGCCGCCATCCACCTCGAAGCGGCCAAGCTGGTTCTCAAGGGCCTTCGCCTTCGTCGGCGGCCACCGGCGCCGAGCGAGGCTGTCAGCGTGGGGTGATCACCCCGCAGGTCTTGCCTCCGCCACAACGGCGCCCGATGGTTCCCCGGAAATGACAGATGCCCCCCACGCCCTTGCCTACCTGAAGCCCGTTGTCGGCGCTGAAACAGCCGTCACGCCGCGCCTCGCCATGGCCTATTCCGCCGGACTGCTTCTGGCGGAGGACCGATTCTATGGCGTCGACGCCAGCGACCCGCCGGTGCTGCCATTCTTCTGCACCCGTCTGGAGTGGCCGGTGACGCTGGGGTTTCGCAACACGCTCGACCTGCAGCCGCATGAACTGGTTCGCGGCGTCCACGCGAGGCAGGACACCGAGATTCATCGCGCGTACCGCATCGGCGAACTGGTCCAGGCGGCCGGGCAGATGGTCGAGGCCAAGCAGACCCGGGCCGGCGCGCTGACGATCATCCGCTATCAGACGCGCTCGCTGACACACGGCGACGTGGTCACCACCTCCTGGTCGTCGGGAATATATCGCGGCGTCCAGTTGCCCATCGAGCCGTTCCGCGAGGTCGCTTCGCCGCCGGATCTGGTCGCTCCCACGGAGGGCGCCGAAGCTCACGCCGACATCCATTTCCCGATCCACCTTACGCACGCCTACACGGAGTGCGCCGACATCTGGAACCCGATCCATACCGAGGAGCCGGTCGCCCGCGCCGCCGGCCTGCCCCGCATTATCGTCCACGGCACCATCTTGTGGGCGCTGTCGGGCGTCCGGCTGGCGGACCTGACGCTTGGTGGCGACATCAGCCGCATTCGTCGCTTCAACGGACGGTTCCAGGCCCCGGTGCTGCCAAACGCGACGGCGCGGCTGGTGGTGAGGGGCGATGGGCCGGTGTTCGGGTGGCGGCTGGAGGACCCGGCGACGGGGACCGTGCATGTGGCGGGGGAAGCGGAGTGCGCCCTCTGATCCTTCTCCCCTTGCGGGAGAAGGTGGCCGCAGGCCGGATGAGGGGTCGCGCCGGCCTTTCCGCCTCGAACCGAGCCGCAGCGGCCATTTCGTGGAAACCCCCCATCCGTCTGCTACGCAGCCACCTTCTCCCGCAAGGGGAGAAGGACATGACGACCAAGGACCCCGCCCATGACCTAACCTCCCACCGGCAGCCTGCTCGTCGTCGGCGTTGGCGCATCGTTTGGGCTGGGCGCGGCGATTGCCCGGCGGATTGCGCAGGGCGGCGGCAGTCTGATCTTCACCGGGGTCAGCGGCAGCCTGTGCGCGGCAAGGCCAATTTCGCCCCGTTCGCCGCCGCCAAGGCCGCATTGCGCGCTATGGCCCAGAGCATCGCCCGCGAGTTCGGCCCGCAGGGCGTGCATGTCGGTCACGTGGTGGTCGACGGCGGCATCGAGGGCGAACGGCTGATGACCTTTGCGCCGCAATGGAAGGAGCGGCGCGGCCCCGACGGCATGCTGGATATCGCCGCCATCGCCGAGGCCTACTGGATGCTGCATCACCAGCACCGCAGCGCCTGGACTTTGGAACTCGATCTCAGGCCGTGGTCGGAATCGTTCTGAGCCGCCGTAGCCGCCTTCACAAATCGATGCGGAAGCGTAACCCCTCGGCGCAGCCATAGACTTCCGGCTTGCGGAAGCGTTCGAGCAGGCGGCCGCCGTTAGCCAGGATCACCTTTTGCGAGGCGCTGTTGGCGGGATCTGTGGTGAGGTCGATGTGCGGCAGGCCTTGGGGCCCGGGCCTCGGGCAACAGCAGCGCCAGCGCGCGTGTGGCATAACCGCAACCGCGCTTCCACGGCACGATGGTGTAGCCGACGTGGCCCAGAACGTACTCCGGCAAGCTCGCCGTTCCCGGCTGCCAGCGCAGCGAGATCGAGCCACAGAATTCCCCGTCCCACACCCAGCGCACGTAGCCGGGCAGGCGGGGCAGCATAGAGCCATCCGGCATCGCGATCGGCGCGCCGCGCGCTTCCGGGTCGTGCAGCGAAGCGACGAAGCCCGGCGCGTCCTCCGCAATGCGACGCAACTGCTCCTCGGAGGCCACCTTGCCGCGGATGTTGTCCGGCGACCAGTCACGTCGCAGAGCCGCCACGTAGCCGGGAAGCGCGCCAAGCATCGGGCGCGTCAGGCTTACGGGGGGTTCGATGAACGGTTTCATGGCTTTCTCCGTGGGCTGGTGAGCCGCTGTCGGAGATGAAGACCCCGACCGTGGCGGCGGGGTCCGTGATGATCGGGCGCCTAGTTGCGCGCGCGTGACTCCACCCGGCCCCGGAAGGCTCGGCGCTGGTTGAGGCAAACGTGGGTGGCGCGGTCGAACATCGCGCGCCGAATAGCTCGAACACCCGGCAATGGCCAGGGGGTTCACAAAACCGACAAGCAATCAGCTTAGGCGATGGTCGCGCCTTTTCACTCCAAGAGCGCACCCGCATGGACGGCCCAAAATTAAGTGACGGACCGCCAACTCACTACCGCAGCGTGTTCATCTCCGACGTCCATCTGGGCACCCGCGGTTGTCAGGCCGAACTGCTGCTCGACTTCCTGCGGCAGATGACCTGCGAGCAGATGTACCTGATCGGCGATATCGTCGACGGCTGGCGGATGAAGGGCGGCTGGTACTGGCGGCAGTCGCACAACGACGTTGTGCAGAAGATCCTGCGCCTCGCGCGAAAGGGGGCGAAGGTCACCTATGTGCCTGGCAATCACGACGACCGGGTCCGGGATTTCTGTGGCGTGCATTTCGGCGGCGTGGTGGTGGCGCGCGATGCAATCCATCAGACCGCCGATGGTCGCCGGTTCCTGGTCCTGCATGGCGATGAATTCGACGGTGTCGTGCGACATGCGCCCGCGCTCGCCTTGGCCGGCGATCTGGCCTATAGAATCGTTCTTTCGCTGAATACCCACCTGAATCGCCTGCGTCGGCGACTGGGGTTCGGCTACTGGAGTCTGTCGGCCTTTCTGAAGTCCAAGGTGAAGAACGCTCTGCAATTCATCGACAGTTTCGAGCACGCCGTCTCGGCGGAGGCGCATCGGCGCGGGGTCGACGGCGTGATCTGCGGCCACATACACAAGGCGCAGATGCGCGATATCGACGGTATCGCCTACATCAATGATGGAGACTGGGTGGAAAGCTGCACCGCGCTGGTCGAGCACTCCGACGGACGCCTGGAAATCCTCGAGTGGGCGACCATGCGGTCCTGGTCGATGATCGAGCGCGCGCGCCGCATCGAAGCGCCCGAAACGATCGAACTGGAGCCTGCGCCCGGCCTGGAATCGCTGATCGCCTGATGCGTATCCTGCTGGCCACGGACGCCTGGGAGCCACAGGTCAACGGCGTCGTGCGCACGCTGACCCGCGTGGTGGCGGAGCTGCGCGCCATGGGCGATCAGGTTGAGGTGGTCAGCCCCGACCAGTTCCCTACCTTCCCGCTGCCGACCTACCCGGAAATCAAGCTGGCCATCGGGGCCTATGAGAAGGTGCAGGAGCGCTTCAAGACCTTCGAGCCGGAGGCCATCCACATCGCCACCGAAGGTCCAATCGGCCTGGCGGCGCGGCGCATCTGCCTGGAATGGAAGTTGCCGTTCACCACCAGCTATCACACGCGCTTTCCGGAATATGTCTCCGCCCGCCTGCCGCTGCCGCTGGCCGCCGGCTATGCCTACATGCGATGGTTCCACAAGCCGTCGGGGCGGCTGATGGTCGCTACCCAATCGATGTGCGAAGAGCTGACCGGGCATGGTTTCCACAACATCTCGCTTTGGTCGCGCGGCGTCGACACCGCGATTTTTCATCCGCGCCGCGCCAATGAGCCGGACCTGTTCGCCGACCTCGCCCACCCGGTCTGGCTGTACGTCGGCCGGGTCGCTGTCGAGAAGAACATCGAGGCGTTCCTCGAGCTCGACCTACCGGGCACCAAGGTGCTGGTCGGCGACGGGCCGCAGCGCGCGGAGCTGACGACGAAATATCCCGAGGCGAAATTCTGCGGCGCCAAGTTCGGCAACGAGCTGGCGGCCCACTATGCCTGCGCCGACGTGTTCGTGTTTCCCTCGCTGACCGACACCTTCGGCCTGGTCATCCTCGAGGCCTGGGCCGCCGGAACGCCCGTCGCCGCTTTTCCCGCGCCTGGCCCCATCGACATGATCCCCGGATCCGGCGTCGGCGTACTCGCGGCCAGCCAGACCGGTGGTCTCAAGGAGGCCTGCCTCGACGCCCTGAAGATCGATCGCTCGAAAGTGCGCGGCTATGCCGAGCAGTTCTCCTGGCGCGCCTGCGCCGAGGACTTCCGCCGCTTCCTGCAACCCTATCCCGAACCCGAGAAAAGCCGCTTCTGGCGTCGCCTGCGCAGGCTGGCGCGACTGAGGCGGGGGCCGAGACCGGCGGCGTAATATACGCCTCCCCTTTATAGCAACCGCGTCCTGATCAGTTGAGACAGCAGGTCGATGCCGGTTACCGCAACGACGATGACGATGACGATGGCGCTGGTCTGGGCGAAAGCGAAGCCGTTGATGGAATCGAACAGCACCTGGCCGATCCCGCCGGCGCCGATCAGGCTGAGCACGGTGGCTGACCGGGCGTTGGCCTCCAGGCGGTAGAGGGCATAGCTGGTCCACAGCGGCGCGACCTGTGGCATCACGCCCCAGACAATCTGCTGCAGCGGCGCGGCCCCGGTGGCGCGCACGCCTTCCACGGGACCCTTGTCGATCGCTTCGACCGCCTCGGAGAACAGCTTGCCCAGCACCCCACCGGTGTTGATCGCCAGAGCCATGACGCCGGCGAACGGACCAAGTCCGATCGCAACGACAAAGATTGCCCCAATGACAAGGTCGGGAACCGAGCGCATGACATCCAGCACGCGGCGGACCGGTTGCTGGATCCACACCGGACTCACATTGCGCGCGGCTGCCAGCCCTAAAGGCGTGGCAATCAGTATGGCAAGAAAAGTACCCCACAGCGCCATCTCGACGGTCAGCCACATCTGGGCGACATAGATTCGCCAGTCGGTAAAGTTAGGGCGCACGAATTCCGAAGACAGCGACCGCATATTGCCCGAACCAGCGATCAGGTCGCCGAAGCGAAAGATTTCCGCCGGTCTGAAACTCGCCACAAGCAGAGCGGCGAGGCCGCCCCAGATCAGCACGTCGAAGGCGCGCTCTCCAATTGTGCGCTCCGGCGGGCGCAGCGCCCCTGTTGATGGCCCCTCCACAGTCTATTGCGCGGCGGCGGGAGCGCGGGTGCGCGCTTCAAGGGTCATCCGTTCGGCGGTGATCGCGTCGAGGTTCTGTTTGGCCGCGGCAATCTTGGCTGCGTCGCCACCCTGTTTGGCTTCAAGCCACTGCGCGGTCGCTTCCATCTCGCGGACTGGCAACAGGTGGTTGTTGTCGGCCGGCTTGAAGCCGCCGATCTTGACCTTGTTGAGGTAGCTCCGCTCGCGCACCGCATCAGGGGTGTCTCCCTGGCCGTAGGTGAGGAAGAACTGCCGCAGCTTCTCCTTGACCGCCGGGTCGAGGTCCTTGCGCCAGATGATCGGATCCTCGGGCAGCATCGGCGATTCCCAGATCACCCTGACCTCGTCCGCCTCGTGACGGCCCTTCTCGCGGTTCAGCAGCATCGCGGTGGTGTTGTTGGTGGCGACGTCCAGCTGGCCATTGGCAACCGCGAACAAGTTGGTCTCGTGGTTGGCGCCTGACCGGACCAGCTTGAAGCACTTCGCAAGATCGACGCCCTTGGGCCCGAACAGATAGGTCATCGGCGCGAGGGTGCCTGAGGTGGAGAGCACGTCACCCATGCCGAGCGTCAGTGTGCGGTCGCACCTGAGCACCTTGTCCAGGGTGATGCTGCTCTTGGCCGGCACGATAAGCACCGACCTGTAACCATCGACCCCGGTCGGATCGAAAGTCCGCGCGAACACCTCTGCGTTGGCGCGGCGCACGGCCTCGAGGCCCGAACGGTTGGAGAACCAGCCTGCGTCGGTCTTCCTGAACCGCATCGCCTCGATCAGCAGCGTGTAGTTGCTGGAGAAATAGGGCGTGATCTTCAGGCCGGTCTTTCGCTGCATGTCGGCCAGGATCGGCGCCCAGTAGGCCTGCATGTTCTGCGCCGACTCGGTCGACAGCACCGAGAACCGAATCTCGCCAGGCGTTCCGCCGTCCGCGCCAGGCGTCGACTTTCCACAAGCGCCGAGCAGGGCGGGGAGCGCCAGGACGGTGAACAGTCGCCGGGGGATCATGCCATCGCTCCTTGCCAATAGGCGTCCTCGAATTCCGGACCGTAGATGTCGAGCAGGCGCTCGCGTGAAAGGCCCGACGCCGGTCCGTCATAGCGAATCTCGCCGGCCCGCAGCGCCACCACCCGGTCGCAATAGCGCAAGGCGTAGTCGACCTGATGCAGGGTGACCAGCACCGTCATGCCATCGTCACGGTTGAGATCGCGCAGAATGTCCATCACGCGACGCGCCGAGACAGGATCGAGCGACGCCACCGGCTCGTCGGCCAGCACCATCCGCGCCCGCTGCACCAGGGCGCGGGCGATGGCGCCGCGCTGCTGCTGGCCGCCCGACAGGGTGTTGGCCCGCTGGCCCGCCGCATCCGCGATACCCACGCGCGCCAGGGCCTGCATCGCCAGTGTCCTGGTCTCGGCGGGCCAACGACCGAACAGGCCCCGCCAGAAGCCGATCCGCCCGAGCGAGCCGAGCGCCACGTTCGTGTAGAGACTGAGGCGCCCCACCAGATTGAACTGCTGAAAAATGAAACCGATGCCCGCTCGCGCTTGCCGCGCCTCGGCCGTCACTCGGCCACTCGCCTGGGTGCGGCGACCGAATACGCTGATCTCTCCCTCGCCGGCGTCCAGCGGGGTGAGACCGGTGATGGCGCGAAGCAGCGTCGACTTCCCCGATCCCGAAGGTCCGATCAGCGCGACCATCTCTCCGGCCGCCACGTCCAGCGACACGGCGTTGAGCGCCCGGTTGATCCCGAACGCCTTGCTGGCTTTGCGGACCGAAAGGATCGGACCAGCGTCCTTGGAGGGCGTGACGGAGGCAACCATGGCTTACCTGTATAACAACATCAAAGCGCAGCCTCGGACAAGATTCCGCCAAGTTTCCCATGGTGACGGACATTTGACGGACCCCTGTGCTGTTTTGGCTTTACATCCGTTTTCATGATCCTTATGTGGCGCGCTCCGGCGGACCCGATGTCCCTTTCAAAGCGCTGCTAACGCCGGCCTGGGTTAACAATCTGCAGGGGGTTACGTGAATTGCACACGTTCCATACGCCCCTGGACCTGGTCCGTGAGCGGTCACCGGAACGTCCTGTCGCACTTGTGCGGCAAGGCGCCGTCGACCTAGCGGCGCGCTGGTTCAGGAAGACTTTTAGCGGCGAGGTTCTCTACGCCGTAAAGGCCAACCCGTCGCCATGGGTGATACACGCCCTGGCAGATGCCGGCATTGGTGCGTTTGATGTCGCCTCGATCCCGGAGATCGAACTGGTGGCGGAACACGCCCCGGACGCCCGCATGGCTTTCATGCATCCGGTCAAAAGCCGCGACGCCATCGCCCGCGCGTACTTCGACCACGGCGTGCGGACGTTCGCGCTCGATACGCACGAAGAACTCACCAAAATCCTCGACGCGACCGGCGGGGCGGCCGACCTCAATCTGATCGTCCGGCTGGCCGTGGAAACCTCGGGGGCGGCTTATTCACTCGCCGGCAAGTTCGGCGTTTCAGCGTTGGACGCGCCATCCCTGCTGCTCGCCGCCCGGCGGGCGACGCAGGACCTCATGGGCGTCTCGTTCCATGTCGGCAGCCAATGCATGCGGCCATCCGCTTATCAGGCTGCGATGGCGCAGGCCTCGCGTTCACTGGTGCGCGCCGGGGTATTCGCCGATGTGGTCGACGTGGGCGGCGGCTTCCCATCGGTCTACCCGGGGATGGTCCCACCGGACCTCGCCGAGTACACCGCCGCCATCGATCGCGGCTTCGCCGAAATGATGGTCCACGAGACCACGGAACTGTGGTGCGAGCCCGGCCGAGCCCTGGTGGCGGAAGCCTCGTCGCTGCTCACGCGGGTCGACCTGCGCAAGGGGGACGCCCTCTATCTGAACGATGGCGCCTATGGCTCATTGTTCGACGCCGCGCATTCGAAATGGCCGTTCCCGGCCAAGATGATCCGTGCGGCGGGAGACGGCTCATCGGTGCTGAAGCCGTTCAGTTTCTATGGACCGACCTGCGACGCCATCGATCACATGCCTGGTCCCTATTGGCTGCCGGAAGATATTTGCGAGGGCGACTTCGTGGAGATCGGCATGCTGGGCGCCTATGGCGTGGCGATGAACACGCGATTCAACGGCTACGGCGCCGTTGACACCGTCGCGGTCGAGGATGCGCCGATGGCTTCGATGTATGGACTAGCGCCCCGCTCGATCCCCACCCCACGCAATGACAACGAGACGGTCATCAAGCTGTCGCGTCCTCGGAGCAAAAAGCGTCGGCGGCGGTAGCCAAGGAAGGTCAGACACATGAACGCGCCAGTCTCCAACACGAAGGCCGAACTGCTTTCCCAGGTTGTCGAGCATGTCGACATCACCGCCTATGACGCGCGGCCGGTGATCGACGCCATGCGCAAGATGAGCTTCACATCACGCGACACGGCGCGGGCAGCGGATATCGTCTCGATGGCGATTGAGGACGCCTCGTGCAGCCTGTGGATTACGCTGGCCGGTTCGACCAGCGCCGGCGGCTGCATGCATGTCTATCGCGACATGCTCAAGTACGGCATGGCGGATGTCGTCGTGGCCACCGGCGCGTCGATCATCGACATGGATTTCTTCGAGGCGCTGGGCTTCAAGCACTATCAGGCTCAGGGCGGGGTCGACGACCGCGACCTTCGCGCCCTTTATATCGACCGCATCTATGACACCTACATAGACGAGGAAGAGCTGCAGGCCTGCGACCACGCCATCAAGGAGATCGCCGACAGCCTGGAGCCGCGACCCTATTCCTCGCGCGAATTCATCCATGAGATCGGACGCTGGCTGGTCGCGGGCAATGCCAAAAAGCCGGCTAGCCTGATCCAGACAGCCTATGAAGAGGGCTGCCCGATCTTCTGCCCGGCCTTCACCGACAGCTCGGCGGGATTTGGTCTGGTCAAGCACCAGGTCGAACGGATGAAGGCCAGACAGCCCTATCTGACCATCGACGCGGTCGCGGACTTCCGCGAACTCACCGACATCAAGATCGCCGCCGGCACGACCGGCCTGTTCATGATCGGCGGCGGGGTGCCGAAGAACTTTGCCCAGGACACGGTCGTCTGCGCCGAAATCCTCGGCATCGAGACGGAGATGCACAAATACGCGGTACAGATCACTGTCGCGGATGTGCGTGACGGCGCGTGTTCCTCGTCGACGCTGAAGGAAGCCTGTTCCTGGGGCAAGGTCGACGTGACCCACGAACAGATGGTTTTCGCCGAAGCCACCACGGTTGTTCCCCTGATCGGATCCGACGCGTGGCACCGCGGCGGCTGGCGGACCCGAGAAAAGCGCCGCTTCGCAAAACTGTTTGCAAAAGCCTGAGCTTGCGTTCCCGCTCACGGTCGTCTCTACGGTCCCAGATAAAATCAGGAACCGCAGATGAACGATTCCAATGGTCTGGAGGTCTGGCGCGGTAGCGTCAACACCTGGGAATGCGACCAGATGGGCCATCTGAACGTGCGCTTCTATGTAGCGCGTTCGGTCGAGGGACTGGTGGGTCTGGCGGGCGCCATGGGCCTGCCCGGCGCCTTTCGCGCCGGCTCCGACGCCACGCTGCGGATCAAGGAGCAGCACATCCGCTTTCTGCGAGAGGCGCGACCGGGCGATCCGCTGCATATGGTGGCGGGCATCGTGTCAATTGATGAGGACGAAGCTCGCGTCCTGCAACTGCTGATTCATTCGGGCAGCAATGAGCTCGCCGCAACGTTTCAGACCGTCGTGAGCCACGTAACCAGCCGTGAGGGCCGGACGTTTCCCTGGTCTGACCACACCCTCAGACTTGTCGACCAGCTCCGCGTCGAAATCCCCGCTCGCGCCAGTGCGCGGTCGGTGTCGCTTGACCCGGTGGTCAGCAGTGCGAGCGTCGCGGAAGCCGACCGAATGGATCTTGCACGCCTTTCGACAGGCGCGTTCACGGCCGCGGACTGTGATGTCTTCGGACGGACCAGGGCCGAGATGTTCATCGGCAAGGTATCGGACGGCATCCCCGGGATGCGTCGGGCGGTAGGCGACACCAGTCCGCGGGCCGAAAATGTCGGCGGGGCGGTACTGGAATATCGGCTCCTGCATTTCGACTGGCCGGTCGCCGGCGACCGCTTCGAGATTCGCTCGGGCCTCGCCGGCGTCGTCGGCAACGCCCAGAGGATCGTGCACTGGATGCTGGATCCGGCGACCGGTCACGCCTGGGGAACCGCCGAAGCAATCGCGATCGCCCTGGATCTGAATGCCCGCAGCATTCTTCCGCTGGACGATGATGCCCGTGCGAGGATCGCCGCGGCGATCAAACCTGGATTGGCCCTTTAGCGCTGGGCGATGGCGCTCATCAGAGCGACGCGACACAATTCCTGGCGCTCCATCGGCACGAAATGGCTGGTCCCGGGAACCGTCTCGATTGAAATACCGCCGCTGGCGGTCAACTCGCTGCTGGATTCATTGATCCCGCAGGTCGATTCATTCTCAGCCCGGAGAATCCGGATCGGGCAAACTGATTGGTGGAAGGCCGCCCAGGCGTCGTGATCCTGCGCCGCGAAGGTCGCCGCCTCCCATTGCGGCCGACAGGCCAGGGTGACTTCCCCTGTCGGAAGGTCGACAAAACCGCCGTCAACGTAGTCCGCCAATATATCCGCCGGCCAGGTCTTGAAGGCGCCGCGTCCGGTGTAGGCCGCAATCGCCGCCGTGCGGTCCGGATAATCGGCCCTGCGTCTCGCGGCGGCGGCCGATATCGGCGGCGGAGCGCCGCCTGGGAAAATCCGACGATCATTGGGCGGGACCACGGGATCGAGCAGGACCAGGCCGCTAACCCGTTCTGGCGCTTCAACCGCCGTAAACAAGCTGACGGTCCCGCCCATCGAATGCCCGGAAAGAACCACTCGCCGCAGATCAAGCAGCGTCAGGAAGGCCAGCAGGTCATCGCGAAATTCGAACCAGTTCCGGAGATCCTCGCTTGGGGTGGGCAAGGTAGTGAAGCCATGGCCCCGCTGGTCGACGACCAGAACCCGAACCTCAGGCATCGGCGCGATCAGATGCCTGTAGGTCAGCGAATTGAAGCCTGTCGCATGCATAAAGACCAGATCGACAGGACGATCGGGGTTGCCGAAGTCAAGGTACGAGATCGCGCCATGCCCACGTCCAGGCAAGGCGATGGCGCGCCGAACAAAGCTCAAAACGCCACCAGCCCCCTAAAGACTTATCGCTTGTCGCCGCCGCCGGTGGCCATCTGGATGAGGGCGGCGATCCTGTCGGTCGAGTCCGCTGCCTGGCCCAGCATCTGCAACGGTGAGGCGCCGGGACGGACAGCCGCGACAACCTGGTTCGCGGCGTTTTGCGCCACTGTGACCGCGGCATTGCGCGCGTCGGCAAAACGCGTCGACGTCGCCGCGTCTTGATAGATAAAGCCGTAGGTCGGGTAGACCGTGGCCCCTAGATCACGCGAGGGGTCATACCAGACCTTGACCTGACTCCAGTCACCGGCCGGGGACACGTCGATCACCGTGACGTTCTTTTCAACCTGCCCGCGGCCACCGTCGATAATCGACCAGTTGGCGTGGGTAATCTGAATGATGCGGTCGGTAAGAACCTGACTGACGACGGCTACGTGACCTAGATGCATGTGGCCGGTCGGTTTGAAGCAAAGCACAGCGCCGGTCTTCGGGGTAAAACCGGTCTGATAGTGGCCAGCGGCCTGTTGCCACCAGGTATGAGCGTCCCCAAAAATCTGAATCCCGGACATGAGACGTGCGAAAGGCACGCATTGCCAATAGTCCTCTGCCACCGCCCCAACAGGGGCCAGCGCTACAAGGACGGCCGTGATCATGGAACCGAGTGCGACTCTCGTCCGTTGACGCATCAAGTTTAACTCCCTCCCCCGAGGAAAAGCTGAGGAGATTAGGTACCCTCGCACGCCATGAATGAAAAGACTCTTTATGTGCGCTCCGAGTAGCAATTTCGTGACAGCCCCTTCGAAGCACGTGATC
>JANXTX010000337.1 GCA_025352165.1 Caulobacteraceae bacterium | reverse complement strand
TGTTATAGAAGACCTGATTTCTACCGGCAAAAGCAGCCTGGAAGTAGTTGAGGTATTACGCAAGGCCGAAGTAGAGGTGGTCCTCAACCCAAACGCGCTGCTACAGATCCTCAATGCTTAATACCCGTTAACCCGGACTCTTTGCCGTGGCGTCGCGCTCGACTTCTCGCCGATCAACCCAATCAAGGCGCTGTTCTGGAGCGCGGTCATCAACGGCGTCGTAGCGGTGCCGCTGGTGGTGGTGATTGTGCTGCTGGCGTCACGTAAGTCGGTGATGGGTGCATTCACCGCCAGCCGGACCTTGATTGTCCTTGGCTGGATCACCGCCTTGGTTATGGGACTCGCCGCGATCGGCATGTTCATCCCAGGTTGAACCATAGGCGCCTAAAGAGTCTTTGTCACCCGCAGCAGGACCGGATCGTCAGCAGTCGCGGTCACGAAGCCGAGATCGGCGGCGGGGGCCAGCATCCGCTCGTTGCCCCGCTCAATGTCTCCCCAAACGGACTTCAGGCCCCGGCCGCGCGCATAGGCGAGGACTTCGGAAAGCAGCGCATGTCCCAGGCCGCGCGCCTGATGGTCGGTGCGAACCATAAGGGCGAACTCGCCGACCGTTCCATCCGGATCCGCCGCCAGCCGCCCGACACCGACGATGGCTCCCTCGCCGTCCTCCGCGACCAGCGCCATCTCACGTTCATAGTCGATCTGTGAAAGGCGCGCGGCCCACTCAGGAGGCAGTCGCTTGAGTCCGGCGCGGAACCGCAGACGGGCGTCCTCGGCGGCGCTTGCGTCGACCATCGCCATCAGTCGCGGGGCGTCATCGGGCCGGATAGGCCGAAGCGCCAGACGCTCGCCATTCATCAGGTCGAGCGAATGCTCCAGGCCCGCTGGGTAGGGGCGGATCGCGGGCCGCGACACCTGTCCGCTCCCGCCCTTTGTCAATTTGATGCGGCTGTCCAGGGCCACCACACCGTTCTCGTCAGCGAGCAGCGGGTTGATGTCCAGCTCGGCCAGATCCTCAAGATCCGTGGCCATGAAGGCCAGTCTGACCAGACAGTCGGCGATGGCGTCGAGATCAGCCGCGGGGCGGTCGCGGTAGCGGCCGAGCAGGGCGGATATGCGCGTCCTGGAAACCATGTCCAGGGCAAGCGTGCGGTTCAGGGGTGGAAGGCCGACCACGCGATCCGCCAGCACTTCCACTGCGACTCCGCCTGCGCCGAACAGGATGATCGGCCCGAACGTCGGATCCCGCGCGATGCCGACGATCAGTTCACGCGCCCGGGGTCTTGCCGCCATTACCTGGACCATGAAGCCCTCCAGGCGAGCGTTTGGATGCGATAGGCCGATCCGCTGCAGCATGGCCGTAGCCGCGGCTTCGACCGCTGCCGCGCCCTCCAGGCCAAGGACGACGCCGCCGACGTCCGACTTGTGGCTGATGTCTTGCGAGAGGATTTTCAGGGCGACGGGACCGCTAACCTCCATGGCGATTGCCCCGGCCTGGTTAGGATCCGTGGCCTGGCGCGTCTCCAGGACCGGCACGCCATAGGCGGCGAGCACGGACTTTGCCTCGGGATCAGTCAGCATTTCCCGGCCCTCGGCGATCACCCGGTCGATGATCGCGCGAGCGGCCTCACGGTCCAGCGGCGACGGCGGCGCATCGGTCGGTGTCTGCATCAGGGCCACCTGATTGGCGTGGTGGCGGGCAAGATGCATGAACGCCCGGACCGCTTCGTCGGGCGTTTCGTGTGTGGGAAAATGCGCGGCGGTGAATAGTTGGCGTGAGCGCGCTACGGCGGTTTCACCCAGCCAGGATGTCAGCACTGTTGTTGAGCCTGATTGCTTTGCCAGCGCTTCGATGACGGCTTGAGCGGCGTCGGTGCTATCGGCGACGGCTGTCGGGCAATTGAGCACCAGCACCGCATCTGCGCCAGGGTCCTGCAAAACCGCCTCCATGGCGCCCGTGTATCGCTTGGGGCTCGCGTCACCGAGAATGTCGACCGGATTTCCCTTCGACCAGGAGGGGGGCAACAGGGTGTTCAGCCTGGCGAGCGTGTCATTCGATAGTTCAGCCAGATGACCGCCCAGCGCGTCCAGCGCATCGACTGCCATTACCCCGGCGCCACCGCCATTGGTGATGATCGCCAGACGGTCACCTGTCACGTTGGCGGCCGAGGTCAGCGTGGTGACGGCGTCGAACAGTTCGCGCAGTTCATAGACCCGCAGCAGGCCGGCGCGGCGGAAGGCTGCGTCATAAACCGCATCGGCTCCGGCCAGAGCGCCTGTGTGCGATAGTGCCGCCTTGGCGCCCCCGGCGCTGCGTCCGGCCTTGATCACCGCGACCGGCTTGTTGCGTCCCGCCATCCGCGCCGCGGACAAAAATTTTCGCGCATGAGTAATTGATTCAATGTAGAGAATGATCGCCGTCGTGCCTGAATCCATGGCGAGAAAGTCCAGCACATCGCCGAAATCCACGTCGGCCATGTCGCCCAGCGTGACGATGCGAGAGAACCCGTAGCCACGAGCGCTGGCCCAGTCGATGGCGGCGGCGGCCACCGCGCCTGACTGCGCGACCAATGCAAGTCCTCCCGCTGGAGGAGCCATCTGGGCGAAGCTGGCGTTCACCCCGATGCCCGGTGAAATCACGCCAAGGCAATTGGGGCCGACGATCCTCAACAGGCCAGGGCGCGCCACTTCCAGCATCGCTGCCTTGAGATCGGCGCCGGCGCCGCCTGCCTCACCGAACCCGGCGGTTATCACCACCGCTGCCCTGCAACCTCGCTCGGCAAGTTGTCCGATTAGCGAGGGGACTGTTGGCGGCGGGGTGCAGATCACCGCAAGGTCCGGCGTGATCGGCAGGTCGGTCACCGACTCATAGCTTAGTGTTGAACGGATCGAGGCGCTGTGCGGGTTGACTGGCATCACCGGGCCATCGAACCCGCCTTCGAGCAAATTTCGCGCGACGACGGATCCGACCGATCCCGGACGATTGCTGGCTCCGATCAGGGCGATCGACTTCGGCTCGAACAGGGCGTCGAGATTCCGCGTGCTCATGATGCGAGAACGGTCACCTTATGTTGTGATGTCAGTGACTTAAAAGGACATAATGATCCTTCTGCTCCAGCAGGTCCTGGGTCACGCCGCCGAACAGCCACTCGCCGAGGCGGGTGTGTCCATAGGCGCCCGCCACGACAAGGTCGGCTCCGAACAGGCTGGCCTGACGAAGGATTTCATGTGCGGGAGCGCCGGAGTGAACGACTGCCCGTCCCTCTGCCGCCACACCGTGGCGCTTCAGGGCCGTGACGACGTCCTCGATCCGGGCAAGCGCGTCCGCCTCCTCGTAACCATGACAGACTTCAGCGACCAGCACCGCCTCGGCGCGTTTGAAGAATGGCATCGCGTCGTTCATTGCCCTGCGGGCTTCGCGGGAATCCTTCCAGGCTAGCAGGATTTTCTTGCCGGAGAATTCGGCCGCGCCTTCCGGATTGAACAGCAGCGGACGGCCTAGCGCCACGGCGAGTTCCGCTGCGCCGGCGTCACGGTAGTCGCTCTTGTGATTCTTTGGACCGCGGTCGGCGACGATGAGGTCGGCGCCGCGGGCGGTTGCGGCGAGGGCTTCCTTCGGGAACGCCAGCCCGCGTTTCCAGACTGCGCCCTTGGCGAGGCCAGTCGCCGCTTCCCAGAACATTGATTCCGCGAGTTTAAGGTTCTCTTCGATGGAACTGCTGACGGCTGCGTACCAGTCGGCCTGCACTGCCCCCGCGCCCGCGCCGATGGCTAGTGGCGGCACCATCTCGACACCCACACCGATCAGTACGGCGTCGAACTTCTGTGCGAGTGTGCGCGCGGTTCGCAGTCGAGCCTGCGCCTCCGGGCTGGTCTGCAGATGGACCATGATTGAAGCGTAGGACATTGATATTCCTCTCGTATTTATGACAGCCGGCCTTAGCTGGGGTTTGCCGTCTTCCGTAATGTGGTGCCGTTGGGAACCGGTTTGAATCCCGGCTGGTTACTTAGGGAATACTACGGTGTCGTTGGCCCAGCGGCGGAGAACAGCTGCCGGGCGGTGACTCTGACGTCCTCGAGTATGTGCTGCGCCGCATCGAGACGCAGGCCGGGAACGATGCCGCCGAAGTGGCGGTGCTCAAGTACCGAGAGGCCGCATACCTGAGCCAGATAGTCGTCGAAAGCACGTCGCAAGTCGGGCAGGGCGCCGCTTTGCTCGGCCCAGGCCTCCGGCGCGCCGGAAGTCGTAATGCTTACGAGACCCCTGCCGCGCAATCGCTGCTCCGACGTCTCGCCGGATCGGCCATAGCCGAAGCCTATGCCGAACACTCGCTCGATGTAGCCCTTCAGGATTGCCGGCGGCGTGTTGAACCAGAGCGGATACACAAGGACGAAAACCTGGCTCTCATCAATTAGTTCAACCTCTCTCCTGATGTCGGAACCCGCGGCGAAATCATCGGCCCAGGGTAGTTCGCGAGCTCGCAGCCGTGGGTCGAAATCGATGGCGTACAGGTCACGCAAGATAGGCGCATGCCCCTGCGAGCGCAGCTCCTCGGCGTAGGTTCGCGCCACCGCGGCATTGAAACTCCGCGCGTCCGGATGGGCCAGAATGATCGCCTGCTTCATTTCACTGGCCTAGTGGGACGCCAGCCAGATCGTGAACCCAAGCACGAGAATCAGGCCGAGCAGGCCCCACACCAGTGGCATGATGGTTTCCTGGCGCTGCGATTTGGCTTCGTCGCCGGTCGGCGGCAGGTCGTCCATGAACGGTCGCTCCGCAAGAATCGAGTTTTGCACAATTCCAAGGTTCACCTGCGCACGACCGGGGCGTTGATCCATATCAACTTACCGAGATCGCGGCCGCGGCCGGGTCGAGTGCACAATTGATCAGGATCAAAGCCGGGCAGGCGCACCAGCCGCGAATATGACCGCCTCACATTCAGAAGGCGAAAATCCATGTCCACGTCCGACATCTTCTTCCTCGGCTACTTCGTCGCCGGCTTCACCCTGTTCGCCGTCGTGCTCGCCGGCGCCGCCCTTTATAAGCAGGTCAACTCCGGCAAGGGGCGCTGACCCCGCCGCCTGTCCGTTACTTCGGGCGGGCGATCGTGGGGCCAAGCGAGTTCAGGACAGCGCGGGCGTCGAAGGCGTCTGGCTCAGCGGGCTTGTCGCCCTTTGCCATGATGACTTCCGCTGAAGCCTCATAGGTAGTCACAGTGTGGACATCGACGAAGGGAGCAGGCCCCCACGGATCCCATGTCTGCCAGGTTGGGGCCCACCAATGTCTCCGAAAGCGCCAGTAGGGGCGCCAGACCGTCGCGTAACCGCCGGCGGTGCGGGGCTGGTTAATGTAGGTCGAATGCTGTGCGTCGGTGTTCCGGCTGGTAGACCGGAACCAGTCGAGCCCCGACTGGACAGTCAACTCGGCCGAACGATAGAGCAGGTAGGTCTCGACGGTTTCGCGTGAGGTAAGTTCATTGCCGCGAAAACTGACCCGCCAGCGTCCGGGCTCGATCTGGATTTCGCGGTAACCGTCCGACGCTGCTGAGGCGGCCGGCTGGTAGGTGGTTGCAGTCTCGCAAGCGTTGAGCGCGACCATGACCCCGGCGGCGAACATCGCCGTCATCATCGAACGTCTCTGGAACATTTCTTCAATCTCCACGGAGGGCTAAGGCGCTCTTCATTCGGGCGCACCAATGTTCAAACCGCGTTGAGACAGGTCAATTCGACGCGTTAATCGGGGAATTGTTGCGCGAAATCATCTTGGCCCGGGCCCATCGGGTGTCAGGCTCCTAAATGACTTGATCGGGTATCCGTCATGGATAGACGACCACCAGTGCAAGGTACGACCGCGTTCTGGAACGGACCGTTGGCGGAGCGCGTGCAGGCGCTCGGGGCAACTGCGAAGGGTTTGACTACGGCCGAGGCGCTGGCGCGCCGCGACCGCTATGGCCCCAATGATCCGGCCGCCGAGGGCCCGCCGCCGGCCTGGCGTCGACTGGCCGGCCGCTTCGCCAATCCCGTGGTGATCATGCTGCTGGTCGCCAGTGTGATCGCCGGGGCGACCGGTGATCTGGCCAGCTTCCTGATCATCGTAGCCATCGTAACGCTGAGCGTCGCCATAGACTTCGTGCAGGAAAACCGCGCCCGCGACGCCATAGACGCGCTGCGGCGCACCGTCGCGGTAACCGCCTCGGCCTTGCGTGACGGCGCCATCATCGAGATTCCCGTCGTCGAGTTAGTGCCCGGCGACATTGTTCTGCTGGGAGCGGGCGGCGTGGTCCCTGCAGACGGACGTCTGATCGACGTCAACAACCTGCAGATCGACCAGGCGATCCTGACCGGGGAGTCCTTTCCGGTCAACAAGCAGTCCGGTGATCTGACACAGGCGGTGGAAGACCTGGGGGAGGCGAACAATGCGGCTTTCGCAGGTGCATCGGTGGTCGGTGGAGCGGGCACATTGCTGGTCTGCGCAATCGGTCGTTCGAGCCGGTTGGGCGAGATTGCGGGCGCTCTGGGCGGACACTTGGCGCCAACCGCATTTCAGCAGGGCCTGAACCGCTTCAGCGGGCTGCTGCTGCGCATTGCCCTGATCCTGGTTGTCATCGTGCTGACCGAGAGCCTGGCGCTGCACCGGCCCTGGCTGGAAGCGCTACTGTTCGCTCTGGCCCTTGCGGTCGGCCTGACCCCGGAACTGCTGCCGATGATCGTCACCGTCACGCTCGCGCGCGGCGCGATGCGGCTGAGCAAAAAGCGGGTGATCGTCAAGCAATTGGCCTCGATCCACAATCTTGGCGCTATGGACGTCCTGTGCACGGACAAGACCGGAACACTGACCGAGGCGCGAATCAGCGTCGTCAGTCACATCGACGCGAACGGCGCCGATAGTAAACGTGTGCTGGAACTTGGCCTGGTCAACAGCACGTTCCAGACAGGCCTCAAGAGTCCGTTGGACGCCGCCATTGTCGCGCATGAGGGCGTGGACCTCAGCGCTTGGCGGCGGCTTGACGAAGCGCCGTTCGATTTCCGGCGCCGGCGAGTGTCGGTGCTGGCCGAACGGGACGGCGCGCGGCTGCTGGTGGTCAAGGGGGCGCCGGAGGACATCATCCCGCGCTGCGCTGGCGTCCGCGAGACTGACGGATCGGCGGGTGCTCTCAACGACGTCGGCCAGGTGGCGCTGATGGAGGCATTCAACGCCATGGGGCGCGAAGGCGAGCGCGTGCTGGCGATCGCCGCGCGCGCCATGCCGGGCGACTGTGCCGCGATCACGCCCGAGGACGAGAGCGCGCTGACCTTCGAGGGCTTCATCGCCTTCCTCGATCCGCCCAAGGAAAGCGCCAGCGCGGCCCTGGCGACACTTCGCGAACGCGGCGCCAGCCGCCCGCACCCGCTGGTGGCGTGGCTGGCGGTGGGGATCACGCTGGCGACCCTGACCCTGCCGTTCACCCCGGCGGGAAGACTGTTCCAGATGGTCGCGCCGCCGGCGGCCTACTTCGGCTTCCTGGCGGTCGCGGTGCTGGGGTTCATGTTGGCGATGGAGGGCGCCCAGCAGGTGTTCTACGCGCGTATCTCGCCGGACAGGAGGCGATGACAAGACGCCAGCCTGGTGGCCCAAAGCGTATCGGAACAGGAACACTCGCCACGTGATACCTCGCCTCGATCTTTCACCGCCCCATTCTTCCCCGAAGTCCGTCGGCGAGAGCCGAGAGGGCATCGGCGATTTGTCTTGCGGTTTCCGGAGGGGGTATGGGGATCTTCAGATTTTGCACGCCGGTCGATGGATCGCGTTCGATCCATGGATGCGACGGGGAGGTGGGATCGCCGGCGGAGGAGAGGGCGGCGACGAGTTGCGCCCCGACCTGAGCGAGAGCCTGCCAAGGATCGGTACTATCGGAGCGCAGCGAAACTTCCGATGGTTCGGGCCCCGGCGCCGCCATGTTGTCGATGCCTTGGTCATTGATGGGCGCGGGATTCGTGACCTCTTCAGCAGGCGTAACCGCCTCGCCGTCGCCCATGCGCCCGGTGACGTTCTCGACGTCCTTCATGAAGCGGTTGAGGCGTGAACCGCCAAGCGAGATCTCGCTGCTGGCGCCGTCGAGAATACCGGCCGAAAGTGAGCGCTTGAAGGCCAGTACCGAAAGCATGCCCTCCTCGATAGTGCCTTTGGCCACGAAGTTGATCACTCGAACCGGCCGTTTCTGTCCCATCCGATGAACGCGAGCGATGCGCTGTTCGAGCAGTGCCGGGTTCCACAGCAGATCCATGTTCACCACAGTCGATGCATGCTGCAGGTTGAGACCCGTGGCGCCGGCATCGGTGGAGAGGAACACCCGGCAGGCTGGGTCGTCGCGAAACCGCTCAACCAGCGCCGGCCGTTTGTCGGAGGGTACCCCGCCGTGGAAGCTGACGAAGCCAGTCCCGCGCGCTTCGAGGCGCCGGATGAGGATGTCATGCGTCCGTGTCCATTGTGAGAACACGACCGCTTTTGCATCGGGATCGGCGAACAGATCATCGAACAGGCTCACCAGTTCGTCCGCCTTCACGCCATGATCGGTCTCGCGATCCAGTAAATAGGTGCTGTTGCAGGACATCCGCATATTCTGCAGCGCGCAGGTCATTCGCCTCTGATCCACGTCCGACAGGAACTTGGTCCTGCGCCAGCGCTGCACGATCTTGGCGACGATGTCGGCGTTTTCCTGATGATAGCCCAGCTGCATTTCTGTCATCGGAACCAGCAGGGTCTGGTCGGTGCGGCCGGGCAACTGCGTCAGCACCTCGGACTTGCGCCGGCGGATCATCACCGGCGACAGCGTCTGGCCAATCCTGTCCAGTCCCGTGTAGCCGGTGACGCGCCCGCCGTCGTCCTTGACCTGATGTTCATGCAGCAGTTTCCAGGTCGGCCCCAGGCGGTGCTGGTCGATGAACTGGACAATGGAGATCAGCTCTTCCAGCTTGTTCTCTAGTGGGGTGCCGGTCAGCACGATCGCATAGGGGCTATCGATGCGCTTGATCGCCCGCGCGGCTATCGTGTTCCAGTTCTTGACCCGTTGGGCTTCGTCGACGATGACCAGTTCGGGGCCCCATGCGGTGATCATGTCGAGATTCGGCGCAAGCTTTTCGTAGTTGGTAATCTTGCAGAAGTCCTCCGCGGCGTAGTCCTTCTGGCGCTGCGCCCGGCCACCGCTGATCACGCGCGCGGCGCCGTCGTCCTGGCGGCCGGTAAAGCGGCTGATCTCGCTCTGCCACTGGTACTTCAGCGAGGTCGGGCAGATCACCAGCACCCTGGAGACCCCGAAATACCGCGCCAGTATCTCCGTAGCGGCGATCGCCTGAATGGTCTTACCCAGGCCCATGTCGTCGCCGATCAGGGCGCGTCCGGCCCGAACAGCGAATAGCGCGCCCTCGGCCTGATAGGGATAGAGCGGAGCCTTCAGAACGCAGGGGAATCGCAGACGGAATTGGGGTTGTGCTGGATGACGAACAAGATTCTTCGCGACGCACAGACAGGCGCACGCGAGGGACGGGATGGAGCGATTTCGGGACTGCTTTGGTGGGGTCGAAGATCCGCGGTCGGGCA
>JANXTX010000309.1 GCA_025352165.1 Caulobacteraceae bacterium | reverse complement strand
CGACGCGAGTTCCGGTTCCCTCCTCGCCTATGCATTCTTCCTGATTACCGCGCCCCAAGGGACCCCGGTGTTGAAAATCGATCCGGCGAGCGGCCCCTGCCCCACCAACAATCCGATCATCACCGTCACCGGCACCGGGTTTCCTGCCGGTAGCGCGGTGACCCTCGCCGTACGCGCCGCAGCCTCCAATGCGGCCGCCGAACGCTTCGATGACTTGCTGACCCGATTTCACGGGGTGGCTGAGGGCAGCGCCGCGGTGTTCGAACATGGGGCGGGCGCTCTCAATCTGGCGGCGGGCGCGGCTGGGGCCGCCATCAGCGAACATGTTGGGCGAGAGCTTGAGGCGGCCACCGCACGTTTTGCGTCGACGGCGGCGCGGATGGATGAAGCATTTTCGGCCCTAGCGACGCGGCTGGATGCTCAAGCGACGCGGGCAGCGGAGCAAGGGGAAGCATCAGCATCCCGGTCGGCCGAGCGTTTCGAGAATGTCTTATCCAGCATGGAGGCTGTCGGAGTTCGCAACGCCGCCGCGTTCGGTCAAGCTGCCGGAACGCTTAGTCAAGCCGCCGCAGATGCGGCCCAAGCGGCACGGCGGGCCGTGGATGACGCCATGACGGCTGCCACGGAGCAGGGTAGCGAATTGCTTCGCTCGACACTGGCGGAGTTCCGCGACACATTCGCTCGCGAGACGGGGCGCTTGTCTACCGCTGTGGCGGACGCAGTGACGCGTGTAACCACGCTGGCTCAGATGTTTGGAGAGGCAGCCGAGGCTGCCGGCCTTCAGACGCAGCGGATGGCGGAGACCGCACAAGCCGCCCAGGCAGTCTCGACCTCCATCGCGAAGGCGGCCATGGACTTCGACAGGGCCGCCGCGCCTGTCCGCGAATCAACAAAGTCGGTCGCGGATGCGGTGGTGCAGATGAGAGGCGTACTTGAGTCGGCCACAGAGGCGTCTCGTTCGGCGACGGCGGAAAGCCGCGCCCTTGCGGAGCAGATGAGAAGCACTGCCGCTGATGCTAGCCGCGCATGGCAGGATTACAGTGCCCGTTTCGCGGGCGTGGACAATGAACTTGGTGAAACTCTCCGACAGATCACTGATGCCGTGAAGGCCAACGCCGACCACCTCACGGACTATGTAAATAAGATCGACAAAGGCTTAGCTGAGGCAGTGGCGAAGCTGGCTCGGCACTTGGACCCCATAAGCGATCTTGCAGATATGCAAGAAGAGATAATCGATGAACTGCGGGCCGCCCGGAACGACCAGCGCGCTTCCGAAGGTGCGTGAGTCCAAATTATGATTCAGTTTAATACCCGCCATCAGTCAGAGGAGGAGGAGGAAGAGAGTTATTTCGTTTCCATGACGGACATGATGGTTGGTCTTTTATTTATTTTCATCATCATGCTCATGTATTTCGCACTTCAGCTTCGGCAGAAAACCGATGAGTTGAGTGGTGCACGAGAAATTCGCGACGAAATATTGAAAGATATCAAGAGGGACATGGGGACCCAGGTCGAAATAAATCTAGAAACTGGCGTCGTCCACCTTCGTGGAGATATTCTATTCGACCGGGCGAGCGCTGAGTTGCGACCTGAGGGAATTGCGAACATCGACCGCCTTGCTTCGGCGATGGTCAGGGTGTTGCCTTGCCATGTCCTGCTGTCGGGGCTTGAGGCGCCAGCAGGATGTCAGCCGAGCAAACAGCGCATCGATGCAGTTTTCGTCGAGGGTCACACCGATTCCGACATCATGATGGGTGGACGTGACAATCTAGTTCTCTCTGCGGATCGAGCGATCACGACGTACCGCAGGCTCATAGCCATCAAGCCGGTTCTATCGACGGTTAAGAACCGTCCGGCTGGTCAGCCCCTAATGAGCGTTAGCGGCTATGGCCCGTTTCGTCCGATAGCCTCAAATGACAGTGAAGCGGGTAAAGCGCAAAATCGGCGTATCGACATCCGCTTCATCATGGCTACGCCGGAAGCACCGATTGTGCGTGAAATCAGGACCGGGCTGGAACCGCACAAATGAGCCTTCGCGACGCCATCGCCGAGGCCGCAGACATTCCGCGCCGCCTGAAGCGGCGCGTGCCGGAACACAGCCGTGTGCAGGCGTCTGCGGATGCGGTGTCTTGGGCTCGGGACTTCGCACCGACTTCCTTGGAAACTGGTCCAGAGTTTCTAGGGCGGATGCGCGCCGCGCACTCAGGAGGGCAGTTTCAGCATGTATCGATGCGTGATCTCCGGGTGCTCATTGACTGCGTTTGGTCGGACCCCAAAGATGAGGTCCTTGCTTTCGACTGTGTGCGCCGAATGCGAGCCGTCGACATACCGTCGCGCCGTCTCGATGGTGCGATGCTTCAAGCCTATTTTCGCCGCTTCCCTGAAGAACACCCCAGATTTCCCGACCTCGTCACTGGCTGCCTAGCAATCGCTGGTCGGGAGGGCTCGATTTGGCAAAATCGGTCTAAGAGTTGGAACCTTTTCGAACCACAGAAGGGACCCCAAACAGTTGCCATGGCCCTTCTCAACCTAGATCCCCAGTCCGTTGTGAATCAAATCGGACTCAATGGTGATCTCTTATC
>JANXTX010000295.1 GCA_025352165.1 Caulobacteraceae bacterium | reverse complement strand
ATCCTCCCCCGTTTCTTTACGGGGGAGGGGGACCGCGAAGCGGTGGAGGGGGCGGCCGCGCTCACCGGCGGAAAGTCGAGAGGTTGTTGGTCTCACGCCGCGACCACGGTCTGCTCGATCGCTCCGAAGATCGAATGCCGTGCCGCGTCGCGCATCTCGATACGCACCGCGTCGCCGGGCTTGAGGTACGGTGTGGCGGGCGCGCCGTTCAGGATCGTCTCGACCGTACGCTGTTCGGCAATGCAGCTGTAGCCGGCGCCGCCCGCGGCGATCGGCTTGCCCGGTCCGCCGTCGGCGTCGCGGTTGGAGACGGTGCCCGATCCGACGATGCTGCCGGCGACGAGCGCGCGGGTCTTCGCGGCGTGGGCGATCAGCGTCCCAAAGTCGAAGGTCATATCCGTACCGGCATTGGCCTTTCCGAACTGGCCGCCATTCAGTTCGACCAGCACCTGCCCGGACAGTTTCCCCCCGCTCCAGGCGTCGCCGAGTTCATCCGGCGTCACCGCGACCGGCGAGAACGCCGAGGCGGGCTTTGACTGGAAGAAGCCGAAACCCTTGGCGAGTTCGCCAGGGATCAGGCCGCGCAACGAGACGTCGTTGACCAGCATCACCAGCCGGACCGCTTCCAGCCCGGCCGCGCGATCCGCGCCGGCCGGAACGTCGCCGGTGATCACCGCGATCTCGGCCTCGAAGTCGCAGCCCCAGGTTTCATCCGCCAACGGAATGTCTTCGCGCGGGCCGAGGAACCCGTCGCTGCCGCCCTGGTACATCAGCGGATCGGTCCAGAAACTGGCCGGCATTTCCGCGCCGCGCGCCTTCCGGACGAGTTCGACGTGGTTCACATAGGCCGAGCCATCCGCCCACTGATAGGCGCGAGGCAGGGGGCTGGCGGCCTCGTGTTCATGGAAGCGTTCGCGCGGGACAGATCCGTGCTCCAGGCTCTCGGCGAGCCCGCGCAGCAACGGCTCACAGTGTTCCCAGTCGTCCAGCGCCGCCTGCAGTGTCGGCGCGATGCCGTCGGCCGTCACGCACCACGCCAGATCGCGGGAGACCACCACCAGTCGCCCATCGCGGCCGGACTTCAGGGAGGCAAGCTTCATTCAGGTTTTCCAGCTGTCGACATAGGCGGTGTTCTCGACCGAGGCGGCGTCCTCGCCGACGTCGAGCGGATCGCGGGTGTCGATCATCACCGCGTATTCGTCGGTCGCCGGTTTGGCCTGCACCAGCATGTTCTTCAAGGCCTTGGGGTGGGGGCCGTGCGTGAAGCCGCTGGGATGAAAGGTCATCATGCCGGCATCGATGTTGTCGCGGCTGAAGAAGTCGCCCGCGTGATAGAACAGCACCTCGTCATAATCGTCGTTGTTATGAAAGAACGGCACTTTCAGGGCGCCCGGATCGCTCTCGAACGGCCGGGGCGTGAAGGTGCAGACGACGAAGCGGTCGGCCAGGAAGGTCGAGTGGACCGACGGCGGCAGGTGATAGCGGTGGCTGACCACCGGGCGGATGTCGCGCACGTTGATCCGCGCCGCCGCGAGGTCGCCGTGCCAGCCGACCGCGTCGAGCGGATTGTACGGATAGGTGGCCACCGACACCGAACCACGCTTCTTGATCTCGACCCGCACCGCGCCCGGCTGGTTTTGATGGGCGCGGAACGCCTCGTCCATCACGGGGGTGTCGATCAGCGCCGGATCAAAGATCGCCGTCGGTCCCAGCAGGCCACGGTCGGGCAGGGAGTAGTGACTGTTGGTGGCCTCGATCATCAGGATCGCCGCCTCGCCCGCCGGCGCCAGTCGCCACATCGTGCCGCGCGGCAGATAGAGGTAGTCGCCGGCTTCGAAGGCCAGGCGTCCGTAGTCGCAGAACAGTTCGCCGGCGCCCCGGTGCACGAACAGCAGCTGGTCGCCGTCGGCATTGCGCGCCAGCGAGGGCATCGGTGCGTCGAGCTTCCAGAACCGCACGTCGACATGGCTGTTGAACAGCACTCTCGGCGCGTTCCAGGGCGATCCCGGCGCGCCTTTCAGCGCCGCCAGGTCGAACGCTCTGGGTCGCAGCGGACCCTCAAAATCCACCCAGCCGGTCGGCGGATTGCGGTGATGGAAGAACGCCGCCGGGCCGAAGAAGCCCTCCTTCGACACTTCGCGCTCATAGGTGCCGGCCGGCATGTCGGCATGCGCCTGCCGCGAATGCTCGCCCTGCGCGCCCCGCACCGGGATCCAGTTTCGGTGGCTAGCCAATGACTGCCTCCCGTTTTTGGGCTTCGGGATGCAAACATCCCGTCGTTGATCCACGAAACACCTCGCCCGTCCCGGAGAGGGAGGGGCCCAGCGAATCTGGGAGGGTGAGGGTCTGCGGCGTAGGCGAAAAGGCCCTCATCTTCCCACGCCAAGAGGCGCGGGCCCCTTCTTCTCCCAGACGGGAGAAGTGATCTTTAGAGGGTCGTGATCCACCGAGCCTTTTCACGTCTTCACCGCCGGCAGCACGCCCCTTCTCACCTGATCCGCCTCGATACTCTCGAACAGGGCCTTGAAGTTGCCCTCGCCGAAGCCTTCGTTGCCCTTGCGCTGGATCATCTCGAAGAAGATCGGGCCGATCATGTTCTGGGTGAAGATCTGCAGCAGCAGGCCCTGGCCCTCTGTCGGCGCGCCGTCGAGCAGGATGCGGTCGGCGCGCAGGCGTTGCACGCTCTCGCCATGGCCCGGCACGCGCGCGTCCAGACGGTCGTAATAGGTATCCGGCGTATCCTGGAACTTCACGCCCTGTGCGGCCATCGCCTCGACGGTTGCGTAGATGTCGTGGGTTCCCAGGGCGATGTGCTGGATGCCCTCGCCGCGATAGTCGCGCAGGAACTCCTCGATCTGCGAATGCTCGTCGCGGCTCTCGTTCAGCGGAATGCGGATTTTGCCGCAGGGGCTGGTCATCGCCTTGGACAACAGGCCGGTCTGCTGGCCCTCGATGTCGAAATAGCGGATTTCCCGGAAGTTGAAGATCTTCTCATAGAACTCAGCCCAGTGGGCCATCTGGCCGCGATGAACATTGTGCGTTAGATGATCCAGATAGGTCAGGCCAAGGCCCGCCACATCCTGCCGCGCGCCCTCGATCGGCACGAAGTCGACGTCGTAGATCGCCTGCGCGCCATAGCGATCGACCAGATAGAGGTTGGAGCCGCCGATGCCCTCGATCGCGGGAATGTTCAGCTCCATCGGTCCGACCAGACCGTGCACCGGCGTGGCGCCGCGCTCGACCGCCAGCTTCAGGGCCTTGGCCGCGTCGCGGACGCGGAACGCCATGGCGTTGGCCGATGGGCCGTGCTGTTCACGGAACGCGGCGGGCTGGCCGGCCGGCTCCATGTTGAGGATGAAATTTATGTCTCCCTGGGCAAAGCGAAGCACATTCTTCGAACGATGGCGGGATATGGCGACAAATCCCATCAACTCGAACAGTCCCTTGAGGCGTTCCGGTTCGTCTGAGGTGAACTCGACGAATTCGAAGCCGTCGGTGCCAAGGGGATTGTCGAAAAGATCGGTCGCCAGGGTGGCGGGCGCGTTCATGGGCAAACTCCGTGCCAGACTCTGGTTGATGGTTCTATTCTGACATTGCATTTGCCTTTGCGGAAGTCCGTCGCCTTCTGCTAACGCCGTGCTTTCGTTGATTCACCAATACGCCCAGGGCCGCCCACCAATGCTGCGACGAACCTACGCCTGGGTGATGAGGCTGTCGGCATCGCGGCACGCCGGCTGGGCGCTGTTTGCCATCGCCTTTGCCGAAAGCTCCTTCTTCCCCATCCCGCCCGACACCCTGCTGGCGCCGATGGTGCTGACCAGGCGGGAGCTGGCCTGGCGTTACGCGGCGATCTGCACCGCCGGATCGGTCATCGGCGGCATCGCTGGCTACGCGATCGGTTACAGTCTCGGCGGCGTCGGCCACTGGCTGCTGGCGGTGAGCGGCCATCCGGGCGGAGAGGTTCCGTTGCGCGCGCAATTCGCGAAATGGGGGGTGGGTGTCATCCTGCTGCAGGGCCTGCTGCCGGTGCCCTACAAGCTGCTCACCATCACCACCGGGCTCGCTCACTTCCCCCTTTGGAAATTCGTGGCGGCCTCGATGGTAACGCGCGGGATACGATTCTTTGGTGTCACCGCGGTCGTAAAGCGCTTTGGTCCGACGCTCCTGCCGGTGATCGAGCGGCGCCTCGTCATGGTCACATTAACGGTGTTGGCTCTCATCGTGGGCGCCGTGATCGCCGTCCGCTTTTTGCATTAGCGGCTGATTTCAGTGATAGAGGGCCCGTGACACGGTTTGCACAGACTTGGCCCCGGTGGGCGTTCCTGGCCTGCGTCGGCATGCTCGGCATGGCGCATATTTTTGAGACCTTCGGCCACATGGCGCCCTGCGAGCTCTGCCTGAAGCAGCGCGATGTCTACTGGTGGGCGATGGCGATCGCCGGCGCCGGGGCGTTGCTCGGCTTCACCCGTCTGGGTCCGGTCGCCACGCGGATCACCAATATCCTGCTTTCCATCACCTTCTTCATCGGCGCATGCCTGGCCGCCTATCACGCAGGCGTCGAATGGAAGTGGTGGCCGGGACCGGCCGAATGCACCGGCGGCGCCGCCGGCGTCAGCGTCGCTGACCTTACGGCGCTGCTGAACGGCGCGCGCGGTCACATGCCGGCCTGTGACAAGCCGGCGTGGATCTTCCTGGGGATTTCGATGGCCGGGTGGAATGCGGTGATTTCGCTGGGACTCGTCGGCTTCAGCGTTCTGGCGACGTCCGCTGGTCGTTCCAATGACGCCCCCGAGGAGGTTGCGGCGTGAGCCTTCGCCCGGTTCCTCCACGTCCCGGCCCTGGCGGGGATGCCGCCCGGATGGCGGAGATACTGCGTGTCGACCACGCCGGAGAACTTGGAGCCGTGCACATCTATTGCGGCCAGCGGGCGGTCATGCAGGCCTCGGCCAGCCGCCAACGCCTCAGCGAGCGGTTGGCGGACGTGGAGGCGCAAGAGGCCGCCCATCTCGCGCGCTTCGACACTCTGCTGACTGAACATCGTGTGCGCCCGACCCTGATGGCGCCGCTATGGCGCGCGGCCGGCTTCGCGCTCGGCGCCGGCACGGCCCTGATGGGCGAGCGGGCCGTGCACGCCTGCACCGAAGCGGTCGAAAGCGTCATCGAAGCCCACTACGCCGACCAGATCGCCGAGATTGCCGACCGGCGGCCTGAACTTGCCGAGGAACTGTCCCGGTTCCGCGACGACGAACTGGCCCACCGCGACGAGGCGCTGGCCGAAGGCGCCCGCGAGGCTCCTGGCTATCCGTTACTCGCCGCCGTCATCCGCGCCGGTTGCCGCGCCGCCATCAGGATTTCCGAGCGTATCTGAGCGGGGGGGCAGGTCGACTCTGCCCAACGATTCGCAGTCTCATCCCCCCAACTCCGTTCAGTCCCGAGCGCGCAAGGAGAGGAGCTTCCTATTGGCGGCAGTGGGTGGTTAGAAGCCACTAAACCTCCACATCCCGCTCTCCCCGGCTTTCGCCGGGGAGAGCGGGAGAGAGGGATCCTTAAACTGACGGGGCGCAACACGCGCCCTCAATCGGGCGCGCGGAGATTCCACAACGGGTCGTCCATTGCCATTGGCCTTCGGCCAGACCCCCGACATTGGCGGTGATTGCGCGGCTCGGTCGATCTCTAAGACGCGTGGCAGACGGCCTCCACCTTATTTCCTTCCAGGTCGAACACGAAGGCTCCGTAATAGTGGGGAACGTATTGCGGTCTGAGCCCTGGCGCTCCGTCGGAAACGCCGCCAGCGGCAAGAGCGGCGGCATGAAACGCATCGACCGCCTCGCGTGTTCTGGCGCGGAACGCTATGTGCACGCCGTTGCCCGGGCCGGCCGGCCGGCCATTGGTCGGCGTTTCGATGCTGAACTCGAGCTCTTCTGGACCCTAGGGGGCATTGGATTTGTGAACCTGCCCCCCATCGTGCCGCCTAACGTGGCGTTATGCTTGCGGCGTCACGCGGTGACGGTAGAGTGCGAACAGACAAGCAGACTACGAGGACACGCCCATGGCCGATTTCGGCGGCTCCGAACTCGACGCCTTCCGCGCGGAGGTGAAATCCTGGATGGCGGAGAATTATCCCGCCGAACTCAAGGCGTCCAAAAACGCGGCCGATCCTGAGGCGCAGTGGGGTGGGCGGCCGTTCATTGGCAGCAATGATCCGCAGATCGTCTGGATGCGGCGCCTGGCCGAGAAGGGCTGGACGGCGCCGACCTGGCCAAAGGAATACGGCGGCGGCGGGCTGACGCCTGAACAGGCGCGGGTGGTGTCGAAAGAGCTTTCGGCTGGCGGCTATCGCGAGCCGCTGGCGTCATTCGGCCTCTGGATGCTCGGTCCGGTGCTGCTCGAATACGCAACCGAGGCCCAGAAGCAGGAGCATCTTCCCAGGATCGTTCGCGGTGAGATCCGCTGGTGCCAGGGCTATTCCGAGCCGGGCGCGGGATCCGACCTCGCCAGCCTGTCGACCCGTTGCGAGGACAAGGGTGATCACTGGCTGATCAATGGACAGAAGATCTGGACCTCCTACGCCAACAAGGCCGATTGGTGCTTCTGCCTGGTGCGCACCGACACCTCCAAAAAGCACGAAGGCATCAGCTTCGTACTGATCGACATGGCCTCGCCCGGCGTCGAGACCCGGCCGATCAAGCTGATCAGCGGCGAGTCGCCGTTCTGCGAGACCTTCTTTACCGACCTCAAGATACCCAAGAACAACATGGTCGGCCGGCTCAACGGCGGCTGGGAAATCGCCAAGCGCCTGCTGCAGTATGAGCGCCAGAACATTTCCGGCGGTTTCGGTGGCGGCGGCAGCGCGGGCGGCTCGTCCGGCGACCTCGGCCAGATCGCCAGGCGCTATATCGGCGTCGATGAGACGGGCGCGGTGGCCGATGGCGACCTGCGCGGCCGTATCACCAGGAACAAGATGGATTTCCAGGCTTTCTACCTGACCCTGGGACGCGTCGCGGCCGAGGCGCGCGTCAGCAATGGCCCGTCAGCGGCGACCTCGATCATCAAGTACGCGGCCGCCACATTGGCGCAGGAGCGTTCGGAACTGATGGTCGAAGCGATGGGCGCTCAGGCGCTTGGCTGGGAAGGCGAAGGCTTCACGACAGGCGAGATCGCCGCGACGCGTGGCTGGCTACGCTCCAAGGGTAATTCGATCGAGGGCGGCACTTCCGAAGTGAATATCAACGTGGTTTCCAAGCGCGTGCTGGGGCTTCCCGACCCGAAGATCTGAGCCTCCCTCACGTAGCGATATCGAAAGGACTGCAACATGGCCGATGGTCACGTGGCCGATACCGACGCCTTCCGCGGGGAAGTCAGGTCATGGCTCGCCGAGAACTTTCCGCCTGCCCTGAAGGGGCGCGGCGCGATGATGCTCGCCGAAGGTCGCCCCTCGCGGGACCCCGACTTCCGCGCCTGGGTCAAGGCGATGGGCGAGGCGGGCTGGGGCGTGCCGACCTGGCCGAAGGCCTATGGCGGCGGTGGCCTCAGTCGCGAGCAGGCCCGTGTCCTGCAGGAGGAAATGCACGCCATCGGCGCCTGGAGCCCGATCGGCGGCATGGGCGTGATGATGTTCGGCCCGACGCTGCTCGAATATGGCTCCGAGGCGCAAAAACAGACCCACATCCCGCGCATCGCCCGCGCCGAGGTGCGCTGGTGCCAGGGCTTTTCGGAGCCTGGCGCCGGATCCGACCTTGCCTCGCTGCAGACCCGCTGTGAGGACAAGGGCGATCACTGGCTGGTCAACGGCTCGAAGATCTGGACCTCCGGCGCGCAATGGGCCGACTGGTGTTTCTGCCTGGTGCGGACCGACACCAGCAAGAAACACGAGGGCATCAGCTTCCTGCTGTTCGACATGACCACGCCGGGCATCGAGGTGCGGCCCATTCGCCTGATCAGCGGCAACTCGCCGTTCTGCGAGACCTTCTTCACCGATGTGAAGGCGCCCAAGGAGAATCTGATGGGGCCGCTGAACGGCGGCTGGACCATCGCCAAGCGACTGCTGCAGCATGAACGCAGCGGATTGACCGGGGCCGGCGGCGGCCGTGGCTCGATGTTCCCGGCGCCGCTCAGCGACCTCGCCAGAGACTATATCGGTGTCACCGATGCCGGCCGCCTCGCCGACCGCGAACTGCGGGCGCGCATCGTCGCGCACGAGATGGACGCCCGCGCATTCCAGCTGACCACGGTGCGCCAGATGGTGGAGTCGCGGTCCAACTCCGGGCCTGGCGCCGCCACCTCGATCATGAAGAACGCCGGGACCAAGATTCTGCAGGATCGCGCTGAACTGACCCTCGAGGTGATGGGCAGTCAGGGGCTCGGCTGGGAAGGCGAGGGCTTCACCTCCCAGGAACTCTCCGCCGTGCGCAACTGGCTGGGCGGCAAGGCGACGACCATTTATGGCGGCTCCGCCGAGATCCAGAACAACATCATCACCAAGCGGATACTCGGACTTCCCGACCCGCTGTCCGCCTCTTCTCACTAGGGAAACGCTTACCCCATGGCCGTGCTTACCGAAGAACAGTCCCTGCTCCGCGACTCCGCGAAGACCTGGACCCAGGAAAAATCTCCCGTTTCCGCATTTCGCAAGATGCGCGATAGCGGCGCGCCGCTCGGCTATGACCCGGCCGCGTTCGCCGAGATGGCCGAGATGGGCTGGACCGGCGTGATCATTCCCGAGGAATTCGGCGGGTCCGACTTTGGCTATGTCGGCCTTGGGCTGATCCTTGAGGAGACTGGTCGAACGCTGACCGCGTCGCCGTTGCTGGCGAGCGCGCTGGCCGGCGCCAGCGCCATCGTCCTGGGTGGTTCCGAAGCTCAGAAGCAGGCGTGGTTGCCGAAGATCGCGTCC
>JANXTX010000269.1 GCA_025352165.1 Caulobacteraceae bacterium | reverse complement strand
AATCAGACCGCACACCGGCGCGAAACAATTTCTCCGCCAGCCTCAAGGCGTTCTGATCATTCGCCAGTCAACTGTGGCCGTTCAGACTCAAATCACCCCATCCAACCCGCAAACGCGACTCAGTCGCATTGAGAACCGCTGAAGGCGGTCACGATCATTTGACAGTCGGACGCCTTTACCCTAATTGCGCCCGCTCACTCGTACTGGAGCTGCCTCGTGAAGCGCACATATCAACCCTCCCGGCTCGTGCGCAAGCGCCGTCACGGCTTCCGCTCGCGCATGGCCACCAAGAACGGCCGCAAGATCGTTGCGCGCCGCCGCACGCGCGGCCGTAAGCGCCTGACGGCCTAGGCTAACGTCCTCGACCACGATTGAACGCCTCAGGAAGCGGCCGGACTTTCTGGCCGCCGCAAAGGGCCATGTCATACCTAAAGGCGCATTGGTCGTGCAGGGCCGCCGTCGGGACGAAGACGAGGTCCTTGTCAGAATTGGTTTTACCGCGACGCGCCGCATCGGCGGCGCCGTCGAACGAAACCGCGCCAAACGGCGGATGCGGGAGGCGGCAAGACTGATCGCGCCCGACCATGCCAAGCCCGGTTGCGACTATGTCTTCATCGCGCGCGGAGGGATTGCGACCCGACCTTGGGGTCGTTTGCTTGACGATATGAAAACCGCGCTGATAAGGCTCGCCGCCGACCTATAAGCGCCAGCCTGGGCGAGCTTCCGCCTTAACGCCTTCTCACCCGGCCAGACCCGCAAAGCCCATGGAAAACGACAACCGAAATTACATCGCCTTTGCCATCGTGGCGTTCGTGTTGTTCTTTGCCTACACGAGCTACAGTTATTTCTTCATAGAGCCCATCGCCCGACAGGCGGCGGCGGCCAAAGCCAAGGCGGCCCAGACCGAACAGTTGGTCACCACCAACGCGGCGGCGGTTCACCTGTCACGCCCGCAGGCGCTGGCGCGGAGCCCGCGCATCGTCGTGGATACGCCGTCACTGACCGGATCGATATCGCTGGTCGGCGCGCGCGTCGACGACCTGTTCCTGAAAAACTACCATGTCGATGTCGCAAAGAGTTCGCCACTCGTCGAACTTCTGAGTCCGGCCGGCGTGAAGGACGCCTACTATGCCGAATCCGGCTGGCTGGGCGCGAACCTGCCGGGACTGCCGACCGACCAGACCCTATGGAGCGTGAGTTCGGGCCAGACCCTGTCGCCCGGCCATCCGGTCGTGTTGAGTTATGTTGATCCCAACGGCCTGACCTTTTCCCGGCGCCTGGACGTCGACGCGGCGGCGATGTTCACCATCACCGACACCGTCGCCAACTCCACCGCCGCGCCGGTGACCCTCACCCCATACGTTTCGGTGAAGCGGATCGGTCTTCCCGAAGGACTGGGCAAGAGCAACATCGTCCATGAGGGCGCCATCGGGGTACTCGGCGTCGACGCCCAGCAATTGAAGCTGGCGACCTACAAGGACTGGAAGAAAAAGACCGAGGAGGACTGGCAGTCCAAGGGTGGATGGCTGGGCATCACCGACAAGTACTGGATGACCGCCTTCATCCCCGATCAGTCGGCGCGCGTCGACGCAAAAATCCGCATCGCCCCAGGCGTCGACCCAAGCGGCGACATCTATGAAGCCGCCTATCTGACCGCAGCCAGGCAGATCGCGCCCGGCAGCCAGATCACTGAGGTCAGTCATCTGTTCGCCGGCGCCAAGACCGTGCCGGTGCTCAAGGGCTATGCGAAGGACCTGCATATCCCGCGGTTCGACGACGCGGTCGACTGGGGCATTCTTTCGTTTCTGACCAAGCCGACCTTCCTCCTGCTCGACTTCTTCTACCAGCAGGTCGGCAACTTCGGCATCGCCATCCTGATGCTGACCGTCGTCATCCGCCTGATCACCTTCCCGCTCGCCAACAAGGGCTTCGAGATGGGCGTGAAGATGAAGAAAATTCAGCCCGAACTGAAAGAGCTGCAGGCCAGACACAAGGAAGATCCGGCCGCCCAGCAAAAGGAAATGATGGCGCTCTATGCGCGTGAGAAGGTCAATCCGGTGACCGGCTGCCTGCCGGTGCTGTTCCAGATTCCGGTGTTCTACTCGCTGACCAAGCTGTTCACCGTCACCATCGAAATGTACCATGCGCCGTTCTTCGGCTGGATTCATGACCTGTCGGCGAAAGATCCGACGACGATCATGAACCTGTTCGGCCTGATCCCCTGGAATCCGTCGGACCCGGCGCTGCCGGCGCTGGTCCTCGCCGTCACGGGTTTCCTGCATGTCGGCATCTGGCCGCTGCTATACGGGTTCTCCATGTGGCTGAGCCAGGCCATGTCGCCCCCCACCGGCATCGACCCGACCCAGCAGATGCTGTTCAAGGTCATGCCGCTGCTGTTCACGTTCATCCTGGCGCAGTACGCCGTCGGCCTGCTGATCTACTGGACCTGGAGCAGCCTGATCACCATCGTGCAGCAGTACCTGATGATGCGGCGGTTCAAAGTCGACAATCCGATCGACGACTTCCTCGGCCGGTTCAGCGGCAAACGCGAGGCGACGGGGTGATCAGCGACGCCGACACCCTGGCCAGCGCCGAGGACCTGGAATCCGCGCGGGTGCTGTTCGCGCGGCAGGCGTCGTTCATCATGGGCGCGGTCAGCGTCGACGGCCTCCCCACGCCCGATCTGCCTGAAGTCGCCTTTGCCGGCCGCTCGAACGTCGGCAAGTCCTCGCTGATCAACGGCCTGGTCAATCGTCACGGTCTGGCGCGGGCGTCGAATGAGCCAGGGCGGACGCGCGAGGTGAATTTCTTCCTGCTGGACGATCGTCTGCGGCTCGTCGACCTGCCGGGCTACGGCTGGGCCAAGGTCTCACGTGGCGTGGCGAAAAAATTCCAGGACCTCGGCCGGGCCTATCTGCGCGGTCGGCCCAACCTGCGACGGGTCTATCTGCTGATCGATTCCCGCCATGGCCTGAAGCCGGCGGACGGCGAGGCGATGGACGCCCTCGACCAAGCCGCGGTGTCCTATCAGATCGTGCTCACCAAGGCCGACAAGCTGAAGCCCGCCGAGATCGACGCGGTGGTCCAGCGAACGGCGGCGGCGATCGCCAAGCGCCCGGCGGCTTTCCCGCGCGTGATCGCTACATCGACCGAAAAAGGAACCGGACTCCCCGAACTGAGGGCCGAAATCGTCCAGGCTGCGTTCTCATGACCATCCCCCCCGAAGAAGCCGGCTGGGCGACCGCGAAGACGCTCGCCGAAGCCTTGCCGTTCATCCAGATTTACGACCGCCAGACGGTGGTGATCAAATACGGCGGCCACGCCATGGGCGAGGAGGAACTGGCGCGTCTGTTCGCCGCCGACGCCGTGCTGCTGAAGCTGCTCGGTCTGCACCCGGTTGTCGTCCATGGCGGCGGTCCGCAGATTTCGCGCATGCTCGAGCGCGCCGGGGTCAAATCGACGTTCATCGACGGCCTGCGGGTCACCGACGCGGCGACCATGGAGGTTGCGGAAATGGTTCTCTCCGGCGCCATCAACAAGGAAATCGCCAGTTGGATCACCCAGGCCGGCGCCACCGCCGACGTGCGCGGCGTCGGACTGTCGGGCAAGGACGCGCGCCTGATCACCGTGGAAAAGGCCGTGCGCACTCGCAAGGGACCCGACGCGGACGCCGATGAGATCGTCGATCTCGGCTTTGTCGGCGAGCCGACCAAGGTCGATCCGAAGCTGATCCAGGACCTGATCAATTCGGTCGACGACTACATACCGGTCGTCGCCCCGATCGGCGTCGACGCCGCCGGCGAGACCTACAACATCAATGCGGACACCGTCGCCGGCGCCCTGGCCGGAGCGCTGGGCGCCAAACGCATGCTGCTGCTGACCGACGTGCAGGGTGTGCTCGACGCGCAGGGCGAGATCATCCGCGAAATGAGCGTCCAGGAGGCGAAAGACGCGATCGCCACCGGCGTCGCCACCGGCGGCATGATCCCCAAACTGGAAACCGCCATCGCCGCCGTCGAGGCGGGTGTCGAAGCGGTGGTCATTCTCGACGGCCGCCGCCCGCACGCCCTTCTGGTCGAGCTGTTCACCGAACACGGCGCGGGAACGCTGGTGCGGGCGTGACCGCCGATCTGCGCCATATCGACACCTGGCTGTTCGACCTCGACAACACGCTCTACCCTATCGACTCCGGGCTGGGCGCGCTGACGGAGCCGATCATCACCCAGTTCATGGTGGAAACCACCGGACTGCCATGGGACGAAGCCCGCGCGCTGCAAAAGCGCTACCTGATCGACCACGGCCTGACCCTGCGCGGCCTGATGGACCATCACGACGTCGACCCTGACGTCTACCACGCCCGCTTCCATGGGGTGCCGCTCGACGGGGTTGCGGTCGACGGGCAACTTCGCGCCGGGCTTGCCCGACTGCCGGGCCGCAGGCTGATCTTTACCAACGCCGACGCCATCCATGCAGAGCGGGTTCTTGAACACCTCGGCGTCGCCGACCTGTTCGAGGATGTCTTCCACATCGCGTCGGCCGCGTTCGTCCCCAAGCCCTCGCCATTGGCATTCGAGCGCATCATTGCCGCGCATGACATCACGCCGGCGACCACCGCCTTCTTCGAGGACGCCGAACGAAACCTCGCCCCCGCCGCGGCGATCGAGATGACCACCGTACTGGTCGGCCCGCACGCCGCGGCCTCGACCGCCCCGTTCGTGAATTTCCGCACCGAACATCTCGCCCCGTTCCTCAACAGCGCCCAGGTCAAGGAGACGCCGTGACCACCGATTTCACCCTCGACGACCTCCGCGCCGAGATCGAGGCGGGCTGGGAGACGCGCGATACAATCAGCGTCGACACCCGCGGGCCCATTCGCACCGCCGTTGAAGAAAGCATCCTCCGCCTCGATGGCGGCGAGGCGCGTGTCGCCGAAAAGGTCGATGGCCAGTGGGTCGTTCACCAATGGCTCAAGCAGGCGATCCTGCTGTCGTTCCGGCTCAGCCCCAACCAGGTGATGCGCGCCGGCGCGCTCGGCGGCGAGTTCGGCCCGTGGTGGGACAAGATCCCCGGCAAGTTCGAAGGCTGGGAGCAGCCACAGTTCGAGGCCGCCGGCTTCCGCGCGGTTCCCGGCGCGGTCGTGCGTCGCGGCGCTCACATCGCGCGCAATGTCGTGCTGATGCCCTCGTTCGTGAACATCGGCGCCTATGTCGACGAGGGAACCATGGTCGACACCTGGGCCACGGTCGGCTCCTGCGCCCAGATCGGCAAGGGCGTGCACCTTTCGGGCGGGGCCGGCATCGGCGGCGTGCTTGAACCGCTGCAGGCCGCGCCGACCATCATCGAGGACGGCTGCTTCATCGGCGCCCGCTCGGAGGTCGCCGAGGGCGTCATCGTCGGCGAGGGCGCGGTGCTCTCGATGGGCGTGTTCATCAGCGCTTCGACCCGCATCATAGACCGCAAGACCGGCGAGGTGCATCGCGGCTATGTGCCGCCGTATTCGGTGGTCGTGCCGGGCACGATGCCCGATCCGCAC
>JANXTX010000267.1 GCA_025352165.1 Caulobacteraceae bacterium | reverse complement strand
AATCAGACCGCACACCGGCGCGAAACAATTTCTCCGCCAGCCTCAAGGCGTTCTGATCATTCGCCAGTCAACTGTGGCCGTTCAGACTCAAATCACCCCATCCAACCCGCAAACGCGACTCAGTCGCATTGAGAACCGCTGCGCCGTCAGGCAATCTCTTGCAAGCCCTGGTCGTTGAGAATATCCATCGCCTGGCGTGCCAGTCCGGGGGCATGGTTGATCGCCTCAAAGTTGCTGGCGACGTTACCGCTAAGCACTCTCTGGTAAACTCCCTGCATTATCGACGCCAGACGGAACAGGCCGAAGGCGAGGTAGAAGTTCCAGCCCTTGATCCCGTCGCGTCCCGTCAGCCGGCAATACGCCCGTACATAGTCCGCTTCAGTGGGAATGCCGCTTGCGGGTCCCAACCCATCCAGAGCCGCCTGCCCATCGACGCGGCGATGCCAGGCGAAGGCGCTGAACGCCAGGTCCGCAAGCGGGTCGCCGATCGTCGCCAGCTCCCAGTCCAGCACCGCCATCAGGCGCGGCTCAGTGGGGTGGAAGATCATGTTCCCGAGCTTGAAATCACCATGCACGATCGCGACCCGACGATCAGGCGGCGCCGAGTGGGGCAGCGTCTCGATAAGCTCCTCCATTTCGGTGATACGTTCGCTTTCTACGGCGCGGTACTGTTTGGTGAAGCGGTCAAGCTGTCGGTCGATGAAGTCGCCAGGCCGTTGCCAGTCGCCAAGTCCAACTGCGCGATAGTCCACAGCATGCAGATTCGCCATTGTCGCGCAGAAGTCGTTGTATATCGCTTTACGGTCGGTCGCATCGACGCCCGGCAGCGCGGCATCCATCAGAACGCGGCCCGGCACATAGTCCATTAAATAGAAGGCTGTGCCGATGATCTCCGGATCCATGCACAGCAGTCTCGCGTTGGGGACCGGCACGTCGGTTGGTCCCAGAGCGCGCATTGCCGCATACTCTCGATCGACCTGGTGGGCGCTTGCCAGCAGTACGCCCGGCGGCTTCTTGCGCATGACATAGCGTTTGAACCCGCCGCCAAAGCGGGTGACCAGAAAGAAAGTCGGGTTCGAAGCCCCGCCCTGGAACTGCCAGACCCGCAGACCGTCGCCAAAATCATCGACCAACGGCGTCAGGTATTCCTCGAGCCTCGCAACATCGAACCGGTGTAGCGGCGCGACTTCGCTGACAGGCAACCCCGCAATGGCCTCGTTCATCATTTCACTCCGCTGAACATTTCCCGCAACTCCCTCTTGAGGACCTTGCCGGTCGCGGTGCGAGGCAGGTCGTCCTCAGTAATTCTGTAGGACGTCGGCACCTTGAACTTCGCCAGCTTCATGGCAAGCATCGTACGGAGTTCATCCGGCAGCTGACGCGCCGCCGTTTCGTCGGCGACCTGGATCACCGCCGCGACCTGTTCCCCATAGTCCGGGTCGGGCAGGCCGACGATGGCCACGTCCCTGACAAGGGGGTGTTCGAGGATCGCCGCCTCGACCTCGGCGCAATAAACGTTCTCGCCGCCGCGGATGACAACGTCCTTCTTGCGGTCGACGACATAGTGCAGTCCCTTTGCGTCCCGGTAGCCGAGGTCGCCGGTACGAAACCAACCGCCGCCGAACGCTATCTCGGTCGCCTGCGGGTTCTGCCAGTAACCTGGAATAATGTTCGCCCCGCGGACCCACAGCTCGCCGATCTCACTGTCCGGGAGCGGATTTCCCTGCTCGTCGGCGATGATCGCCTCGCAGGTCGGCACCGGTCGACCGATACTGTCGGGATTGGCGAAATAGTCGGCGCCGCCGTTGGTGATTATCGCACTGGTGGTCTCGGTCAGGCCATAGCCGTTGCCGGGCGAGGCCTTGCCCTCGAATTGCGTCTCGATTTGTCGGATCAGGTCGGGGGGCACGGAGGCGCCGCCAGAGGTCACGCCGGTCAGGCTTGTCACATCGGCGCCGCTCAGCCGCGCGGCTTCAAGCAGTTGGCGCACGACGATCGGCACGCCCGATACGGCGGTCAGGCGATAGCGCTCGACCAACCCCACTGCCTCGTGCGGATCCCACTTGTACATCAGTGCAACCCGTGCCCCGGTGGCTGTCGCGAGGTAGAGCCCGGTAAGGCCGCCAATGTGGAAATAGGGGAACGTCTGCAGCACGCCCGATTGCGGCAGATCGAGCAGGTCCGGTGAGGAGAAGTCGCCCATCATACCGCGAGCGATGGCGCTGCCCAGCATGGTATTCATGTAGTTGGTAACGTGATTGCGCTGCGTCGCGACCGCGCCCTTCGGTTTGCCGGTGGTGCCGGATGTATAGAGAATTGTCGCAAAGTCCGTCGGTTCAATGTCGACCCGGGGCAGCTGGTCCCCGCCAGAAGCCGTAGCATCCTCGAAGTCCATACCGCCAGGGCCCGCGCCGCAGCGTCGAGCGACCACAATCGCCTTGACGCTCGGCATCGCGTTGATCAGCGGCGCCATCCGCTCTAGCCGCTCTCCGTCGATCAGCAGGCCCGCGGGCGTTGAATCTTCCAAAGCGAAAGCGATTTCCGGACCGGTCCACCAAGCATTGATAGCCACCGCGACCGCGCCGATTGCCTGGCAAGCCCAGAAACTGATCGACCATTCAGGATAGTTGCGCATGCCAATGGCGATTCGATCACCTTTACACACGCCCGTTGCCTGCAAATGGTGGGCCAGCGCCGCGACCTTCACATAATGCTGAGCGAAACTTAGTTGTTCGTCGCCATAGATGAAGAACGTTCGATCGCTGAAACGCCTAGTGGACTCCAGCAGTGCACAAAGCGACGATGGCGCGTTTCGATAGACTTTCAGCGGATATCCAAGGCTGCAGTCCTCGACAATCTCGAACTCGCCGCTCGACGTCAGTCGCGCGATCACCTCGGCCCTTTGCAGCATGGCCATCCTCCCGGTGTTATAACTTCCTCCCTGACTACGCCGCCTCGTCGCGCTCTGCTAGAGGACGATCGAGGGAATACGGGAGAGGAATAGCTGAATCGCGTTCTATAAATATTTTTGGCCTATTGCGGCGTGCCCGGGGCCGGATGTGCTTGGGCTTGCACGTTTCCGGCATATCGCATCGCCACGTCACACCGCCGATACCGGGCCCCAAAATCGTTCATGACCGAATCGTCGTGCACGAAGCCAAGCTTTTCATAGAGGTGCATCGCGGCGGCGGACTTCCTGTTGCTTAGCAGATATAGCGTCGTCGCGCCCAGCGCCTGCGCCCGCTTCACCACCTCATTCAACAGGAACTCTCCCGCCTTGCGCCCGCGCGCACTTTCTAGGACCCCCATCTTAGTCAGCTCAAAGCATCCCTCGCGTTCCTTGCGTAGGGCGCAACAGCCGACCACGCCCAGGTCGCCGGCCTCCACGAACAGGATCGCGCCGCCGGGGTCGATGATGCGCACGCGCGGGCTATCGAGCACTTCGCGGTCGGCGGCCTCCAGAGTGTACATTGCCGTGATCCATTGCGCGTTGATGTCTCGAAATGCGTCGGCGAGGTTGTCGGAGAACTCGCGGATCGACAGCCGCGCATAGGCGCCGCGCAGGCCCCTCTGGTGCAGCGGTTGCTCCGCCAGTCGCGTCTCGATCGCCGTGAGCTGATCGAGGAGAGGGCCTTCCAACCCTTCGCAGATTTCCATCGCCGCGGCCTCGATCTGCGGCCAGACCAGGCGCCGGGAGCGTTCCAGAGCTTCTTCACCGGTCGCGCTCAGGGAAATCGTCTTGTGCCTTTGGTCGCGCCGCACCTTTCTCACTTCGATCAGTCCCACTTCGACCAGCCGCGAGACTGACCGTGTCACCGTGGGTTGGCTGACCTCCATAGCCTGGGTCAGTTCGCCGATCGTTAGCGGTCCGTGCCGATCCAGCGTCGCCAGCAGGGCATACTGACTAGGTTGGATCGAAAGCCCGGCTCGCTCGGCCACAACCGCGACGTCAGCCTGCATTCTCTCCGCCAGTCGCTTCAGCCGGCTACCCAGAAACAGGTGGCCCCGCTCTTTCAATACGTCCCCGGCCATCTCGCTCCCCATTATAATAGCGCACTATATAGTGCGACATGGAATGGCTGAAAGGCAATAGGCTTTTGCTCGCCGTATGGGGGAACGCTTGATTGTGCGCTAGGCCACGTCTGTTCGCCGGAACGTCGTCATCATGTCGCTCGCGCCACGAACGCAAAGGCCCTTCAGCATCTTGCCGATCGCGCCCCGGTGCGAGGCGCCGTGGGTGATCACGTGGGCGAGCATGTCGCTGCGCGTCATGCGTCCGGGCGCGCCGTCGTCGACGAAGCTGAATGTGACGATTTCGTCAAGCTCGGCACGCGTCACCGCGCGGACATAGTTGAGGTACCAGGCGTCCGTTTGGGCCATCGAGGCGGTCAGCGCATCGAGATCTGGCCAGTGGGTTGCGACGGTCGATCTGACGTCGGGCGCTTCGCCCATCAGCCGCGCCCTGAATACCCGATCAACGTTGGCCGTGTGATCGAAGGTGAAGACGATGACCGCCCATTGCGTTCGGTCGACATCCTTCGGCGCCGCGCGCAACGCCTCGGCCAGACCTGCGTTGCACCAGGCCTTGTGTTCGAACAGCGAGATCAGAAACCGATCGGCTATGGCCGCGATTGTCCTTCGACTGAACGCTACGAGCGGGCGGGAGGCGCGTCGCGCAATTGGCGGGCTGTTGCGGAAGGTGTTATCGCTACGCCGCCCGTCTTGACTCAGCCACGTCCTCGTCCGCCTCGTCCAGGAACGCCCGCATCAGCGCTACGCTTTTCTCCGGCTGCGACACCAGGAACAAATGCCCGCCCGGTACGCTTTCGAAGCGGGCGTGCGGGATCAGTCGGGCGAGGAACTTGCCGTTGATCAGAGGAACGATCTTGTCGTGCTCGCCCATCAGCACCAGGGTCTTGGCCCTGAGGAACGGCAGGAACGGCGCACTGGTCCAGCCGGCCATCGCCGCCAACTGATAGAAGTAGCCAAGCCGCGAGGGCGGGCTGAGGCGCGAGACATGCTTGGTCGACGTGTCCGTCTCACCGTATAGCGCCTGGAAGTTGGCCATCATGTAGGCAGGGTCGACGTAGCGGCGCGGATTGGCCATTTTCGCCAGCACCTTGGGATCGCCCGGCACCATGACTATGCCCGCCGCCGTAGCCGCCAGAATCAGTTTGCCGACGCGTTTGGTGTGCTGGAAGGCGAATTGCTGCGCCATGCCGCCGCCCCACGATACGCCCATCACGTCGACCTTGCCGCCGTAGCCAAGTTTGTCCAGCAGGCGCGCGGTGCGCAGCGCCATGGTCCAGGGACGATATGGCAGGCGAGGGCTGGGTGAGCCGCCGACGCCGGGCATGTCGAAGGTGATCACATCGCGGTCGGGAAACCAGTCCGCCAGCGGGCTCATCAGTTCGATGTTGGCGCCAATGCCATTGAAGAATAGCAAGGGACGGACGGGTGTCTTCCCGGCAATTGTCTCGGCGCGCCAGACCGCGACGCGCAGGTTGCGTCCGCCGGCTCGCAGTGTCTCGATCTTGGGTGTTCGGGCCGCGGGCTCGTCCGGCGTCTGCGCTTGGACCACTAATTTTCCTCTCAATCGAACACGTAGTTTCCCGGCGCGGGGACGCCAGGCGGATGCTTGGTTGATCCGAGCTTCTTGGGCGCGGCCTTGAGCGCGCCCGACCGGGTCGTCAGCCACTCCAGCCAGAACGGCCACCACGATCCGGCGTGCTCGCGCGCGCGCGAGTCCAGCCATTCGTCAACGCTCGGCGGCGGCCGCGTCTCGCTCTTGAAGTACTTCGCCTTGGGATTGCCGGGTGGGTTGAGCAACGCCTGGATATGGCCGGCCTGCGAGAGCACGAACTCGACATTGCGCGACCCGATCATCTGGCTGATCCGATAGCAGGCCTTCCACGGGGTGATGTGGTCCGTGACGCCGGCGACAATGAACACGTCCTGCGTAATCTTGGTCAGGTCGACCAGGTGGTTGGCGAAACGCGCTGTACCCGGGCGGGCGAACGGCTGCTGTTCGTAGACGCTCAGATAGTCCGAATGCAGTGTCGCGGTCAGGTTGGTGGAATCGTTGTTCCAATAGAGCACGTCGAACGCAGGCGGCGGTTCACCATGCAGGTAGTTATTGATCACATAATTCCACACCAGATCGTTTGGCCGCAGCCAGGCGAATGTGCGGGATAAAGACGCACCGTCCAGCACGCCCGCCTTGGCGGAACGACGCCGGGCAAGCTCGATGCCGTGCTTGGACACCAGCGCGCCGGTCTCGCTGTCATCGGGTTGCGGATCCAGCACGCAGACCATCAGCGTCACGGCGTTGATGCGCGTGTCGCCTGCGGCGGCCAGCTTGCTAAGCAGCATTGCCGCTGTGATCCCGCCCGAGCAGGCGCCGCTGATGTTGACCTTCTTCGATCTGGTGATCTGGCAGATAACGTCGATCGCCTCGATCAGCGAGTTTACATAGTCGCCCAGGCCCCAATCGCGATGTTCAGGCGTGGGGTTGCGCCAACTGACCATGAACGGCTGGATGCCGCCGGAAGTCAGAAATCGGATGATGCTTTTTTCCGGGGAGAGATCGTTGACGTACGCCTTGTTGATCTGCGGCGGAATGATCAGGAACGGTACGCCATGCACTTGCTCGGCGGTGGGAGCATACTGGATAAGTTCCATCATCGGCGTGGTGTGGACCACGGCGCCCTTTGCCGTAGCCAGATTGCCGCCAACCTTGAACGGGCGCTTGTCGACCTGGCTGACGATGCCGTCGTTCTTGGTGATGTCCTCGTAGGCGTTCTTCAGGCCGCGGATCAGTGATCCGCCATTGGTCTCGAACGCCTTCTTGATCGCCGAGGGATTGCCGATAAGTGTATTGGACGGCGCTAGGGCGTCCAGCACCATGCCGGTTACAAAACTGGCCCGCGCGCGTTCCTGCTCGTCGAAGTCGAGGTCCTCCATCCAGCCATTCATGCCGGAACGAACGGCCAGATAGTACTGCAACGAGGCCTTGTAGAGAGGATTGGTCCGCCATGTCGGGTCGCCGAATCGCTTGTCCTTCGGATCAGGCGCCCGTTCCGACTGGTTGCGGACGATCCGCACCACCTCGCCGCCGAACTTCTTCAGATGTTTGAGCGTCTTGACCGGTCGACCGGCGGTCTCGCGAAGCATCACGCCTACCGCGCCGATCAGATCCTCGCGCGCCAGACCAACGATCGGGTTCAGGGCGACCGTATTTTCCGCCGCGCCTTCGCCGAGTATGACTCCTGCCTTTGCCATTCGCGGGCCTCCCGGTCTACGTCGTGCGCCGATTTGTGTTCGCGTCACGATTGTCAAAGCCTATCCTTTAGCGTTCGTGGGCGCTGTCAATGTCGCACACGGATTTTTGATGGGAACTTGAGTCTGAGCACCAAGCAGCGAATTCTCGAAACGGCGCGCGAGCTGTTCAACGCCGAGGGCGTGGCGACGCTTTCGGCCGTGGATATCGCCAGCGCGCTCGGCATAAGTCCTGGTCACCTTTATTATCACTTCAAGGGCAAGCCCGAGATTCTCATTCATCTTGCCGAAGCCTATCAGGGCGAGGTCGAGATGGTTCTGGAGGCTGCCCTCAAGGCCTGCCGTGGCGAGGGAGCAATGCTGGAAACCCTGTGGACCCATGTCCACATTCTGGCGGAGGAGGCCTGGGACGCCCGCTTCCTCTATCGCGAGGCCGGTGCGCTGGCCCTCCATCACCCTGACCTCGCGGCCCGCCTGCGGCGGATCGCGGCGGGCGAACGTGAGGCGCTGCGCACAATGCTGGAAGGGCTGGAGACGGCCGGCGTCATCGTCGCCTCGCCCGAGGTCATCGACGGCATGGCGAGGCTGATGACCACCGGAATCGGCTTCCACGCCCTGCAGCTCGAACTGGAGGGCGACCCGGGACCGCCGCGCGCGCGCGTTGCCCGCGCGGCGGCCCAGATCATGCTGCTGCCGGCAGGTCTGATGCGCCGTGCCTAGGCCTCGACGGTTTCCTTCGCCTTGGCGCGCGCTGGCTTGGCCGTGGCGTCTTCGGCTACCGGCGCCGCCGCAACCGTCGCGGCGGCCTTCTCGGCCTTAAGCGCGGCTACTTCACCGGTCAGCGCTTCGACGTGGGCCGAAAGCTTCTCGATCGCATGGCCCAAAGCAACAATGTTCAGCGGGGCGAGGGTTTCGGACACGGTCTCGCGGACCCTGCTAATCCGGGTCTCCAGCGCGGCGCGCTGTTCGGCGCTGAAGGCCTGCACCTTCCCGGCCGCCGTCTCGACCATGGTGACGATCTTCCCGCCTTGCGGAGACGTGGTGAACGAATGGCGCACCGCGTCCTCGACTTCCTCGCCCTTGGCGACGAGTTGGTCGAAGGCCTCATTGGCGCCGCTGGCCAGCTTTTCGACCGCGCCCTGCGTCTCGTTGTAGATGCGGCCATAGGCGCCGACGCCGGCGAGCCAGATCTTGCGCGCGATATCGGGATCGGCCGCGGCCTGGACGGTTTCGACGGTCTTGGCGACTTTCTTGGAAGTGCTCATGGATAGATTCCTTGCGATAGAAGCTCAACGGGTTGAGCGATGCCGCTCCGATAGGCTCCAGGTTTAGAAAAGGCATTCTAACGCCCCCATAAGCCGAATTGGGTTCATTCGAGCGCCTGTGATTTGGCTACCGACAGAGTCACGATTGCATCGCAAGATTGCTTGGACTCTCAAGATTCCTGCATCGAATTCAAACGATTGACAGGTGGCTCGCCGCTGTTGAACCTGCGCCGAGATGGGTGCGTTGGACGGACCCGAGCGAGGCCCCGTATGACCGCAGCCGCGGCGCCGCATAAACTCAAGCGTGAGATGTCGGGCTTCGGTGGGCTTGTCATCACCCTCTCCGGTCTGTCGCCCAGTATCGGCGTGTACCTGGCCGGTTCGGATATCATCCATGGGGCCGGATCCTGGGTGATCGGGGCCTGTTGCCTGGCGGTTGCCCTCGGTATGCTCGTCTCAGGCGTCTACGCCGAGCTCGGTTCGGCGTTCCCGCATGCCGGCGGGGACTACACGCTGATCGGCAAGACCCTGGGTCCGACGATGGCCATCGCCACCCTGGTCGGCAGCCTGACCGGCCTGCCGATCGCGCTGGCGCTTTCCGGCCTGGGCGTCGCCGAGTATCTGCGTGTGGTCTGGCCGGGGCTCGAGGCGCTGCCGGTCGCCCTGATGTGCGTCGCGGCCGTGACGGTTCTTGCAGCCCTCAGTATACGGATGAATGCCTGGGTTACCGGTTTGTTTCTGGTCATCGAGGTGCTCAGCCTGGCCGTTACCGCATGGCTGGGCCTGGCGCACCCGCACCGGGATCTGCTGGCGGCGACATTCCATCCGATGATGTCCGACGCCCACGGCGCCCTCGTTTCCGTGCCGCTGGTGATGATGGGCGTGGCAGGCGCGGGGGCCGTCTACGCCTTTAACGGCTACGGATCGGCGGTCAGTTTCGGCGAGGAAGTGGTCGGCGCCCGGCACAAGATGGCCTGGATGATCTTCGGCGCGCTTGGCCTGGCGGCGCTCACCATCCTGCCCCCTCTCGCCGGCGTGATCGTCGGGGCGAGGGACCTCGCGGCCGTCTCCGCCGCGCCGGCTCCTGTATCGGCCTTCATCCGTGAGGCGGCCAGTCCCGGAGTCGCGGCCGCTGTCAGCCTCGGCGTCGCCATTGCCATCTTCAATGCGATGATCGCCACTGCGTTGATCGGCGGCCGAACGCTGTATGCCTGCTCGCGCGATCAGCTATGGCATCCCGCCGCCAACCGCGCCTTCGCCAGCGTCCATCCTGGTTTCGGCTCGCCGTGGGTCGCGACCCTGGTGCTCGGAGCCGGTGGTCTGGCGCTCTGCACCGTTCCGCTCGCCACCCTGATCATGATCAACGGCAACGGCGCGGCGATAAACTATGCTCTGCTCGCCCTCGGCGTCATTCTGGGACGGCGTTCGGGGGCGACCCGCGAGACCCGTTCTCGCATGCCCTGGCATCCGGTCGGACCCATCGTGGTATTTCTCGCGGTCCTCGCCATCGTCGTGGCCGAACTCTACGACACCGGATCAGGCCGCACCGGCCTGCTTGTCACTGCGCTGTTCTTGGCCGCAGGCGCGCTCTACTACAACCTCGTCGCCAAGCGTCGTGGGGTCTGGGCTCATGTGGATCCCGACGAAGAAGCCTGACGCTACGGCCGTCCTGACCGGGCTGGCATCCAGATAGCGTATGACCGTCGCGCGGCTTGCTGACGTCGAGAAAGGTTTTCCGCGTAATGCTATCTGACCGAACGTCTTTGAGATGTTGCGCGGCGCGCGGGGCAGTCATGGACCTCTTGGCTTCTTGGCTTCTTATCGTTGATTCGATCGGGCACGGGTCCTTTGCGGATGCGGAGTCCTACGACCTGATGAAGGCTCACGGGACCTGCCTGGCGCCCACGTTGCTGGGAGCCCAAACCGCGATCGAAATTGCCCGGGCGCACTCCGAACAGCTCAACCCTTCCTCCGCCGCCAAGGCGCTTATCGTCGGTCCGCGCATGCGGAAGAATCTCGGCGACGCCTATCGCGCGGGCGTCAAGATTGCCTTCGGCGCCAACCAGGGTCTCGCGCCACACGGAATCAACGCCCGCGAGTTCGCTCTGCCGGTGCATGCGGTCATTATGCCGCGCGACGCCATCGCCGCGGCCACCACCAGCGCCGCCGACCTGATCGGAGACGCTGACGATATCGGCTCGATCCAGCCCCGACGGTACGCGGACATCATCGCCGTCGCGGGTGACCCGTTGGCCGACGTCACCCAGCGTGAGCACATGCGGTTTGTCATGATAGCGGGACATATCTACAAGACCGATGGCAAGCCGCTGACACCCGTGGTGAGATAGCCTCGCCACGTTTACCTTCGTCCCGCACTCGACTAATACGCCGGCGCCTGACCCGAGAGTCACAAAACCATCAACTTGCTGGTGCATGGAGCGTCGGCAGAAACCTTTCGAAAGTAATGTCCCGATGAAATCATTCGTACTCCCGCTCGCCACGCTGGTTGCGCTAGGCTTCGCCGCCCACGCAGTCGCCGAGGACGCGAAGGCTGCTGCTCCCGCCGCGGCAACCGCTGCACCGACGGCGCCCCCGGCTCCGCCGATTCCGGACGAGCTCAAGGATCCCAAGGCGCTGAATAGCTATTCGATTGGGCTGAACTTCGGCACCGATATGAGGAAAGACGGTGTCGAGATTGACCCGGTAATGCTTGCACGCGCCGTCAATGACGCACTCACCGGGACCAAGCCGCTGATCACTCTTGAGCAGGCTCGCATGAATCTGAAGCAGTTGCAGCGGCAGGTGATGGCGCACCAGGCCGAAGGAAATGCCAAGGCGGCCGCGGCCAATAAGGCGCAGGGTG